>LNEN01000323.1 GCA_001464155.1 Cytophagales bacterium Ga0077538 | reverse complement strand
GTGCGCATAGTGACGATTTACAGTAGCGTATTCTACGTGTGAGGTGTTGATAGTGATACCTCTTTCTTTTTCTTCAGGTGCGTTGTCGATTGAAGAGAAATCGCGCATTGAAGCAAGACCCTTAGAAGCAAGTACTTTTGTAATTGCAGCTGTAAGCGTAGTCTTACCGTGGTCAACGTGACCGATAGTACCAACGTTTACGTGGGGTTTGGAGCGGTCAAAGTTTTCTTTTGCCATATTTGAAAATCCCAGTTAAGTTTAAAAGTGTATTAATTGTTTAAAATAAGTTACAATTCAAGGCCTCTTCTTTTCAGAAGAAGCTTCATACACCCCAAACATGATATGCCTGTCGAATAAGGGTTATTCGTTGAAATTCCCGGATTACTTTCGTGATGTTCGCTACGCATCGGCAAAAAGAGAATTTCAAAATTTCAAATTTCAATTTCAGATTGCCTCGTGTGGCAATTCTGCTTCTTCAATTTCAAATCTGAGATTTGAAATTGTTTTAGAGCTGTTGAAGAGAATTGAACTCTCGACCTCTTCCTTACCAAGGAAGTGCTCTACCCCTGAGCTACAACAGCATTTCCGCTGTTATTCGTTATCCGTTTTTGGTTAATCGTTTTCACAATTAACTGTTAACGATTAACGGATAACAGCTCAACATGAGCGGGAGACGAGGCTCGAACCCGCGACCTATAGCTTGGAAGGCTATCGCTCTACCAACTGAGCTACTCCCGCAATTCAATACAAAATCTCAAATTTGAAATTTTGTATTGTTGGTGGGGAAGAAAGGATTCGAACCTTTGAAGACATAAGTCAACAGATTTACAGTCTGTCCCAGTTGGCCGCTTTGGTACTTCCCCCAATAAATTAAGAACAAATTGCGCCCCGTTACAGGGTGCTCCTAAAAAATAGGAGTGCAAAATTATACGCTTTTCTACTTTTTCAAAACTTTTGGGCAGTATTTGATTAGGAATTATTTGATTCTCTGCCCGTGGGCACTCAGATGTGGGTATTCGGAGGGCTTAATGGATGGATGATTTTTGGGCAAATGCCTAAAGCACAAGGACTAACACTTTTTACATGATCACAATCTCCTTGACAGCGCCTTTGCCAAACTCTTGCTGAAAAACTTCCATCACCTTGGTTTTATGAAAGGAAAAGTCGCTTTTAATGGTGGGCGAGTCGAATTCAATAAACAAAACTGCATTTCTGAGCCACAAACGCTTGGTGCGTTTGGCGATGGGCTTGCCCACAATACGCTCCCAAGAAGCTAGGACAGATTTCTCATCGAAACGGTCTTTTATCCGATAAGCCTTCAACAGGTCCTGCAAGGCCTCTCCCACTGTTTTCATTTCCCCTTTTTTACTCATCGGCTACGATTTCTCCTTTATCGATTCTAAAAATCTTTTTGCTTAGGCCAGCCGACTCCAATAAATGAAGCGTTCGGTCGGGGCGGGCATCCGTTAAGAATATCTGCCCAAAGGTGGGGAATACTTTTAATAATTGTTGGATGCGGTCGCTGTCGAGTTTGTCAAATACATCATCGAGTAAAAGAATGGGGTAAAAACCTTTATGGTTCTTTACAATTTCTAATTGCGCCAGCTTCATGGCCAGCACAAATGACTTTTGCTGACCTTGGGAACCCAACCTTTTTAAATCGCCCGAACCAAGGCTAAACACAAAATCATCGCGATGAATACCGAAACTGGTGCGCTGCAAGGCCAGGTCCTTTCCTCTTGATTCAAGTAAGCCTGTTTTGAAGGCTTGAGTTTTCAATCCGGAAGAATAACTTAGATCGACTGTCTCCGTAGCCACCAACCATTGATAATACTTCTGAAACTCCACCAAAAACTCTTTCAAAAAATCTTCGCGTTTCGAAAAAATAGTACTGCCTACCTGCGTGAGTACCTCATCGTAGGATTCTATCATGGTCCAATCCTGCTTTCCAGATTCGGCAAACATTTTCAACAAGCTGTTGCGCTGCTTCAGGCAATGATTGTAACGCATCAGGTTTTCGAGGTAGTCTTTATCCAGCTGCGAGATGAGACTATCAAAAAAACGTCTGCGCGACTCGCTGCCCTCCTTCACCAGGTCTGCATCATCGGGGACCACTAACACCACCGGGTATTTACCGATATGGTCGCTGAGCTTGGTGTAATCCAAACCATCTTCTCTAAAAATCTTTTTCTGTCCGGCTTGCAAAGCACTCGATAAGTCATGCGTCTTCTGCTGAACGGTAAAGTTTCCTCGAATCACACACTGAAGTTGTCCGTCTTTAATATAGTGTTGATCGGAAGTGGAGATGGCTCCTTTTGAAAAGGATAGAAAATAGATAGCGTCTACAAGATTGGTTTTACCACTTCCGTTTTTCCCCACCAGCACATTGAGCTTCGGTGAAAACGAAATCTCTGCCTCCGCATAATTCTTGAAGTTGAGTAAATGGAGGTGGTCGATGGTCATCTTTTAAGTTATTCGTTATTAGTTATCCGTTGTCAGTTGTTCTGCGCGTGAGGGATAGAAGTGCCTGCCTGCGCGAAGCCGAAAGCTTGCTTCGGCAAAGGCTGGGAAAGCCTCCGAGGGCAAAAGCAAGGTATGTGGGTATCGGGGCTTGCAACATATAGCCCGACCTGAGTTGGACAGGGATCGGAATGGCAAGCGAGGGGCACGCCCAAAACTGTTAATTCTTGCATGTTCATTGTTAATTGACCGTGCGGGCTTATTTTCGCAGTTCAAAATTAGTGATATGGCTACATCCACCAAGGCGGCTGCACCGGCAGCAAAAGGATCAAAGACTGAATTTTCGAAAGAAACCTACCTTTTCTGGTACGAGAGCATGCAGTTGATGCGCAAGTTCGAGGAAAAGGCTGGCCAGTTATACGGTATGCAGAAAATAAAGGGCTTTTGTCACTTATATATAGGACAAGAGGCATGCGCGGCCGGATCGGTAAGTGCTTTGGAAAAAGGAGATAAGTATATCACTGCTTACCGCGATCACGCTCATCCTTTGGCTTTAGGCACCAGCCCGAATGCAATTATGGCCGAATTGTATGGCAAGGAAACGGGCTGCTCGAAAGGAAAGGGTGGTTCCATGCACATTTTTGACGTGGCCAATCATTTTTTTGGTGGTCATGGTATTGTGGGCGGACAAGTTCCACTCGGTGCTGGTTTAGGCTTTGCTGAAAAATATAAAAAGACCGGAAAGCTTTGCATTTGCTACATGGGCGATGGGGCGGTGCGCCAGGGTGCCTTCCACGAAGCCTTGAACCAGGCCATGTTGTGGAAGATTCCGGTGATTTTTGTGATTGAAAACAATGGCTACGCGATGGGTACTTCCGTAAAGCGTACTTCTAATGTAGTAGAACTTCACACCTTGGGTGAGGCTTTTGATATGCCTTCTGAAGCAGTGGATGGCATGAGCCCCGAAGCTGTCCACAGAGCCGTGGCGCGTGCTGCAGAAAGAGCGAGAGCGGGAGAAGGCCCTACTCTGTTGGAATTTAGAACGTATCGCTACAAAGGACACTCCATGTCCGATCCTCAGAAATACCGCACAAAGGAGGAAGTTGAAGAATACAAGAGACAGGATCCTATCGAAGTGGTTCGTAAAACCATTTTAGACAAGAAGTTTGCCACAGAAGCGGAGTTAGAAGCTATTGACACCAAGGTCGTTGGTCAGGTGGAAGAATCTGTGAAGTTCGCGGAAGAATCAAACTTCCCCGATCCGAAAGAGGCTTTGACAGATGTTTACGAGCAGCAGGACTACCCGTTTATTTTCGGGTAAAAAGCCAATTTGTTTAAAAAGTACTAATTAGTAGTTTTGCGTCCCGTTCTGAAAAAGTTGGAACGGGACTATTTTTATAATCATGGCAAAGAAAGAAGAAAACAAGAGTGTACTGGAGAACCAGGAAGTGCTACAAGAGAAAGTGGTGGGCTTTGAGCAATGGATCGAACATAATTCAACAATTGTGTTTGGTATCCTGGGCGCCATCCTTTTAGTAGTGGGTGGATACTTCGGATTTCAATTCTATACAGACAGCCAAAATGAGGTAGCTCAGAAAGAGATGTTTCAGGCCGTTCATTACTTTGAGGGCGATAGCCTAAACCTGGCTCTCAATGGTGATGGTAACAATTTGGGCTTCATTAACATTATTGATGAGTACAGCATGACAGAAGCGGCTAACTTGGCTCATTATTATGCAGGGGTTAGTTACCTGAAGCAAGGCAACTTTGATGCAGCCATTCTTTACTTAAAAGATTTTAGCTCTAGCGATTTATTGGTTCAACCACGTGCCTACAGTCTGTTGGGCGATGCGCACATGGAATTGCAGCAATACGAGGAGGCCGCTAGTTACTACCACAAGGCATCTACTTACCAGCCTAACAAATTTTTCACTCCTACCTACTTACTAAAAGAAGCGTTGGCTTACGAGAAATTAAATCAGAACGAGAAGGCAATCGAAGCATACGATAGAATCATCAACGAGTATACTGAATCTGCCGAGTATCAGAACGCTCGCAAGTACAAAGCAAGGTTGCAGAGTAACTCTTAATAGCCAGTAACAGAAAATCTAAAAGGGACTATGCGAAAGTATAGTCCCTTTTTTATTTCTATT
>LNEN01000322.1 GCA_001464155.1 Cytophagales bacterium Ga0077538 | reverse complement strand
TCGAAGTTATTTGTTCCCGCTGGCTATGAGTTTCAAACCATACTGGACAATTGGTCTTCTTTCAACAAGGTTATCGATCATCATAAATTCAACAATAACTACGATTATCAAAAGGCTATTCTCTTAGTCAATCAGCAGCGGCACCTGGATACAGGATATTTATTGCTCTGCGAAAGTGATAAGTTGGTATCTCCCATCTCAGTACTCTATTACGAGACCTATACTTCAGAAGACGATGTGATTAATAAGATACTGGAGAATCGCTCTAAACTTCAATGCATTGTGGGTAAAGAGGCTTTCTGCACTGTTCCTTTTGGAAAGGCCCAGCAACCGGAAGTATGGGATTATGCGGATGATATAGACACCTTATCTTTTCTCACCAACCTCCACTAAAAACAAGAGCCCTTTGCCGTAAAGGCAAAGGGCTCTTAAAATTCATTCAGCTTCGTTATGGCTTTTCGCCTCGGATAATTTCTACCCAACCCGTAAACTCCTGACCATTGGAGCGCAGGTTATAGAAATAAATTCCATCGCTTACGCCTTCCGCATTCCAATCGTTTTGATAATTCTTCGTAGAGTACACTTCGTTACCCCAACGGTTAGAGATCACCAATTGAGCTCCACTAGGCGCCAGGTTTCTGATAAAGAACACTTCGTTACGGTTGTCGGGATCATTGTTGGGTGTGAACACGTTTGGTATAAAGATTTCTGTCTTCACGCCTACCACGAATTCCTTTTCAGCCACACAACCGAATTCATCCGTCACTTGTGCCGTGAAAGTTCCCGGAGCCAATCCTGCGTATTGCAGCGAGTAGCTTGTATTCACTAACAATACTTCAGTAGCCGGTCGAATCACCTCATCAATTGAATTGATTAGACTCATGAAGTAAACCGGTGCACCTCCCGTTACGGTAAAGATGCGAACTGCTGATGGATCATCAATAAACGATGTCTCCTGATCAGGGCTTGGTATGATTGGATCTTGTATAGCAAGCTCTGCACTAGGGCCGATAATAGTCACAGACTGTGGTGCTGTTACACAGCCGTAAGGGGAGGATTGTAAGAGGGTAATCTCATAGTTGCCCGGTTCCAACTCTCTGGTTCGTACAGTTCCCAACGACTCCGTATACGTAAAGGCACCTGGATCAATGGTCTCCCCATCCAATTTCAACTGGTATTGGAAATCATTGAAAGGCACTCCCGTAATATTGCTAAGTTCTATAAAGCCCCCATCGTCAAAGCACTGCTCGTTAATGTTTGTCACTTCATACGTAATAGGAATAGCTCCACCAATATCTACAGTTGCAATTGTTGGACAATCCGCATTTAAGGATCTCAACCAAATGTAGTACGTGTTTGCTGATAAGGCATCACTAACCGTAACCGGGTTCAATGAGGCAGGGGTGTAATCAGCATCTGCAGGAATGGCTGTTGGACTTGTTAGAATGGCAAATTCGTAGTTACCCAGAGAATTGTTGTTTTCAATAACCAATCTCAATCGACCATCGCTACCACCACCCAAGCAAGTAGGTTCGTTAATGTCCAAGATGCTGTACTCAACAATTCCGGGGAATCCTACAGAGAAACCATTATTGACAGACTTATCGAATATATAAGGACCGCATCCGCTGGCATCACTCACAACCAACCGGTAATCACCTGAGGCGAGTCCCGTAAAGGTGTTATCTGCCGGAAGACCAGTTAGGTCTAACTCGTTACCTTCAAGTCCGAACTTATAGGTAAGAGCGCCTGCCCCACCGCTTAAGTTTATCTGGATAGATCCATCATTGCCATTGCAACTCGCGTCTTGCTTCAAAGCAGTCACCAACACCACAGGAGGAATAGCTCCATCTTGAATATCCACTGTTACTTCAGCAGGACAAGCATCCGTTGCATCATCACGAATCAGAATGACTGCGGTGTTTCCAGGTATATCCGTGATGAGTTCTCCTGAGATAAACGGTCTCGCATCAGAGAAATCACCAATAATGGAATACTCATACGGAGAGGTACCTCCACTAACAATGTTAATTCTGGCAGTACCAGTAGGACTACCCTGACAAGTAGGAACAGAAACCTCCACTACTTCAGCAACAATGTTTACTTGCCTGTCCAGTTTATAGGGTAACGTACAAATGTTGGCATCAGCATCTACTACTCTGTAATAATACTGTGCTGGTTTAAGTCCTGTAAAGACAATGGGTGTTGAAGGAGCTCCAGTCTTACCAGTGGTATTGGCCACTTTCACGCCACTAACAATTACAGTATCAATCAAGATAATGGTATAGTTAGGCAATGGATTACCACCTGTTATTTCAAAGGTCAATTGGCCATCGTCTTCACCTGAGCAAGTTGGTTTCACTTCGGTTACAATCGTTGTAAACAAGGTACAGTTTTCAAGTGGATCACCACCGCCTCCGGAACCGCAAAGCGGATCGTTCAAGGCACGTGTCGTCACCGTGACGGTACTGAGCAACTCAGTAGCACAAGAACCATCCATGTTACTTGCCAAGACGTTAAATGTAGTTGTTGCTGACAGATCGTTAGTAGGGAGATTAATACTAAAACCATTTCCCAAGAACTGTCCACCTATTGGAGAATCATCTGCATCGTTGCGCAATTGATACACGATGTTATTCTGAGACGTTACTACGATGGCAGAGGAAGCCCCTGCGCAGACTTGTGATGGGAAGGCCGTAACTGCGCGGGTGTTGTCAGGGCCGCTATTTATAGTGATCGTCACTAAGGTTGAAAGTTCAGTAGAACACGTATTTAGTGAGGCAAATACATTAAAGGTGGTTGTGATGGCTAAAGCACCGGTCGAAAGAACAAGATCACTACCATCTCCTGTTGCAGAAGCAACTACTGAATTATCGGCATCATTGCGTAATTCATACAAGACTCCGTTTTCAGAAGAAACGATCGTGATATTAGCGCTTGACCCAATACACGTAGATGGCACTGAAGAAGTAACAACCAAGGCAGCAGATGGAATGGGATTAACAGTGATGGTCTGTTGCTGCGCGAGCTCAATCGAACACGTACCTGAACCAGCCAATACATTAAAAGTAGTAGTGGCCGTCAAATTACCGGTTGGTAAATTGATGGTTGCACCATCACCTATCACAACAGCGTTCACATTAGAATCATCAGCATCATTTCTCAACTGGTAACTAACACCCACTTCTGAATTAACCACTTGAATAAACGTGGCTGATCCTTCGCAAATAGTTGAAGAACTTGCTGAAACCGCTAGTGAATTGTCAAGGGTACCCGAACCAATGGTGACGCTTACTATCTCTGTAAGCACTATAGGGGCACAAATTCCATTCGTGGCTTCAACGTTAAAATCTGTGTCCGCCACCAAAGGATCTGTTGGTAACAAAATAGTTCCTCCTGTACCAGCCACTGCTGTGCCCACAAGTGTGTTGGTCGGATCGATTCTCAATTGATAATTTACCCCTACCTCAGAATTAATCACTTGAACCGAAGTCGAACCACCTGAACAAACAGTTGCTATCGATGGATCTAAATTAAGACTGGCATCAGGATTTGTTACCACTTGAACAGTGACCTGACCCGTAAGCTCTGCTGAGCACGCCCCATTGTCTGCAAGAATATTAAAGATCGTGTTTGTTGTGAGATTCCCTGTATTAAATATTACTGTTAATCCAGCTAAGGGTCCATCGATAATGGAATCATCAGCATCGTTTCGCAAGGTGTAATTAACACCCGCTTCAGGATTAGCAATTTCTATAGTGGTAGCTGTATTCTCACAAACAGTGGTGGATGCTGGGGTGGCTATCAAACTCACATCAATAGTTCCGCTTATTGTAACCGGAACTAGTGTCGTCAATTCCACTGGTGTACAAACACCACTGCTAGCCAATATGTTGAAGGTTGTTGAGGCTGTCAATGCATCACTGAAAAGGAAGATACTGCCACCAGTTCCAACCACTGCAGTGCCTGATAGTGCATCCGCATTCAGGTCATCGCGTAATTGATAAGACACTCCAACCTCTGAATTCACAATTTCTACAGAAGCTGTTCCACCTGTACAAATATTGCCGGCTGGTCCATTTACCGAAACATTAATGTCTGGATCATTGTCAACGCTAACGGTAGGCTTTGCTATGAGCTCAACGGAACAAGAACCATTGCTTGCTAATACATTAAAAGTAATACTCGATGTTAATACTCCAGTAGGTAAAGTTAGATTTGCTCCAGTACCCGCCACCGCAGCACCGATTAGAGAATTATCTGCATCATTTCTTAATTGATACAATACTCCATTCTCCGCACTATTAATTACAATATCTGTTTGACCGCCCTCACAAAGTGTAGTCGCTGTTGCTGTCACAGACAAACTGCTATTTAAGGTGCCGGAGACCGTTACCACTGGTTTACTGGTCAACTCAACGGAGGGGCAACCTGTTACAGTAGCGAGTACATTAAAGGTGGTTGTAGCGGTTAAAATTCCAGTTGATAACTGAATATCTCCGCCTGTTCCTGCAACTAATGATCCTATGATTGAATCATCCGCATCATTTCTCAATTGATAAGACACTCCTACTTGTGAACCTGAAACAGTGATATCGGTAATACCTCCGGTACACAGGTTGCTAATGGCAGCTGAAACTCCTAAAGCAGCACTTGGCGGTGAAATAACGGTAACAGTAGCTGATCCACTGGTAATAACTGAACAACCATTTGCATCAATCAGGTTTACAACTGTATATGTTGTTGTGGTTGTAGGGCTTACTAAAATTGATAAGCCAAAAGAGGTTATCTGAGCGGCTGAAGTGGTTGTCCCATCAAACACCTGGAAAGTCCAGGGTGCTGTTCCTGTAAAGTTAATATTGACATTGGTAGATGAGCCTGAACAAATACTTGGGCTGGCTGCTGAAACGGATGCATTAGGGAGAGGATTAACTGTAACAGCAAAATCTACTGGTAAGCCAGGACAACTGGCTGCACTCGTTTCTACAACGCTCACATTCCCTGAGGTCGTACCCCACGTTACCGTGATGCTGTTAGTACCCTGACCTGCGGTGATCGTAGCGCCCGCGGGAACTGTCCAAGCATAGGTGCTACCAACCGTATTGACAACACTGTAAACATCTCCTGCATCATTGGCACAAACACTATTGTCGCCTGTAATAACACTCGTAACAGGTATCGCATTAACCGTAACAACAGGTGTGTTCGTCATATTGGCTGGTGCACAAACACCATTTGTAGCCACTATAGAAAAAGTATAAGGAGAACCTGCTGGCGTTAATTCAGAAGCTGCGACATTAAAAACAAGCGCAGCTCCAGTACCTGCCACTGAGGCTCCAAGAGGGTTACCATTTTTTAAAAGCTGATACGTAGTACCTGGGGCTGGATCTGGTGGATTAACTTCTGAATCGGATAAGTTTATAGTAATAGACTCGCCATCACATATATCTGTGTCTGATGCTGAAACTATAAAGGCATCTGGAGAAGGGTCAGCTATCGCTATTGGACCGGCTATTGCTTGACATACCGTTCTTGAATCCGAAACAGTAACAGAATAAGATCCACCGCTAAGATTAGAAAGGTCTTCTGTAGAATAGGGTCCTCCTGGACCAGTCCAGTTAAAAGTAAGGTTTGCAGGGGCACTGCCGCCAGAAACAGTAATGCCGATAGAACCATTAGCGGAGACACAGCTTGTATTGTCAATAGATGAAAAAGAGCTGATTGAAGGGGCAGTAAACAAAAAAACCAATTGATTCTGATTCGAAGGACCGTCATCATCAGAAACCACAATTAAGTAGTTTTTACCAGCTATTGTACCTGGCAGAGCAGAAACGGTTTGAGGTACTCCAAGAGTTATAGGCTGGCTAAAAAAACTAACGAATGGCGGGCCACTTATCACAGAATAAGTTAGAGCACCAGTACCGCTGGTTACGGTTATATCAAAGGAACCATTTGCCGTTGCATTACAAGCATCCTTTACATTTGTAATTGTGAAGACTGGCTGAGCCCACGAAGAAAAGCTTCCCAATATTGTTAATACAAAGAAGGCGCTAAAAATAAGTATCGACTTGCGCATTTTATTTTATTATAAAGTCAAAATGTTTTTGGCAATAATTGTCTGTATCTTTTTGATCAATCACAATCAGCACATAGGAGCCCTTTTTCAATGTCTGCAGCTCCTCCTCAGAAATATTCATCTTGGAAAAGCCCTTTCCGCCAATCACATGTAGTACCTGCTTTCCTTTCAAACCAGAGACCTCTACTAAGACCTTATTATTATCACTTACCGAGACATTTACTTTGAATTGATCGCAGTCATCTACCCTACCCTGCAAAGGCCTTCCATTGGCTAAAGAACAAAACAGTAGCAGAAATGTAAGTAGCAGTCTGCTAATAAGGTGTTTAGGTATAGTCATTTAGAGGTAAAGTTAAACATTTCAAACAATATTTAAATATCCTTCAGGCGGTTATAGTAACCACATTAATTCCATGCTAGTTAAGGCAAGTATTTCATCCAAACAGTTCAAAAAAGTACCTCACCGTTAGGAGGTAAGGTTTATATTAAAAAATCAAAAACGCCCTCAGGCGTATTTCCTGTTAAAAATCTCACTCATGATGAAAGCCCTTTTCACTTTATCGACATCCGCAAAATCTTCCGCTATCTGGGATGCTATGGAGGGTTTATTGTCTTCCTCAAAGGCCTGAAATTTGCCAAATTTCACATCAGTGTCCTCCAACTTCATGGTCTCTTCATACGATAGTCTATTAAATGCCTCGTATTTGGATTGCTCAAAGGCTTTATAGGTTTCCTGTTTCCTAAAGTCATAATCAGGTCTTACCGGCTCTACTTCTTCTACTAACTCATCCTCATAATCCACAAAATCCTGAGCTGGCTTATTGTAAGATGGTTTAGGAGCGGAACTTAACTCTTTTGCTTCTGTAATTTCTCGCAGCAAATCTTCAAATGAAAGGGGTTTGGGACCTTCTTCCATTGTACTCTGTCCTCTTTCCCCAACTTGCTGACCTCTCCGCTGATTTGGAATCGGCTCTGGCTTCTTTCTCGCCTTTCCAATCAGATAGACGATGCCCAGAATTACATAGATCCAAATTTGCAGATTATCCATTATCCAAATGTACAGAAATATCGCTTTAAACAAAATTTTGTGCCATTCCAAGGCTTTTTAGCCATATTCCTGTGGGTGAACTTTTTATTTTGAATTGCCAGGAGCACTCGATTATCTTTGCGTTCTTTTTTACAATCAACCACTACACGTTCATGCAATTATCTAAGCTGGAGATCAAGGGTTTTAAGAGTTTTGCCGATAAAGTAGTTATTAACTTTGACGAAGGTATTACCGGTATTGTTGGACCTAATGGCTGCGGGAAGTCAAATGTCGTAGACTCTATTCGCTGGGTGTTAGGTGAACAAAAGACCAGCGCCCTGCGCTCAGAGAAGATGGAGAACATCATCTTCAATGGTACAAGTCAGCGCTCTGCCCAACAAATGGCCGAAGTTTCTCTAACAATCAATAACACCAAAAACATTCTTCCTACTGAATACTCTCAGGTAACTATTACGCGCAGATTATACCGCTCTGGGGAGAGTGAATATTTGCTCAACGGAGTAACGTGTCGCTTAAAGGACATCACCAACTTGTTTTTAGATACAGGGGTTGCCTCCAATACGTACTCTATTATTGAATTAGGGATGGTGGACGACTTATTGAACGACAAAGATAACTCCCGCAGAATGCTTTTCGAAGAAGCAGCAGGTGTATCCAAATTCAAGAAGCGTAAAAAAGAAACACTCAAGAAAATAGAAGATACTGACACAGATCTTGAACGGGTGGAAGATCTTTTGTTTGAGATCGAAAAAAACATGAAGAGCTTGGAGAAGCAAGCCAAGCAGACAGAGAATTATTATAGGATTAAAGAAGAGTACAAAGACAAGAGCGTACACTACGCAAAAGTTACAGTTAACAAGCAGCGAGAAAACTTTAATAAGTTAACGAAGCAAATTGAAGAGGAGAACGATCGGAAACTATCCTTAACCACTCAAATTGCAGAGCGAGAAGCGGGCATTGAAAAGTTTAAGTCTGATTTAATTCTAAAGGAAAAGACTCTTTCATCTCGCCAAAAGGCCATTAATGAGCACGTGGCGCGAATACGTCAGTACGAAAGCGAGAAGTCACTCAAAAACGAACGATTAAAATATCTGAATGATCGTGCCAACGGACTGCGCGACCAATTAGATCAGGATAAGAAAAGCAATGAGCGAGCTCGCTTTAGCATTGGTAGTCTGGACACAGAGAAAACAAGTGCTGAACAGATTTTTGCGGACATCCAGGGCAAGCTGGAATCATTAAAGAATGATTATGAAAACCAGCGCAAAATCACAGCTGAACTGCAGTTGCAATCCGATGCCATTCGTAGAGAGCAGCGCACCAAGCAGGAAGAAAGTTTTCAAATCAACAAGTCAATTGAAATCCGTCAGATTCAGATCGCCTCTTTCAAGCAAGAGCTAGAGAAGACAGCCACTGATTCTAATCAGCAAAGCGCAAGCCTTGTGGAGTTTGAGAAGAAACTTGTTCTACTCAAAGACGAGCTAACCAAGAAGAACAACGAATTAGAGCAATTAAAAAAGGAAGAGGAAAATGTGATTCAGCGCATTGCTCAAATGGAGAAAACCATTGAGATGATTCGTGATGAAATGACCTCCACCAGTCGTATTCTGGACGCTAAGCAAAACGAATACAACCTGACTAAATCCTTGGTGGAAAGTCAGGAGGGTTTTCCGGAAGCGATTAAATTCTTAAAGAAGAAGATTGCCAAGAACGCTCCCCTTCTCTCGGATATTTTAACCACCTCCGAAGATTATCGCGTTACTATTGAGAACTTCCTGGAGAATTATCTCAATTACTACATCGTAGAGCATGAATCGGAAGCCTATGAAGCCATTAACATCCTCAGCGATGCTTCTAAGGGCAAAGCACACTTCTTTGTTTTAGATAAGTTCGAACGTTTCGAGCCTACCACTGGCAGAATCTATGAAAGTGCTTTCCCTGCCACCGAAATCATTGAATACGACCAGAAGTATAGAAAGCTAATGGCCTTCATCCTTGATAAGGTGTACATCTACGAAGGAGATCTGAAAAATATTCCGCTCGATGATGATAATATTTTCATCACAAAGAGTGGTAAACTCACCAAACGCAAATACAGTTTATCCGGAGGATCCGTTGGCTTATTCGAGGGTAAGAAAATTGGACGTGCCAAGAATTTAGAGAAACTGGAGAAAGAGATTAAAGAGTTGAGCGTGAAGTCTGACGAAATCCGCAGCAACTTGTTGATGAAGCAATCCGATCTGGAGAAACTTCGCAACAATCAGCTACGCCAGGATCTTGAAACAGTTCAAACCTCCATTCGTCAAATCAATGAAGAGTTTGTGTCTGTCCGCACCAAGCGCGAGCAGTTTTCAGAAATGCTCGGCAACGCAGACATGCGCAGAGAAGATATTCTGGAAAAAATTGACACGCTGCTAAAAGAACTGGACGAAGCCACTCCTGCTGCCAAAACTATTGAGCATCAGGTGCACGAAATGGAGCAGCGTTTAGCGCTTGTCATTGAAGACTTAGCCGCACAAAATGAATTGCTGAATCAGAAATCAGCGGCTTACAATGAACAAAATATTTTCTTCCATCAACAGGAAAACCGTGTAAAGAGTCTCGAGCAAGAAATACGTTTCAAGCAAGAGTCGGTTGAACAAAGTGGCGCCCGCATCGAACTGAATTCTGTGGAGTTAGCCAAGAATGAAGAAGAAATCAAAATCATTCTGGAGACCACCGAAAATAACGATGAAGATCTTCTCGGCCTGTATAACGAGAAGGAAGAAATGGAAAAAGGCCTTAATGAGGCTGAGCGTGAATATTACGATTCTCGTGGCCAAATCGATACAGTAGAGAAAGAACTTCGCAGCATCCAGCATACCCGCGAAAGCATTGACGGATTGCTGATGCAATTACAGAACTCGCTAAACGAAAGTAAGCTGGAGTTAAGTTCTGTAAAGGAAAGACTCTCTGTAGAATTTAAAGTGGATTTGGATGAAGTGTTGGCTTCTATCTCTGAAGAAGAGGGCAAGCAACTGGCACAGGCAAACGAAGAAGAGGTAAAAGCACAAGTGCAGAAAGTGCGCGATCGCCTAGACAACATGGGGCCTATTAACCCGATGGCGATGGAGGCTTACCAGGAGATTAAGCAGCGAAATGACTTTATCATCACCCAGAAGGAGGATTTATTAAAAGCGAAAGAATCGTTGCTTAATACTATTGCTGAAATTGAAGGAGTAGCCAGTCAAACCTTTATGGATGCCTTCAATCAGGTGCGTGAACACTTTAAGAAGGCGTTCAAATCACTCTTCAATGAAGACGATGACTGTGATATTCGTTTAGTGGATCCTAACAATCCGTTAGAGTCTGAGATCGACATCATTGCCAAGCCGAAAGGCAAGCGTCCGTTAACCATCAACCAGTTATCAGGTGGTGAGAAGACCTTGACGGCTACAGCCTTGTTGTTCTCGATGTACCTATTGAAGCCGGCACCGTTCTGTATTTTTGATGAGGTGGATGCCCCCTTGGATGATGCCAACATTGATAAGTTCAATAACATTATCCGTACCTTCAGTAAGGATTCTCAATTTGTGATTGTGACGCATAATAAGCGTACGATGACAAGCACAGATGTTATTTATGGAATCACCATGGTGGAGAAAGGAATTTCCCGCGTGGTGCCTGTCGATTTAAGAGAACTTGCTTAAAACAGTTATCAGTTAATAGTTATCAGGATATTAGCCGATAACTATTAACTGATAAATAATAACTACTTGGCAGTCCAGAGAGTTTCTTCTTTCTCCTTTCCTACTGTCAGTACAATTCTTGGAGGGTTTGCTAATAAAACCAACCTAGTGTCTTTGCCTGGATAGTCATCCGCATCCACGACAACACCTTTTCCTAAATAAGCAACAGGCATCAACACATCATTATCAGAGCAGTATTCATCATGGATATCCTGAAGAATCTCCTCTAATTTACTCCCAAACTGTCCTTGGAAATCATCTTCCAAATCATGCAGTGCGTCCTCTATTTCATCATATTTTGGATTATTATAGTCCAATGCCGACAACTCTGTCTTACGCTTAATCAGTTCGCTGAGGGCCTTATCCAATGCTTTACTGTCCATAGTTCAAATTTTAACAAAGATTACACAAAGCTAAATTTTTAAAAAGCTCTTTTATCTTAAATTTACAACGTTTGAAATGACTTATATCATGAACGAAGACTTTCTCCCCATTAACGGCACAGACTACATCGAATTCTATGTAGGAAATGCGAAGCAATCGGCTCTTTACTATCAGTACGCTTTTGGTTTTGAACTCATTGCGTATGCCGGTCCGGAAACAGGCGTGCGTGACAGGGCCTCCTATGTGCTGAAACAGAATAAGATTAGAATTGTACTCACTTCAACGCTTAAGCAAGATTCTGAGATTGCTGATCATGTGAAGAAACACGGAGATGGGGTTAAAGTATTGGCTTTGTGGGTAGACGATGCCCGTAAATCATTTAAGGAAACTACCTCTCGGGGTGCTATTGCTGCCAGTGAGCCGCAGGTTCTCAAAGATGAACATGGAGAAGTCGTGGTCGCATCCATCAAAACCTATGGAGACACCCTTCATACTTTTGTAGAGCGAAGAAATTATTCAGGAAGCTTTTTGCCTGGCTACAAACCCCGCAAGAGCACTGCGCCACTCGAACCGATTGGACTACAATATGTAGATCATTGTGTAGGTAATGTGGAGCTGGGAGCCATGAACAAGTGGGTAAAGTTCTACGAAGATGTAATGGGCTTTAAACTGCTCCTCACGTTTGATGATAAAGACATCTCAACTGAATACAGTGCCCTGATGTCGAAGGTAGTTTCGAATGGAAATGGCTATATCAAGTTTCCAATCAACGAACCGGCCGAAGGCAAGAAGAAGTCACAGATTGATGAATACCTGGAATTTTATAATGGTCCTGGAGTGCAACATGTGGCGGTGGCCACACACGACATTGTACACACGGTTAGTGAACTGAAAAGAAGAGGGGTTGAATTCTTACAAGTACCCGAAGTGTATTACGAAGATGTACTTCAGCGCGTAGGAAAAATTGAAGAAGATCTGAAGCCCTTAAAAGAGTTAAATATTCTCATTGACAGAGATGAAGAAGGCTATCTCCTTCAGATTTTTACCAAACCAGTACAAGACAGACCAACCTTATTCTTTGAGATCATCCAGCGCAAAGGAGCCAAGTCCTTCGGTAAAGGAAATTTTAAAGCCTTGTTTGAAGCCATTGAGCGTGAGCAGGCATTAAGGGGAAATCTATAAACTAAAATTTAAATTTATTGACGCTGAGGCTTATCATCAGTCTCAGCTTTTTTCATTAAGACTTCATCAGCAACATGGCTTTATCCGCAGAAACCCAGAGTAGAATCAATCAATGGCTTACGAGTTCGGTAATTGACGATGATTCTAAAAAGGAAATACAACGCTTGATTGACAATAGAAACGAGAAAGAACTCACCGATAGTTTCTATAAAGAATTAGAATTTGGTACTGGAGGACTCCGTGGCGTGATGGGGGTAGGATCTAATTGCATGAACCCTTATACCCTTGGCAAGGCTACGCAAGGCTTAGCTAATTATTTAAACAAAACGTATCCTAACACACCGATACAAGTGGCGATTGCCTACGATAGTCGTAACAATAGCAAGCACTTTGCACACATACCGGCTAACATCTTTTCTGCTAATAACATCAGGGTATTTCTCTTTAATGAGCTGAGACCTACTCCCCTGCTTTCCTTTGCCATTCGTTATTTAAAATGTCAGTCTGGAGTGGTGATCACTGCATCACACAATCCAAAAGAATACAACGGCTATAAAGCGTATTGGAATGATGGAGCCCAGGTTGTTCCTCCACATGATAAAAATATCATCAACGAAGTAAATGCTGTTACTTCCTTCGAACAAATTCGTTTCTCGCCAGCCGAGTCACTTATCCACTCTGTACCTACAGAGGTAGAGCAGGCGTATTACGAAGAAGTGAAAAAACTAATCCCCAATAAAAAAGCAATTGCAGCTCACCACGCTATGCCGATTGTTTATACCAACATTCATGGAGCCGGTATTACCATGGTGCCTGAGTGCTTAAAGCAAATTGGTTTTACCAATGTGCAGATTGTGGAAGAGCAGGCTACACCGGACGGAAATTTTCCTACCGTTCAATCTCCAAATCCGGAAGAGCGCTCTGCCATGGAAATGGTTATTAAAAAAGGAACTGAGGTAAATGCCGACAAATTCATCTTACTGAATGGAAATCAAGCCTTCAGCTTAATGATGTGGTTTATTCTGAAAAACCAAACCTCTACGAAAGATGCCTACATCGCTAAAACCATTGTAACCAGCGAGCTGGTGGATGACATGGCAAAAGCACTCAACGTTGAATGCTTCAACACCCTCACTGGCTTTAAATACATCGCTGAAGTAATGAAACAGCAAGAGGGCAAAAAACGCTTCATTGCTGCTGGTGAAGAAAGCTACGGTTACATGGTGGGTGATTTTGTGCGCGACAAAGATGCAGTTTCTGCCTGCGCTTTTTTTGCAGCCATGGCCGCCAGTGCCAAAGCGGAGGGGAAAACAATTTATGATTGGCTGATCGATATGTATGTGGAATTCGGCTTCTATAAGGAGAGCTTAATAACCCTCACTAAAAAGGGACAACAAGGCGAACAGGAAATCAAGGCCATGATGGCGAAGTTTCGTCAGGCAGCCCCTCAAACGATAAATGGTGTCGCTACCCTTCGCGCACTCGATTATCAGTCAGGAATGGAGAAAAACCTCCAGACAGGAAAGGAAGCTACCTTGAACTTTCCAAAATCAGATGTGCTGCAGTATTACCTGGCGGATGGTTCCAAAGTATCGGTTCGTCCATCCGGAACGGAACCAAAGATAAAGTTCTACATCAGCGTACAGGCAAAACTTGCTTCGCGTAATGAGTATGAAAACATGAACACTGTTCTGGATAAAAAACTAAAGGACATTGAAGCGTACTTAATGGCACTTTGAGAAATAAAGCCACCACTAAAAATCTTCAAATCATCCTTATCTTTGCGACTTGATGATGAAAAAAGTCGCCTTTTATACCCTTGGCTGCAAACTTAACTACTCGGAGACCTCCACGATCTCCCGTATGTTCGAGCAAAAGGGCTATGCCAAGGTGGATTTCACAGATAAGCCAGATATCTTCATTATCAATACGTGTTCAGTAACGGAGAACGCGGATAAGAAATGCCACAAAATTGTCCGTGAAGCCCGCAGCATTTCTCCAGATGCTTATGTAGCTATCATCGGCTGTTATGCGCAGCTAAAACCAAAGGAGATCAGTGAAATACCCGGAGTCGATGCCGTGCTAGGTGCTGCTGAGAAGTTCAGATTGGTGGAGTTGTTAGATGGCTTTCAACGCAAACCACAGACAGAAGTCTTTGCTTCCGATATTGAAGCCGCCAATAAATTCAACACCTCCTACTCTATCAATGATCGTACTCGTACCTTCTTAAAAGTGCAGGATGGTTGTGATTACTCTTGTTCCTTCTGTACCATTCCGCTAGCAAGGGGTAACAGCCGCAGTGATAGTATTGCCAATATCCTTAAAACGGCTAATGAAATTGCCCAAACTGAAGTGCGAGAGATTGTATTAACAGGTGTTAACACAGGTGATTTTGGCATTCAGAATGGCATTCGCGTAGAGCGTTTTGCAGATCTCGCAATGGCGCTAGATGAAGTGACAGGAATCGATCGCTTTCGGATTTCATCTATCGAACCCAATTTGCTAACTGATGAGATCATTGAATTTGTGGCTTCTTCAAAACTATTTGTGCCGCACTTCCATATTCCCCTTCAATCAGGCTCCAATAAAATCCTTAAGCTGATGCGCAGGCGCTATCAGCGCGAGTTATATGTGAGTCGTGTAGAGAAGATAAAAGAACTGATGCCACATTGCTGTATTGGAGTAGATGTAATTGTAGGCTTCCCAGGCGAAACAGATGAAGACTTCAAAGAAACCTACCAATTTCTGAATGAATTGAACATCTCCTATCTCCACGTATTCACCTACTCCGAACGCGAAAACACGCTGGCGGCAGAAATGAATGAAAGTGTTCCCAGCCACAAACGGGCCGAACGCTCTAAGATGCTTCACATCCTTTCAGATAAAAAGCGGAGAAAGTTTTACGAAGAGAATATCGGTACACTATCAACGGTCCTCTTCGAGAATGATGTGGAGAATGGAATGATGCACGGCTTCACCGAAAACTACATTCGTGTGGTGGCTAAATATGATCCCATCCTGATCAACGAACTTAGGACGGTCCAACTCACCAGCATCAATGAAGCTGGATTAATGGAGGTTGAAGAAACCAATCAGGAAGTTCTGGTGCATTAGGAGTCGACCAACGGCTTTATCCCTTGTTATTCACCGACAGATTTTACCTCAAATCGATCAGAAAATCTTAAAAGTTGCTTATTCTGATGATGACCACTTAATCTTTGGCCGTGTAAGAATCTTGGGATTTATGGACTTTTATCCAGCCTAAATTCACACTCATCTAATAGTAACTAATTGATAATTAAAAAGATACGTGCTAACTATTCTTTTCTGGATGGAATTAGACCTTCGCACTATTCAATCAGATTTCCATGTAAGAGTGTTCAATGAAATGGAGATTAATGTTCATCAACGGGCGAAAAATGAAGAATTGTGAATTCCTCTTACACGGCTTCTGAAAAGCAACTCAACGAAAAGTGAGCGGAGGAGTATTGGGTGACCTTTGTCTTAACAAAAACAAAGACCCATGAAAAAAGTAATCATCCTCGCCATCGCTGCTCTTGCCACTTTATCGTCATGCAGTTTGGAATCTTACCAGTGTCACACGTACGGTAATACGAATATGCACACCAAGCATGGTGCAAAGGCTCAAATCAAATACACGAAGAAGCACAGAATCTAATCAGCTCTTTACCATACCATCGGCCAGCTCTATTCGTCTGTCGGCCATGGTAGCGAGTTCCGCATTGTGTGTAACAATTACAAAGGTCTGATCCAGCTCTTTTCTTAACTGAAAGAAAAGCTGATGTAATTCTAAAGCAGTTTTAGAGTCAAGATTTCCGCTGGGTTCATCTGCCAAAATAATGGTGGGAGAATTAATCAAAGCCCTTGCCACCGAAGCTCTTTGTTGCTCCCCCCCCGATAATTCAGAGGGTTTGTGCTCCATCCTTGAAGACAAACCAAGCAAGGTCAACAGTTCCTCTGCTTTTTTTCTAACACGCTTCTCATCCAGCTTCCGAATAAGTCCCGGCATCATCACATTCTCAATCGCAGAGAACTCTGGAAGTAGGTTATGAAACTGAAAAATGAATCCGATGGATCTGTTTCTAAAGGCGGAAAGCTCGGCAGGATTCTTTGTAAAAACATTTTCCCCATTCATCTCCAATTTTCCTGAATCAGGTTTATCCAGTGTTCCGAGGATATGCAGCAGTGTACTCTTACCTGC
>LNEN01000321.1 GCA_001464155.1 Cytophagales bacterium Ga0077538 | reverse complement strand
GGCCGCGCGGCCTGCCTGCATTTTCTCTTTTCCCGCCACGATTTGACATGTTTGAATCACTCCGCCTTTGATATACGAAACAGCATTCAAACACACCGGCTAGCGTGATGTCAAATATGCTGAATGAATCTATATCAGGTTGTTGGATAATGATTCCGATTCCGGCTCCGGCAGTCTGTGCAATCTTGCGCCAACGATCATGAATCCAATGGTATTCAGGTGACGTCTTTTCAGTAACCACATAGATCAGCCTATACGTAAAAATGTTTGGGCTCCGGCACTGAAAAGAGCTGGCATTGAATACCGCAATCCTTACCAGACCCGCCATACTTTCGCATCCACATTACTTTCAAGAGGTGAAAATCCGCTTTGGGTTGCCCAGCAAATGGGGCATAAAGACTGGGGACAGATCATAAAAACTTATGGTCGATGGATTCCACAGTAATAGAATATATACTTTATGCTCTTAAATTCTTTTGGCCAACCTATATTATGCAGACGTGTTAAAAAAAGAGTATAGAAGATAATGGCAAAATTATTCTTATGAAGGCAAGCTCAATGAAAAGAAAAAATCATGTGATACAAGAAATTCTTGGATCCGCATCAAATGCCAGCGAATTCATACTTCCAGAAGGAAAGGGAGTGCTTGAGCGTTATCGTAATTTTCTTTTAAAATTTATAGATTCTCATGAAAAAGGAAATCCTACTAAATTAAGGAAATGGCTTCAGGTACTTGAAGTTGTCTTATTAGCAATTGGAGCAGCTTTAGGATTCTTCATAATTTCTTCCGAAACTGAACAAATATTAAACTACATAATTTGGGGCGCATATATTTTTACTGTAGTAATTGTTTCAGTCACGCTTCGTTTAATCCCTGATACGCAAGAAACTTTGTACCTTCATGCACAACATATTCGTCTTACAAATCTTGCCGAACGACTCGCTGCCGAAGTTGCGCTTTTTGATTTAATGGAAAGCCCGAGGGCGAATGATGATGATAATGATTTTATTAACAACGTATCTAAATATATACCCAGTCAATCTGATATTGATTCTAATTATCAGAGCCTTATAAAATATGTT
Source organism: Cytophagales bacterium Ga0077538 (assembly GCA_001464155.1). Classification (GTDB taxonomy): domain Bacteria; phylum Bacteroidota; class Bacteroidia; order Cytophagales; family Cyclobacteriaceae; genus Chryseotalea. Next base: position 1,687 of record LNEN01000321.1, on the reverse strand, counting down.
CTTAACAACTCAACAGTTTTTGAATCATCTAGGGATACAAACATCACCTTTACTACACTTAACCTCACTGAAAATCAGGAAGAAGCACTTTTTGATATCACAAAGACTATTGTCGACTTGTGTGATTATCTGTTTGCTGGAAAAAACTTTACTGCAAAGCTTTATCTAAAAGGAATTTGTAGATTTGAGGAAAATTCAGTCGAGATTCTCACCTCTTTTGCCAAATACCCCGCTGACACATCTAAATCAAAAGGAAGATACGGTAGTAGTTGGATAAAGGCACGTGGAAATCCATCTCAGGTTTGGAAATGCTTAGAAAGTGGCAAAGTACTTCATAAACAATTAAATGATCTTGGTTCCTACTACAATTCTATGTTGCTAATCTGCTTGCCTGGAAGAGTTGGGGTTTTAGCAATCACTTCAAAAAGTGAAGATGCATTTAAAGATAAATACGACAAATGGCTTATTAAATCTCTCGCTATAGCTACAAAAGCACTCACTGCTGAAGCTCTGAAGTGAGCAGTATGAAAATTACAGATACATTGAAAATACTGGCTCGTGAAGAAATTGCAAATTCTGATTATTCGAGAATTGCTCCTCTAACTGGGCTAAATTTCCCAGAATGCGGGAAAGTTGTTTTAAGAAAATATCTGTTTACTTATGGATTCTGCCTTATCAAACCAAATATTTTTGAAGGAAATCCCGAAAACTTGAGAGCTATATTCCATGCCTTTGAACTTGGAGAACCAGTAATTCCAGACCATTATGGTAATGAAAATCCTTATTTTTTCTTACCAGGAATTAATAAAATCAGTGCAATTGAATTCTCTACGCACTCACATCAAGGTTTTACTTCACGGTTAGCACAGGCGGTACATGTCGATGGAACTCTTCAGAAAATTGGAAAAATAAAAACATCAATCATTGCTTGTGCTCGACCTGCCATAATCGGTGGTGAATCTATTTTATTCAACTCTACTGCAGCTTTTTTAACTATACTAAATCTGAAAAAAAATTGCGCGCTGGCATTATTGGATGACTGTGCGCTTACAAGAATTTCTATTGAGACCGGAGAGAGCTATACTGGTCCGGTATTCGCCTTTGTTGATGATGAGATTGTTACTAGGTTTTCTATGGATAATACATGTAGATGGAATGTCGATAATGTTCCATTTCTAGAAGAAGCAAAAATGACTCTCGAGGGAATGTTGTTTAATCAACAATTTTCTATAACGCACAAGCTAAAAGAAAATGAAATTCTAATTTTGCTTAATTCAAAAATTTCTCATGGAAGAAATGAGTTTGTTGATTCTCCTGGAATTCAGAGATTATTTTATCGAGCTCTTTTTGAATGCAATCCTTTATCCAATTTTTGATTATGTTTAATTAAACTGTAGCTTTTTAAATGTTCGCAAAGTTCATAAAAATTTTTAATTGCCACAAAAATAACACAAGTAAATACTATATGATTGATTTAACAGAAATGACTGAAGGTTCGATTCCCGCCGCCATTTGAAATCCCAACCCTGATCGGTTGGGATTTTTTTCCCGGAGCACCAATGTGCTCTACCGTACCGATTCAACATGGACATATATTGCATTATGAAAGTTCATCAACTCATAAAAGAGGGCTGCTGCTATGACTTTCCATGAAGATAACAATAGCGTGACCGAATCAAGTAATCAG
>LNEN01000320.1 GCA_001464155.1 Cytophagales bacterium Ga0077538 | reverse complement strand
GTATTGCTGCTATTTTAATCCAAAATAAAAACACAAATTCATTAATTCAATGGAGGGCTAAATAATAGTTTCGTTATATACATAGTTTATGGATAATTATTAATAATAGGCTTAAAATATAAATCAAACTTTAAAATAATTACATCCTTGATTTGTATCAATATACTTAATATTAATAGCTACCTTAGAATGATATGAATCGAGGATAGATGAGTAACTGAGAGATTACGCGTTCAATAATAAACTGAACAAGAAGAACAAAAATACAAAAGTGCAAAAACAACTTTTTTGCGCGGTTTTATTTGTTGATGACTGCATCCATAGTTTTTATCTTTCTAATCATAAAATGGTAGAATTATTTAATCCAAATAAATATTTTTGCCCAGTATAACGAACATCAGTTAAGCCCGCGATTAAAATGACAGGAAGAAAAAAGGAAAATAAAAAAGGGCTTGTTGCACCAATAGGCGCAACAGAAATTGACATCACGCTGATCAGCGAAGATATTCATCAACCCAGGAAGGAATTTAATCAGGAAACGTTAAGAGAATTAACGGAGACAATTAAATTACGCGGAGTAAAATCACCGATATCGGTTCGCCCCAATCCGGATAAACCGGGAACTTATATTATTAATCATGGCGCGAGACGCTATCGCGCCAGCATTAATGCCGGATTAACCAAGATTCCTGCATTCATTGATACCGATTACAGTGAAGCGGATCAGGTAATCGAGAATCTGCAAAGAGATGATTTAACCTCCCGAGAGATTGCTGACTTTATTGGACGGCAACTGGCGGGTGGTAAAACCAAGTCCGAAATTGCAAGACTCATCGGCAAAACCAATCCCTATATCACCATGCACGCTGCACTTCTTGATCTACCCGATCCACTCGCAGATGTATACCGGACAGGTCGTTGCACCGATGTCACAGCACTATACGATTTAACGAGGCTGCATAAAGCCAATAAAGAGGAAGTAATTACTTGGCTGGCACTTAGTACACAAGAAGAAATATCACGATTGGACGTATACCAATTCAGTAAATTCTTAAAGCTTAAAAAAACGCCCCCTTCTAATTCTGCGGATGATCAAGGATCCAATGCTGAAGGCAAATCAAATACCACTCCAGCTAATATCAACGATCAAAAACAAACCGCGCCGATTTCGTTGCTGGACTCTATTTACAATCTGATTAAAAAAGACAAACGCAAGCCACAGGATTTAATGCGTGATCTGTCTAGCGATAATAAAGAGTTACTAAAAACCAAGATTAGTGATTATTTTGAGCAAGGCAGAAATTGTTCCAATATCGTTCAGTTCACCATCAAAGCGCTTCAAGATGGCAGCTTCTCAGCCAAGGGGAGCGGCGCACTGCAATTGATTGCCTTTTTGCACGGCATGGAAAGATCAGAGTCTTTCGATCTTATTAAAATACTGGATGAAATTGCCGGACAACAGGAAGCGGGATAATTTAGACTTGCTATCAATCCTACCTACAACTAATTTGAAATGACAACACCCGCAAAGCTACGAATGATCGTAATGAATGGCCAAAAGATTCTACAAACTCAAAATAATAATGAATGGGAAACGTTTGGCACTATCAAGAAGGTTGATGAAGGTATCAAGCCGGGTGTCTACAACATTTATTTAGCTAAAACTCCTGTCGACAAGAATCAGTATGAAGGGCAAATTATTCATATTGATAAAGAAAATGCTGTTTTTTATCAGCAGGTCAATAAGGAATATATTGTGCATCAATTAAATGCTGTTGATGGCAAACCTGTGGCTGGCAAAGATGTAGCTATTACGTACGATGGGGAGAAAGCTACATTATCTCTGATAGATGCGCTTAAGAATAAAAGAACGTTGAAAATTTGATTGGTAAAATTTGCACAAGGTCAATTCAAAAAGAATGCGCAGATGAAAAATCTTATGATATGCGCTGACCTATACCAGATTTTATACTCGATTCACTAAACCATCATTTTGACAAAAATATTGGCATGAAGAGGAATAAATGAATCCAAGAATCAGTTATTTTACCAACCATTATAAGAATCCAATCATGTCCAAAGCGATTCAGCATGTTATAAAACTTCGACAAGCTTCCCGTATTCATCAAAATCCGCACACTCAAAACCACCCTCTCGATTGGGATAACCTAGCTGGTTTGAGATGATCCGTGTTTTACCGATTTGATGATCGTCACATTCGTGCGTATGCCCATAAACCCAAAGAGCCGATTGGTACTTTTTGATGACATCCAGCATGTCCAACGAATTGAAGGCAGGTGTTAAAGGACTGTTGGGGAATTTTGTACACGGTTTAATCACTGGAACATGGTGACTGATCACAACACGTGGTCCCAATAAGTCAGTTTCAAACCATTGCAGCAATTTTTTTACGAAACGTTCATGTAATTTAAGTGTGTCACTGGGTACAAATGGTGAAAAATCTGGATTTTTTATCATTCTGAAATCATTCAATTGATAACCAGCTATCTCCATGGCTTGCATGTCGCCACCATTAAAATCCGTCCACATGGTACCGCCAAAGAAATGAACGCCGTCTATACTGATGGCCTCATCACACAACAAAGTAACATTGGGATGATTGGCAGCAAGCCATTGCTTGAACGCGATTTCCTCCTTATCCCATGGCGTTCGTGTGTAGTATTCATGATTACCAGCAATATAAAGAACCGGTTTATTCCAATTCACCAAGAATTTTGCAAGAGGACTGTAGTCTTTGAACGTGATGATATCGCCAGCCAGGATCATAAGATCGGCATGAATATTTGCCGGTATTGCCCAACCAGATTGAAATTCAAGATGTAAATCACTGTAGCTGATGATTCTCATGAGGTAAATCAGTTTTCTCTGAAATTAGCACTTTCTAGTTGGCGTGAAGTATCTTTAAAGCGCGATGGTAGGCAAATGTAAACACCAAATAGAAAATTTGGTATTTATCGTAAATTCCAGAACCGCTTTACTTCTAGTCATACCATGCCTCGTACTTCCGCCGTTATCAGTAACGGCTCAGGAACACATTGAGCGCGTCGTGGGTGTATCTGACGGAGACACGTTAACGATACTTGATGATCGAAAGCAAAAATCAAAATACCACAGGCTGAGATAGACACACAAGAATCTACACAATCTTATGGAACATTTGCAAAACAGGAATTACCCCGGCTTGTTTATGGAAAAACAGTAATCGTAAAAGTGCTGGATATAGAACGCTATGAGTGTGCAACTGGACATGTTTATGTGGTTGATATTTATTGTGTGTGAATGCGGAAATGGTACAGCTTGGTACAGCCTGGGTATATCGGAAATAGGCCGATGATCAAAATCTGTATGTTTTGGAAAAACAGGCTAAGCAAAATAGAGTAGGGTTGTGGAATTTACTTGAAGCTGAGCAAGTGCTTCCGTGGCAATGGCAGCGGGCAAGGTAGTTAGACGATTAATACACTTTTAGCACGCCATATTCATTTCAGCATTGACAAACGATTAATCGTGTTACGATTTCTCTCTAATAGTAAGGTCGTTTTGTTTGCAGTAATAGCAATACAAAAGTATTTAATTATTGTTTTGAAGTAATAATCTCTTTATTTACTGTTTCTTAACATCTTAATAGCTCAGCACATTATGTGCTTCTAGTCTAGAGCCTTTGGATTAATGCGGGTTAATAATGCATAAATTGATCAAGAATATAAAAGTATTTGGGGCCCGGATTTTAGAAACAGAGTTTTGCAAAGGCCTCATAAAATCTTTTAGCAGTGAAGATGCTGAATACCTGAATCAGATTCATCAGAGGAAATCATCTCATCGAGTGTATGATGAGCTAGAAATAGAGATTCAGAAACATCAGAACGACCCCAACTCAGCTAATTTCATTGCCCCTGCCCCTAATAATAGAGCTGCATCAAAGCAGGCATCTACTCATAGAGATTCCTGCGTTAATCCAGAAATTCACAACACAATTGATACAGCAGGGATACATGTGTTTTCAATTGATGATCGCACATCAATTATGCACAACGGATTGGACGAGTTATTATCCAGCTCGGATGTGTTCACTAATGATGAACCTGTTCTTCCGCAGATAACCTTGCCAGACTTTCTCGTTGAACCAAATGCAGAAGGTTTTCCTGTTACACCGGACGAAGACGAATGGTTAACTCCAGATATTGCGGATGCAGCAAATGAGGAAGATATTTGGGAAGGACGCCTTCCCCCCTCTGTTGCAATCGAATCTCTACCAACAAAGCAGGAACTCTCTGGCTTACCAGATCGACTGACTCGTGCTGAGAGAGCATTACAAATCGCCCTTAAGATTGGCGAAGAGTTTGATTGGGACAGAAATGGCATCCAGTTACTTGCCACTATATTTAATCGATATTGGTGGTCCTCCTCACAGATGGCTATGCGGCGGGCAATTGAGTCAGGCATGACCCAGAAAGAGCTGATATTGGCTGAAGAATTGCGCCAGATGTGGTATGAACGACCAGAGTTTTGGTCTGCCTTGAATAAGTTCGGTGAAATCTGTCATTTATATTCATTAATTAGTTGGCCTACAGCATTAAAAATTATTCGCAGCTTTAATAGTTATCCTCAAATTGAAGAGGTAGAAGCACTTCTCAACCAATGCTTAGAGCGCTGGATAAATTCGATCAGCTTACAACATAGTTTCAGGGGATTTTATATGTATGCTTTGTATCGTGTAGGAGCAAATGACGATCTTGCAGATCATGATGGTTGGATAATCTTCGACGACTACCAGGCCGATGAAAATGAATTTGTAACTGACTTAGAGCAAACTAGAGAACTCCACCACCTAGGAATATATATAGATCCACAAGCAGAACGTTACCCAACAAATAGTTGGGATGGCCAGTTAGTATTGCTTAATGCTCGTCATGGACACGAATCATATGAGGAAGAAGGCAGTCTGTCGAATGAACCAGAAGATAGGAAAGATTAATGTTGATACCAGTCGAAGGATGTTTGGTCAAACAAAAAGGAAATGATCAGATACGGGGAGAAGTTGTAAGTCAGGAGGAAAACGAAGGTATCATAAATGTTTCCGTGCAGTGGCTTGATAAGAAAAATCTTGAATGGATTACACCAGAGAAGCTTACCTCTGGTTTCGGACTTGGCGCCTCAGTGCAAGACTTACCGAGATCACGAACCAGGGATTCTCTCGGAGTAGGGGAAGTGGTTGAAACACGCCAAATGGGTGGGCGGTGCCAACACCTTATTGAGTTCCCAGATACCGGTGAGCGCGTCTGGTTTCCCTATGAGAACTTACGATACGTTCGTGGTGCACAACAGCGTTTTCTGTTGGGACAACTCGGTAACTCTGGCCATGCAGAACACTTCAGACTCCGAGCTTTGGCATATGCCATCGAAACATGGCACGAAAATACAGGCGCATTGTCGCGGTTAAACATCGACCCCCTGCCTCACCAGATTCATCTTGTACATCACATCTTAAAATCTGGAAATCTGAATTGGCTGATTGCAGATGATGTAGGTTTGGGCAAGACTATTGAAGTTGGAATGCTTTTGTCTGCACTTAAGCAGCGAGGTAATTTCAAGAGAGTATTGTTGATTACACCTGCAGGCTTAGTCAAACAATGGAAGGAGGAAATGCACCACAAGTTTGCACTATCTGACTTTCGTATTTATGGTGAAGATTTCTTCATCAATGAAGAACGTGAATGGAGGCTATATGATCATGTAATAGGATCGCTTGACAAGCTCAAGCAAGAAGATCATCTGAATAAATTAATGCAATCTGGTCAATGGGATGTTATCGTGTTTGATGAGGCGCATCGATTAAGTCGATCACAATATGGAATGAAGTTTGAGTCCAGTGATCGATTCCAGCTTGCCAAGAAACTTCGTACACTAACTGATTCTATGCTGCTTCTTTCTGCTACGCCACATCAGGGGAAGCAGGACAAGTTTCAGACACTATTAGAGTTAATTCGTCCAGAATGGCGTGAGCGTATTCAGTGGCTTTCCTTAGACCCTTCTATTTTAACCAATTTGGTCATTCGCAATAATAAGGCTGATGTGACAGACGCGGAAGGGAATTTTATATTTAGTGGCAAGATTACCAAAGCCATCACCGTTCAGATAGGTACTGAAGAACAGGCATTTGATCAGGCACTGCAAAAATATCTCAAACGAGGCTATGCTGCAGGAAAGGCAACTGCTGGCACTACTGGTCGAGCGATCGGGTTTGTAATGACTGTATACCGTAAACTCACCGCATCAAGCATTGCCGCTATTGAAGCAGCGCTTGTTCGGCGTATGCTGCGTCTAAAGGCAGAGAACGAATTCATGCAGATGCAGACTCAGTCAGAAGAACCAGAAGACGAGCGTTACTACGGTGAATGGGAAGAAGTTTTTGAAAGTTCTCCAAAAGAATTTTTCTCAGGTGAAATTACATTGTTGGAACAGATAATTTCTCTGGCGAGAAACCTGTTAGCAGTTGATCGAAAAATTCACTCCTTTGTGGATGGGTTGGTCGAGCAAGTATTGAATGCTAACTCTACAGAGAAAATTCTAATCTTCAGCGAGTATCGAGCTACTCAGGAGTATATTGCAAGTGCTTTAAGAGATCGTTTTGGTGAAAGTTCCGTTGCATTGATTCACGGCAGCATGAGCCATGAACAACGGGCTGTATCTATTGGTTATTTCGAGGAATCTGGTCAGTTTCTTGTTTCAACCGAAGCTGGCGGTGAAGGGATTAATCTACAGCGAAACTGCCACATTATGGTAAATTTTGATCTTCCGTGGAACCCAATGCGGTTGGTACAGCGCGTCGGGCGTTTATACCGCTACGGTCAAAAGCGCAAGGTGATAGTATTCAACATGCATACACCGCAAACTTTGGATGCCGATATTATCCAGATGCTCTACCTCAGGATTGGTCAAGTAGTACGAGATATGGCTGTGCTGGGTGGAGAATATCTCCCAGGATTGGAAGACGAAATTATGGGTGAGATGGCCGACTTTTTAGATGTGGAAAACATTCTGGAATCCGCGACGGATATAGGCATTGAACGAACTGAAGAACGTATCAATGAAGCACTTGAAAAGGCACGTGAATCCGTAGCTAAGCAACGCGAACTCTTTGAACATATTAGTGGTTTCAATCCTGAAGAAACTAAGGGTGAATTCAAACTCAATCGGAATCATGTAAAAGCCTTTGTATTTGGCATGTGTAACCAACTCGGTATTGAAGTAGTTGAAGAAACCCACAAAGGTGCAGTGTTTCAACTTAAGTTCCCGGATGAATTACGAGAAAGATTGGGATTTAGAGCTACCTATTTGAAGGTGACATTTGAGCACGAATATGCCAACTATACTATAAAAGCTTCAATGATGGATTTTGAAACAGCTTTCTTTCGCTTTCTCGTTCAAGAAGCTAAGAAATTGCAGTTTGATGGCCTTTTAGCAAGCATTAATGGCCTGCAAGGTGAAGCATTATTCACAGCAATGCTACGTTGGCAAAATGATCAAGGACGTCGTATGCGGCAAGAATTTACGGCAACTTTAGTTAACTCTGCTGGACAAATAGTTACGAATACATCTGTAATGAGCGATTGGCTATTACAACCAGCACTTGATGGCGATAAAACTGGTAGTAGAGAGCATGCTAAAATTTTACTAAAAACAGCAATTGCTGCTATGGAAATGAGGTTGGGCAAAGTTGCGAATGATGATTTGCACCCGGAAAATCGGCAGCTGATAAATAGTGCTTGGATCAACACGGAATAAGTTTGTAAATAGCAGAGTAGTAGTGTGAAGATACGACTATTTCAATCCATAGAAAAGATCAAATAGTGAAGACCTGGTTGCGTAGTTTGCAAAAAGATTTTCAAATAGGGATTGTCCATCCAATCCATTCGGGACAAATAACTTCTCTAGAATAGATGATCAGATCATATGCCGTTTGGGTATGATTTGGATATTTTTCGAGTATATCAAAGAAAGTTCGAGACCAAGCTGAAGGTGATCGTGAAACGCATGCTGGGGCAATTCGGCTATTCGCCTGATATGCAATTACTGGCGACTGAAATGGTATTAAAGCAGGCTGAAATGATTGCTAGTGAATTGGCTGCTTGATTAGTAGGAAAAATGGATCCAAAACCGGATAACAACAAATAAGGTGTTATTAACTATTTGCTGTCGGATGCTCGCTGAACTGTTGTGGTTGTGGTTTTGCTTACGACCCGAAGCAGGCAATAAATTTGCTCCGCGCGCCCTGCACCTATCCCCGCGGCAAGACCGCGGGGTATTTCGGCGCAGAAAACCAAAAACGGCGCGCTACGCTGACTTCAAGAACACAAACTATAATGCTCCCCGTGGCAAGACCACGGGGAATCGCAAGTTGAACAAAATTACATTTGATTCCATTGGTTAAACCGTTCAATGAGCTAAGAATTAGATATAAATTATGTATTCGGCTGAGGTGGTAAGTTTGGCTAGTCCATAGCATGGAGAACATGTGTGAAAATTGTAAATCTTATGATTAATAACTTCCGAAGTATAAAAAACGCTGAATTTCTGTTCGACGGTCACTGCCTTTTAGTCGGCCCCAATAATGTTGGTAAGAGTACTATCTGTGAGGCTATTGATCTCGTACTCGGCCCTGATCGGATATCCCGATTCCCACCGATTGAAGAATTCGATTTTTACAATGCTCAGTACAGAATCGAGAGTAATGTTGACGGTGAAGATTTTAAGACAAATCCAATTCGGATAGAGGTGGTACTAACATGCCTTAGTGAGGAAGTTGAGAATCGATGTGGGCAACACATTGAATTCTGGAACACTGAGGAAAAGCGTCTTTTAGTTGCTGGCGAGGCAGAGGATGCAAATCCTACCAAAGTGGTGAGCTGTCTGCGCTTGGAAACGTTGGGCACATACAATGTAGAAGAGGATGAATTCGAGGCGCAGACCTACTATTCACATAGCCCCTCGGCAGAGCTAGGAGAGCTTGATAAGGTAAGCAAAGCTGTGAAACGAATGTTTGGATTCTTGTATTTGAGAACCCTACGTACCGGTTCTCGTGCCTTGAGTCTGGAACGTGGATCGTTACTGGACATCATCCTCAGGTTAGAAGGGTCGCGTACAGGCCTTTGGGAAAAAGCAATTGACCGTCTTCGTAATCTAGATATCGAAAAAGATGCATCTCACTTGGATCCAGTGCTTCAGTCAATTGAAGAAAGGCTTGGTAAGTACATATCTTCTGATGTAGATGGAAGAGCAACTAAGTTACACGTATCGCAACTCACGAGAGAACACTTGCGGAAGACAATGGCATTCTTCTTATCGATGTCGAAAGACCAAACGCCAGTACCTTTTCAGCAAGTTGGGACTGGTACGTTAAACGTGCTTGTTTTGGCGCTGCTGTCCTTTATTGCAGAGTTGAAACCAAATTCAGTTATATTCGCAATGGAAGAACCAGAAATTGCGCTTCCACCACACACCCAGCGGCGAATTGCCGATTACTTATTAAATAACACAACACAGGCGTTTGTAACATCACATTCCCCTTTCGTTATTGAACGATTCGAACCAAGTCAGACATTGCTGCTCTCTCGTAAACCGGATGGAAGAGTTTTTTCAATGAAAATTTCAGATGCAAGCGGACTTAAAAGTAAAGACTTTCAGCGCTACGCGCGCCGTGGCTTGACTGAATGCATGCTTGGTAAGGGAGTGATTGTTGTGGAAGGTTTAACTGAGTTTCATGCACTTCCTGTTGTGGCAAGAGTAATGGAAGAAAATGATCCCAAGCTTCAACCCTTAGATATATCTGGTGTTGTCTTCTTTGATGCAGAGAGTGAAAGTAGCATGTCAAAGTTTGGTACTTTTTTTAAAACTCTTGGCCTCAAGACATTTTCCTATTATGATTTTATAATTGAACGAAAGCCTGAGAAAAAGCAACAGCTTATTGATTCATTTGACATCAATTTTGAGCACCCTCATAAAGGGTTTGAAGCATTGATTGCGAACGAAGTTCAAGTGGATCGCCTATGGAAATTTCTTGAAGATCTCAGAAAATCAGGCGATAACGGATCTTTTGAAATTCCTATTGAAAGGCCAAATGATCAGGATTTAAAAAAGCTAGTGGAATCAGCTTTAAAGAGCAATAAAGGAACAGGTTGGGCTGCGCGACTTCTGGAAAGTTGCAGTGTTGCTGAATTACCAAAATCAGTTACGGTTTTTTTAAGCCAAGTTTATGAGATTTTTTCCAAGCCTAATGGGGTTGAAGATACGCCTCATGAAGGAACAGTAGGAGAAAACG
>LNEN01000319.1 GCA_001464155.1 Cytophagales bacterium Ga0077538 | reverse complement strand
AATTAGTTGCAACATTACAGCGGTATAATGATGAACCTGTGATTGAAGATACTGTTATCTTCAAAGATAGTTGGAGTGACTTTAGGATTCGAATAGCCAAGACCACTTTAAGTTGGTTGGACACCCTGTCAAATTCAGAAATTCGGGAATTGCTTAATACCAATGATTCTATACGTAATGTTGCCGAAACCTATCTGGTTGCTCAGAGGAAGGCCATCTTGACTCTATATATTTCGACACCTTTAGATAGCCAGAGTATTGTTGATAGGACTGTCAATTATCTGTATAACCTAGCAAGGAAGCCTGAAAGTTTGGAGACCCAATCAAATATCTTAGGAGTGTTAGGTCATCTCGATAAATTGATGATTGGAAACAAAATCACTCCTTTGGAATTGGCTGAGATTATTGATCGAAGTCCGAACCCTCAACGTACACGAGTATTGTTTGCCTATCATTTTTTTAAACAACTTGAAACTAACCCTTATTATTTACCAGATTCTGTAGATATCAATGAATACTGCAAAGCTAAGCGTTGGAATCAACTAATTGAGGTTGCGCATTATAATTTGATTGATCTTTACACAAAGCCGATAAAAGGAGGGGATAAAAATATTTATCTCAGACAATTGGCTGATATCCAGATTTTCTCTTTCAAATATATTGCTAAGGGGATTTTGGATATTAACATACTCTGTAATACGGACTACCCTTTTCAGCCTGCTTTTTTTCAGTACACACTAAATAATTTTTCTTTTAGGTATAAGTATGCTAGAGAGTATAATATTGATTCATACTGTACCCCTGTTAGAAGTAAGCTGGAAATAGGACCAGTGGATACAGTTTTTAATTTTCAAAGATATTTGGCAAAGCTAAAAATCAAGCCTGTCGATGATTGGATAGTTTATCCTAGCTATAATACTGCTAAAAAGGATGAATACTATACCTTCATTAAGATGATATACATTTTTGGTGATGAGGCAATTAAATTCTGGGAATCTAAAACAACCTATCCAATTGAATTTGAGTTAATGAGTTTATTAAAAGTTAATGTAGACACCCTGAATGGAAATTCCGCGCAAACTGACCAGTGTTTTTCGCGGCAAACTGACCACCAAAAGTTAACTCACAATTTGATGCTGTAACGGTATGGTTTTTTCGGTTGCTGATGGCCCTATTTTTAGTTTACGTTTTCTGTGTTTTCTTCTGTTAAGATAGCCTTTTTCTTACGCATTGATTCACCCTTTAATTCTAACCTGTGCGCGTCATGGATTATCCGATCCAAGATAGCATCAGCTATTGTTTGTTCCCCAATCACTTCATGCCAAAGCGCTACCGGCACCTGTGATGTGAATATGGTAGAGTGCTTGCCATGGCGGTCTTCAATAATCTCCATGAGGATTGTTCTGCTCTGTTGATCTAGGGGTTGGATACCGAAGTCGTCAATGATTAGTAAATCCTGCTTTTCCATTTTGGTGATCTCCTTCAAGTAAGTACCATCGGCCTTGCCCATCTTAAGCCTGGCAAAAAGTTTAGCTGTATGTTCATACAGTACTTTATATCCCAGAGAACAAGCTTGGTGCCCCAAGGCAGAGGCTATATAACTCTTACCGATACCGGTGCTGCCAGTAATAAGAACATTCTCTTTCTTATCTATAAACGCACAGTCGGCCAGTCTGAGGATGAAGTTCTTATTGAGTTCTCTAGGCGTCTCAAAGTTGATTTGCTCAACGGCAGCCTTGTAACGGAATCGTGCATTCTTCACGTTCCGGTTTAATTTTCGATTGTAGCGTTCATCCCACTCAGAGTCTACCAGCATAGATAGTAACTCATCAGCTGTATAGCCTTGGGCGGTGTCGGACAAAAGGCTTGTCTGAAAGGCGCGGACCATTCCGTGCAGCTTCATGGTTTTCATTTTCTCCATTGTGTGTTCATTCATTGTATTATTGTTTAAAGATTTGACATGGTGTTATTGGTAATAATTGGTGCCGCGGATGTTATCGTGACGAGGCATAGGAAGCTGTTTATCTTCTTCTAAATCATAGACATCAAGTCCTCTGTTTAGAATATCTTCAATGGCCCTGAAGTGATACAGACCATAGGCATGGGCCCGCTGACAAGCCTTAATGAGTCGCTGGTGCCCAACACGCTTAGCAAAAGACAGAATGCCCTGACATGACTTATAGGCCTGCTCGGGATGCGGCTTCTTGTTGAGTACCTGAGCTATAAAGTATTCTACTTCTTTACCGATGCTACGCGCTTGATTCAAAAAGAAGTCTGGGTTCCACTCGGCTAGCACCTGGTGATGGGTGGCCATGTGTGTAGGGTCTGTTGTGTAGTTATGAGCACTTCGTACACGTCCATGCTCAGCGATGCGCTCGTATTTATAGAAGATCTCGACCTTGGATTTACTAAACAGCACCTTTACCTTTTTACTGATATAGGCATACGGAACGCTGTAGTAATGCTTATCGGCCCCCAGGCATACATGTCCGTTTTTCATCACAGTAGCTACTGAAGAACTACGCAGCTCAAATCGCTTTTCAACAAGAGGTTGTAGATGGGTCTGCTCCATCTCTTCAAACTGCTGAAGGCGAGAGTAGTTTCTACCTTTAAAAGAGGTGCGATTATGCGTCTCTAGTAATGAGCGTATGCGGGTATTGAGCTCTTCAATAGACTCTGCAGGCTTGTGTGGAAGAGAAGCGAATATGCGGATGTAAGTAATCTTTACAGCACCCTCTACCAGTGCTTTGTCTTTGGGTTTATATGACCTGGTGGGTAGAACCACCATGCCATAGTAATCAGCGAACGCTTCAAAGTTTTCATTGAGCTTTGGTTCATAACGATTACTGCGCACTACGGCAGACTTTAGATTATCAGGAACGATCGCATTAGGAGTACCACCAAAGTAATGAAGTGCATTTTCGCAGCAGCTTATAAAATCATCTACACGCTGGCTCTCAACAGCTTCTACATAGGTGAGTTGGCTGGCTCCCAAGATGGCTACAAAGACCTCAACTGCTTTTAGCTCACCTGTATCAGGATCAACAACATGAAGCTTCTCCCCGGTAAAGTCTACGAACATCTTATCACCAGCCTTGTGCTCCATGTGCATACTGGGATGTACGCGTCTTTTCCACAAGTTGTAATGCTTATAGAAGGCAGTCATCTTAAATCCTTCCGGATGATGGCTATGGTAGCTCTCCCATAATCGAAGGAGTGTAAAGCCCCGCTGCCGCAAACGCTTTTCCTGCTGCTTTAAAAACTCATGAAGGGTTACGATACGCTCATCAATAGCCAAGGATGGTTCTTTATTAAACAACTCATCCAGCTCCTTATCAGATAACTTACTGATATCTTCCCAGGTAGTTTTTAAGGCCGTGAAGTTGTGCAGGTACTTCTTCACGGTATTACGTGAAAGCCCGGTAGTGCTGCTGATGTGTAGCTTACTTTGCCCCTGACAATAGAGCTTCAGTACATGTCTAAGCTTGCTCATATGGATCGATTTATTGGCCATTGAAGGTTGATTTATGAAGGCGTAAGTAGCCCTATAAATCCAGCTTCAAGGCAGCCGATCTACATACAATTACATCATCAAAAAGGGTGGTCAATTTGCCGCGAAAAACACTGGTCAGTTTGGCGCGAAATCAGGTGGTCAGTTTACCGCGAAAAAAGGTGGTCACATTACGCGGAATCTCCAGTCGGTGGGCGAAACTCCCACTTGCTTTTTGAAAAAACGACTGAACCCTTGGACATTGTCGAAACCGAGTTCGTAAGCGACTTCTGAAATATCTTTCTTTGTGTAATGCAGCAGCCGCTTTGATTCCAATACAATACGATCATGTATCGCTTGAAGAGGAGACTTCTCTCCAATTTTTTTAAAGGTGTTTGTAATAGTCTTGGGTGATTTATTCAGTAATCCTGCATAATGAGACACACTATGATGTTCTCTAAAGTTCGTTTCAACTAGAAAATTGAACTCGCGGACTAAATCGTGCTGGTTATCATCAATATAACCCATTGAGCCTTGTTTCTTATACATTCGTGTGCACAGTATCAGGATTCGTTTCAGTTGCATCTGAAGCATTTCAAGCTGTAGACTATCTTTCATTTCCAATTCCATGTGCGTTACGTCCCAAGCGTCATTCATAACAGTTAGCTCAAGCCCCTCAATTAGCACAACAGGAATTTTAGCGGGAGTGTAGTATAATATGCCTTTGCAGCCCACTTCACTGTCGTGGTTTAGTACACAGTAGAATTCTGAATTGAAGCGCAGCATAGTCATGGCATTGATCTCATCATACTGCACATGATGGTGTTGTGATAGACTGATAATCTCATTCCTATTAAAGGTATGAGGTATACTGTCTATTATCAGTTTATTGCCATCGGATAAAAACCACAGAAGCTGTAAAGCACCACTAACGATTGGCCTGTAAGTTCTGTAGTTATTATAGTCTACATTTTGTATTTCAAAATACTCATTTTGCTTTCCCTGATAAATCATTGACTGCTTTCTTTCTTATGTTGGTATATTTTATAACCTTTTAAGTTTTAGTGATGTGCTTGTCTCTTATAGAAAGCTCCCCCAAGGCACCAATGCTTTATACAGTACGTCTGAATGATGAATTGCTTTACCGTAGTTGGTGTCCTGCCTAGAAATTGCGTCAGCGTATCATCTTTTACATCCATTACACCCTGCGCTACTGCCGAAGCCCACATGCTAAACATGGCAATATATGGGTCGGGCACTCCATTTTGCCTCAGGGTCGACTGGAACTCATCGCTGGGAAGTGGCTGATAACTGACTTCATGTCCAAGAGCACCAGACAGCGCAGCAGCAATATCGTAAAACGACTCGGAGACGGAGTTGGTCAATGTATAAGTCTTGTTCTCGTGTCCTTGCGTGGTCAATACATGGGCAGCAGCCTCTCCCAGTTCCGTACGAAGTACATAACTTGCACTTCCCCCAGCGGCCGGGAATAAGATAGTTCCCGTCCCCGAGAAGTTATCTCCGGCAAAAATTGGGATCATTTCCATGTAAATACCGTTTTGAAGTATAGTGTACCCGATACCGGACTCTTTTAAAAAAGCTTCGGACTGCACATGTGAATTCTGAAAGGCAGCGATGGCCGATTCTTCAAATCCCGGTTTTCTAACGAAAGAGGTATATACTATATGTTTTACCCCGGCTTCTTTTGCAGCTTTAATCACGTTAATGTGTTGCGTTGTCCGATTCTCAATGGCTTGCCTGTCATTACTGGAAACCAGCAAAAGCTTGTCAACATTCCTGAACGCACGCACCAAAGAGCCGTGATCCGTGTAATCACCGATCCTGGTCGCAATTCCTTTGACTTTAAGTGTTTCTGCTTTAACTTCATCTCTTACCAGAGCAGAGATCTCCGAAGCTTTTATTCCCTTACTTAATAAATGGTCAATAGCCTGACTCCCGAATTGACCTGTTGCACCTGTAACTAAAATCATATTTTATTGCTTTATGTATTTTCTAAATCTTTAAAGTTTTGACGATGGCTCGCAATCTTATAAGAAGGTCCCGAACCGCTCAAAATGACAAGTGTAACCGTTTGGGCGTTTTATTAGGTAATCCTGATGTTCATCTTCAGCAGGCCAGAATTTGGTGAAAGGCTCAAGTGTAGTTACCACTTTCCCTGGCCACCGTCCCGATTCATCCACGATCTTGATAATTTCCTCCGCATCGCCTTTTTCCTCATCGTTCTGTATAAACAATGCTGAACGATAACTGGAACCTCTGTCGTTTCCTTGCCTGTCTATCGTACTTGGATCATGAATAGTGAAAAAATAATCTAGAAGTTTCTTGTACGATGTTTCATTAGTATCGTAGGTAATTTCCAGCCCTTCGGCATGCCCGGGATGTTTCCCATAGGTAGGGTTGTCGTTTTTCCCCCCGATATAGCCAACTTCAGTATCTTTTACTCCTGGACGCTTTCTGAAAAGATCTTCCATTCCCCAGAAACAACCGCCAGCTACATACGCTTTTTTTAAATTTTCCATAATCAATCTCTTTTAGTTTAAACTACATTTATTTCTTCATCAAGCCTGATTTTCTAATCAGTAACGGAAACTTTGAAATCGCCATCTTAAATTTTGTTGCTTTCCATTGCAATAATTCTCTTTTCCAGTTCCGCTTTGGTCTGAACTCCTGTCGTTTTTCCCACCACCTTTTGGTTCTGGAAATACACCAATGAGGGTATGCTTTGTATCCCGAATCGTGCGGCAAGCTCATGCTGATCATCAACGTTCACTTTGACCACATCTGCCCTTCCTTCAAAATCCTTAGCAAGGCGATCCAGTGTAGGTAAAAATGCTTGACAGGGTCCGCACCAGTCTGCATAAAAATCTACAATCACAATGTTGCCGTGCGCAATTGTTTGGTCAAATTCCTGGATAGTATTTATTGTTCTCATGTGTATGCTCTGAAATTGATATTAACTCTATAGTGCAATTTAATATGTGATCACTTTCATTCTCTTACCGCTTTCACCCGATATTTTGGCAATTTTTCCTAACTAATAAAGCGCGATTTGTTATCCATTTCAGTTAGAGATTATTGTTTAACTCTTCAATAATGGCATAATCCAGCCTTAGTAAAGCCCGGTTAGGATCTGAACCAAATATGGAACGGATTACCTTTCCGTGTTTGTTCACCAATATCCAATGTGGCGTTCCTGCGGCTTGGTAATCATGGAATGTAGTGGCGAAGCCAGAGTCCTTAAAAAAGGGGAAGTTGACATGTAATGATTTTAATGTTGTAATAATATCATCATTACTATATTCGGGGCCTTCAAAATTACTATGGATACCGAGTATGTTAATCTTATTCCCATGTTCATAAACCATTCTATTTGCGAACGGGATAGCTCTTCCTGTACAGCCAGGACAACCCAAATAGAAAAACAAAATCAATAACGGCTTGCCTTTTAAGTCCGTGTACTGTGGCACTATTTCGGTTCTCAAACTTTCTAAGTGCCATGGCCGAATTTCATTATTTAAAATTTCCATGTAGAAAGATTTTGATTCTCCCGCCACTGGTAGGGGAGAAGTATCTAAGTAAAATCCATCGGTTAATTGACCTGCAGATTTCATTCCAGCCGCTTAAGAATTTGTTTGACTACCCGCAAACAAGGATTGTACTTGCCGGATCATTTGATTAGTAAAGCCCCACTCATTATCATACCAAGCCATGATTTTCACTAGATCTCCATCAACAACTCTGGTCATCTCTAAATCTATTGTTGCTGCGAAAGTGCTCCCGATGATATCCGTAGAAACGACTGGCTCACGTGTTACCGTCACCACTTTTTCGTACCTCTTGGTAGCGGATTCTTCGGTTAGTATCTGATTGATTTCTTCTATACTTGTTGATCGTTCAGCAATGAAAGTAACATCTGAAATTGAGCCGACAGGAACGGGAACTCTCACGGCAACGCCATCAAATTTTCCTTGGTATTGAGGCAATACTTTAGTGGTCGCTAAGGCAGCTCCAGTAGCTGCAGGTGCTAAATTGAATCCAGCTGCTCTACCCATTCTCGGTTCTTTTTTTGACGGAGAATCCACCAGGGACTGTGATGCTGTATAACCATGAATGGTGTTCAGAATGGCTTTTTTAATACCAAGTCTTCTACCCAAAATTTCAATAATTGGACTGATGTTATTGGTGGTACAACTGGCACATGAGAAAATCGATACCTTCCCTGTTTCGGTATTTACCCCGTGTACAACTGTAGGCGTATCTTTGGTCGGGCCGGAAATCACTACCGATTTGGCACCCGCTACAATATGTTTTTCTGCATCCTGCTGACTGGTAAATATCCCTGTGCTTTCAATGACCACATCTATGTCGAGCTCTTTCCAGGGCAAACCAGCGATATCCCGAATACTTGAATACTTGATTGCTTTTTCCCCGACAAAAATTGTATCACCTTCAAATCTGACATTCTTTTCATATTTTCCATAGTTACTATCGTATTTAAGAAGGTATACCGCGTTCTCTATTTCCATTAAGTCGTTTATGCCAACAACCACAAGGTCATTAGTATCGAAAATCACTTTTAATGCAGATCGTCCTATGCGACCGAATCCGTTGATTGCTACTCTTTTCATTTTATGATAAATAATTAGTTTTTATTGAACTTTTCGACCTAAACCGATAAAGCATTAGCAGCCACTCATACGCAAAGTCATACCCATAATTCACTTATAATGAGCATAAATCGAACGTCCTTTTATAGAATTCTTTCCTTTTTACAATGTAGTCGGAGTAATCTTAAAAACCTTACAAACATTTTGCCTGTTGAATATTTGGTCTAAAAAGTCTTGCTCAACTGCTCCGTCTGCGTGTGGCTCAGCAAAATAGATGTGCATATTGTATAATTTTACACGGGCGTTTGAAATTGCACAAGGTCAAACACCTTATTTTGAATAAAAAACAAATGGAAAATATCGGTTTAGGAACAGCAGCCATAGGTCGTCCGATCTACATAAACATCCGACATGAAAAGCCAAGAGTGGATGTGTCTCTGCCGGAGTTCAGAAAAAATGGTATCGGAATATTGGATCATGCTTACAGTCACGGTATTCGATTCTTCGATGCTTCACCTGGTTATGGTTTGGCTGAATCACTCTTAATAGAGTGGCTGCGACAAAAGAATGATCCAGATATTAGTGTTGCTACCAAATGGGGTCTTAACTACGTGGCCGATTTTAATATAAATGCTACGGTGCATGAGATAAAGGAACATTCGCTTGAAAAGCTAAATGAGCAATGGGAGTTTTCAAGAAAACTATTACCTAATTTAAAGATATATCAGATACATTCAGCCACTTTAGATACCGGGGTGCTTGATAATAAAGTCATATTACACCGCTTACATCAAATCAAGAAAGACTATAATATTATTATCGGGCTCACAACCACCGGAGCAAATCAAGTTGAAGTGTTGAAAAGGGCTGTGGATATCGAGATAGAAAATGAACCGATATTCAGCTCATTTCAGAGCACTTACAATATTATGGAGCAGTCAATTTTAGAACTGAAGGAAATCCTGCTCAATACCAACAGTCAGTTGATAATTAAGGAATCATTAGCCAACGGGCGTTTGATTCCTAATACAACTTTTAAAGAACATTATGGCCTGTACAAGTATATAACAAAGCTGGCTGATAAATATAATGTTGGAGCTGATGCTATAGCCATCAGGTTTTGCATAGATAGTTTTCCTGATGCGGTTAGTTTAAGTGGTGCCAGCAGTGCTAATCAACTTCAGTCCAACTTAGCAGCAAAAACTTTCAAACTGCAAGAAGACGAAATGAGATTGTTAAGCAGATATAAAATAGCCCCGACAATGTATTGGAACGAAAGAAATCAATTGTCTTGGCAATAAGCCACTTTGATAGCAGACTCAATGCAGTCTGTTAAATTTAAAATCTTGCCAAGCGCAACAGCCTCTCTTAGTTCTCATAAGCCTTCTTATAATTTTATTTTAATCGAAGTTATACTTTCGTAAAACTTCTGCGCCCCTTTAGTAAGCTGTTAAAAAATTGCTAATTCTTTTCGTGACATATAAAAACTCAGTCCCATTGTGGCTAATCACTTAGATAGTTATACCGCCAACAGTTGAACTACGACTGCCTTCCACCAAATTTAACATCACTGTAAGGAATCATCCCGTGCACCGACTAAAGTTACAACAAAGGGTTAAAGCATTAACACTAAATAATGTCAGATATGAGTCAAGAAAACGAAAACGTAAAATGCATGATCATTGGTTCAGGACCGGCAGGATACACTGCAGCAATCTATGCAGCTAGAGCAGATCTTAAACCTGTACTTTATACAGGCCTTATTACCGGAGGCCAGCTTACCCAAACTACAGATGTCGAAAATTATCCAGGCTACCCTGATGGAATTATGGGTATAGACATGATGGAAAACTTCCGTAAGCAAGCTGCACGTTTTGGTACCGATATTAGAGATGGTTACATTTCAACAGTCGATTTTTCAGCTATCCCTTACAAAGTTACTACGGATGAGCAAGTGTCCATTCTTTGTGATTCAGTCATAATATCCACTGGCGCGACAGCAAAATGGTTAGGCTTGGAATCCGAGCAGAGATACAGTGGTAAAGGTGTTTCGGCATGTGCAACATGTGATGGCTTCTTTTTTAAAGGGCAGGATGTGGCTATAGTTGGAGCTGGTGATACTGCAGCCGAAGAAGCGATCCATCTCGCTAAGCTGTGTAAAAAAGTATATATGATAGTCAGAAAAGGCGAACTGAAGGCCTCCAAAGCTATGATTCATAAGATAAAAGCCACTCCAAATATAGAGATACTCTATCATACTGAGACAAGTGAGATTTTAGGTAACGACTTGGGCGTCAACGGGGTTAGGATATTCAATAATGTTAACAAAACAACTGGGGTATTGGAAGTTACAGGCTTTTTTGTTGCAATTGGCCATCATCCTAATACAGAGGTTTTTAAAAACTGGGTTGTGATGGATAATGACGGTTATATTCTCACAGTTCCAGGATCTTCGAGAACAAACATACCCGGGGTATTTTGTTGTGGTGATGCACAAGATCGTATTTACAGACAAGCTGTGACTGCGGCTGGTAGCGGATGCATAGCAGCTCTTGATTGTGAAAGATTTCTTCTTGGTATTGAATCCGAATCAAAATAATGTTAGGTCTTCCTAAAGTTAACGTTCGAGTAGGACGGAGAATGTCAGTGCGCGGAATTAGACATTCTCCATTTCATTTCCCTTTGACTTCTTAAACCAAATATTCATCAGAGAATAACTATTTGTAAGGGTTTCAAGATGACAGACATTATCGTTTAAAAATATCTATTTTATAGACTTTAAATTAGTTTAATAGCTTCGATCATAAATTTTCTCGGTTACAAATAGATTCATCCCAGTTTTTACCTTTTAAGTAGCCGTAAATTGGCGCATCTGTAGATACACTTGTTTCAGCGACATTAGTTTGTTCAAAACTTAAAGCATTAGTGGTTTCTAAATGATGAACGGGCTTATGGTTAACTGAATCAAATTTGTAAAGCATCTAAACTTTAATTTGAGTCAGAAAGATTATCTTGATCTGTTACTTCTCTACGTTTAGGACTATTGTTTATTAATTTTTGTTTTTGATATCAAATCCATCTATACCTCCTAAATCATAAACGCCAGTTTGTCCTATTTTATTTGTAGTTGCTTCAACATTGTACTGTGCTTTATATGTTAAACCGTTTGTTGCAGTATCAAAACGATTAATTGAATAGGAAGTTAAAGAGCCTAATAGATATATAAATTTATTATCGGGTGTAACATAAATATCTTTACTGTCTTCAATAGGTGCATTATCTCCACGTTTTTCAAAACCAATATTCTTAGTTACCATTCCAGCTTCGTCTATTTCATAAGTACCAAGAACATTAGGTAAAAAACTGCAAACATATAATCTTTTATTATCTGGTGATACAGCAGTCCAACAAGCCTCATCAACATTGCCATCAACCCCAGTCACAAAAGTTTTAATTTTGGTAAGTTTAGTTTTCTCATCTTTTAATATCATTAGTCCCTGGTCAATTTTTTCTGGAATTAAATTAAAATTTGATACGTATAACATATCGCTGTTTTTACTCCAATTAAAACCAACAGATCCAACAATTCCTTCTTCTTCAAAATACCTAGGGTTTGAAACTTGCCCATTTTCAAAATCATAAATATATGTCCTGCTGGGTCTTGTTTCTTTTAAAAGAGGTTTCGCTGTTAAAAAATGAGGGATACCCCAAAGAGTAACTGCAATTTTTTTACCATCTGGACTGAACTTTACATCACACGGACCTCCATTTTGTCTGTTGTATTCCCCAACCAAATTTTG
>LNEN01000318.1 GCA_001464155.1 Cytophagales bacterium Ga0077538 | reverse complement strand
ACAGGAGAAATCTTTCGATACACCCTTGAGTCGGAATCAAGAAATGTAAGCGATTTGTTGGCTATCCAGGATTGGGTGATTGACCGACAGCTTCGTGGTGTACCAGGCGTGGCTGAAATTGTTTCTTTTGGTGGCTCTAAGAAAACGTACAACATCAATATCAACCCATTGGAGCTGGATAAATATGACATCACGCCATTGGAGGTGTATGAAGCCGTTGCCAAAAGTAACATTAACGTGGGGGGCGATATCATTGAAAAAAACGGACAAGCCTATGTAGTAAGGGGTATTGGCCTTCTGGTAAGCATTGAAGACATTGAAAATATTGTGCTGAAAACTTTTGACGACACGCCCATCTTAGTACGAAATGTAGCTCGGGTAGAAGAGGGCAGTCTTCCAAAAGTAGGGATGTAGTCGAAGGAATTATTGTGATGCGTAAAGGTGAGAACCCAGCAGTCGTTCTAAAACGTGTTAAAGGAAAAATAGAAGAACTAAACACAAAAATCCTCCCATCCGATGTAAAGATGGTAACCTTCTATGATCGTGATAAACTTATCAATTATGCAACTGCCACTGTACTCAAGAACCTGGCGGAAGGTATTCTTCTGGTGACGGTCATCGTATTTATTTTTATGGCAGACTGGCGGACTACGCTTTCGGTAGCGGTCATCATTCCACTCTCACTCTTATTCGCCTTCATCTGTTTAAAGATAAAGGGAATGCCGGCCAACCTTCTTTCGATGGGTGCCATCGATTTTGGTATTATCATTGACGGAGCCGTGGTGATGGTGGAAGGGATGTTCGTGGTGTTGGCCCATCATGCCCATACGGTTGGTATGGAGGAATACAACAAAACTTCTAAGATGGAAATCATTCGCAAGAATGGTGCTGAAATGGGAAAAGCCATTTTCTTCTCAAAGCTCATCATCATCACCAGTTTGATACCCATCTTCTCCTTTGAAAAAGTAGAGGGAAAAATATTCTCACCCTTGGCCTACACCCTTGGCTTTGCCTTATTAGGTGCCTTGCTCTTCACGCTTACGTTAGTGCCTGTGATGGGAAGCTACTTGTTTAATAAGAATGTTCATGAGAAGAATAATCCGGTGGTCAACTTCTTTAACCGAATTGTGAACAGTGGTTTCGCTTTTACCTATAAGCGTAAGAAAAGAAGCTTACTGATCGCTTTAGCGATCATGGTGGCGAGCTTATTCTCTTTCAAGTTTTTAGGTTCTGAGTTTTTGCCAACGTTAAATGAGGGGGCTCTTTGGGTAGAAGCAAAATTACCAATGAGTAGTTCCCTCAATGAGACAACCAAATTTGTCCGAACCTTTAGGGAAATACTGAACGATTTTGATGAAGTGGAATCAGTACTCTCACAAACGGGGCGTTCTAACGATGGTACCGATCCATCGGGCTTCTTCTATGTCCAATGCCAGGTAAATCTTAAACCGAAAGATGAGTGGAATAGAGATATTAGTGTAGAGGAATTGATAGAGGAAATGGATGCAAAACTACGGCAGTATCCAGGTGTAGTGTACAACTATTCCCAACCCATTATCGATAACGTGGCGGAGGCCGTTGCTGGTATTAACGCCAGCTTAGCGGTAAAAATATATGGCAGCAATCTTCAGGAATTAAACACACTTGCCGATTCAGTGGCGACCATACTTAAAGAAGTACGAGGTGTAAAAGACTTGGGTATTCTTCGCAATATTGGTCAACCTGAACTAGGCATCATGCTCGATAAGCAAAAGATGTCGGCCTATGGTGTGAGTACTGCCGATTGTGAAGCGGTGATTGAAATGGCTGTCGGTGGAAAAACAGCCACTTCCTTTTATGAAAACGAAAGGAAATTTGATGTGCGAATTCGCTATGAGGCAGAGTACAGAAAGTCGGAAGAGGAAATCCGAAATTTGAAGGTGCCTACCATCAAGGGTACTAAGCTTCCCTTGAAAGAGATAGCGGAGATAAAAACGGTTACAGGGCCGGCTTTTATCTATCGTGATAACAACTCGCGATTTATCGCCATCAAATTCTCCATTCGCGAACGCGATTTAGGTAGTACGATTGCAGAAGCACAGGAGAAAGTAAACGCACGTATTGATCTTCAGAAAGGATATAAGATTGAGTGGGCGGGTGAATTTGAAAATGCCCAACGCGCTACCAAACGACTTACAGAAGTAGTGCCGATCTGCTTAGTAATCATTTTTGTGCTACTCTTTGTTGCCTTCGGCAGCGCTAAGGATGCAGGACTTGTATTACTCAACGTACCCTTTGCCATTATTGGAGGCATCCTGGCTTTGCATGTGACGGGCACCATCTTCAGTATTTCGGCAGGCATTGGCTTTATCGCTCTCTTCGGTATTTGTATACAAAATGGTGTGATTCTCATTTCTGTGTTCAAGAAGAATTTGTTGGATGGCATGTCCATCACACAAAGTCTTTTTGATGGCGTATCGAGTCGTGTCCGGCCAGTTATTATGACAGCCCTGATGGCGGCTATTGGATTGATGCCCGCAGCCTTGTCTACTGGTATTGGTTCTGAAACATCTAAGCCGTTGGCCATTGTTGTTATTGGAGGATTGATCAGCTCCACCATCTTAACCCTTCTCGTATTCCCGTTACTCTTCGAGATGGGTTATAAGAATCAGCATATAAAAGTAAAAGTTAAAAAATCTCATGACTTTGAAGATTATGAAAACTAAGAACATACTCATTTGTATTCTTCTTGTTATGCCTTTTATGACAAAGGCACAAGAGCGCGATTCGTTGACGATAAAAAGCAAATACGATAAGAAGTTGCTAATTAGTCCCTATTTTATAAATGCCTGGAGTACGTTTAAAGGAAACAATCATCCTGACTATTTTGCTAAACCAAGTTTGGGTGTTGGGGTTAAGGCCGATTTTTATCCATTAAATTTTATAGGAGTTAGCGTTGGGCTAGGATTCCAGCAACGTGGAACGGGTGTCTATACACCCGATGTGGATAAGAGTTTGGGAAACCCCGACTCCACACATCGATTACGTATGCGACTTAACTGCGTGGAAATTCCTGTAGAACTGTTGCTTCGCATGCCGCGTGGTATTAAAGGCGGTGGCGTAAGACCTTCGGCTACAGTAGGTGTAGTTGTCTCCAAAATGTTTGAAGCCAATGAATTCTTCCATAGTGTGG
Organism: Cytophagales bacterium Ga0077538; assembly: GCA_001464155.1. Taxonomy (GTDB): domain Bacteria; phylum Bacteroidota; class Bacteroidia; order Cytophagales; family Cyclobacteriaceae; genus Chryseotalea. The sequence goes on along the minus strand of LNEN01000318.1, from coordinate 20,489 downwards.
AAGATGGTTTTCACCAATCGACTGATCGCACGAACAGCTACTATACAAGGGAGGTACTCATGATTGCTGCGCTAGGGGTGGATATCAACACAGTAGGTTCCATTCTGCAGGTTCATGCTCTTGTACAATCAGGATCTACAAACGTGTTTAACGATTCTGCCTTGTATCCTGGATTTGATGGAAAGAATCTTTTGTATGGAGTTCGTTTTCGTATCTCATTTTAAACAAGCGTTAGTCGCCATACTGTTTATAGAATAAAAGAAGGGTAGAGGGGTAGAAGAATAATTCAACGAGCTTGGCCAGACTGGTCAAGCTCGTTGTGTTTAGATTTCTCGATTGAACCAAGTACTAAGGTCGTCCAGAAAACTGATTGCTAGACAGTAGCTTTGATTGTGTGGTGTAGCAAGAATCCGGAAAATAAATAAACAAACACGTACCGTTCGCCAGCGTTTGGATAATCTCTTTGTGTTCTTCAACCGGTACAGCCGGGCAACCCTGACTTCTGCATAAGCGTCCTACTCGCTTTATAAAACTTTCACTTACATACTCAGCCGCATGCATGACAATAGCACGCCTCTCGGCATTGTCGTTGATACCCTTTTCCATACCGTGTAACTTAAGAGAAGTCCCGTGTTTGCCAACGTACGTGGATCCTGTTACATAAAATCCCAAACTGCTTTGGTTGGATTCTGGTGTGTTAGAGAATTTACTCGCGTATTCTTCACCCGTATTTCGACCATGGGCGACTAGCGTATGTTTCAGAACTTTATTATTCTTTAAATCGATAATCCACAATCGCTTTTGGTTGGCAGACTTACTAAAATCGATGAGGGTAAGAATATCTTGTTTGATTAATTTATTATCCTCTTTTAATTGCTGATAGCCGGCCAGGGCCAAGCTGAACATTTCAAAATTTGGCTTTTCGACTGAACCAAAATCGATGGAATCGTAGCGTACAAGAGCAGAAGGTTCTGTCAAGTATTCATCCGTTGACTTACTTTTTGCCATGGATGAAAAAGTAAGGGTCAGCAAGCAAAGGAAGCTGACCATACGAAGCACAACGTGTTTTGGCATAGGGTGTAATTCAAAGGAAGACAGCACCCCACGACTAAAAGTTCCCATCCTGTAGGGTTTATTTAAAATTTACATTCATAAAATACCTTACGTAAGATTATCAGTTTAAATGGGAACTAATTGGAAATCTGCTAATCCACTTTTATACCTACTATAACTTACTTAGCCCTTCGCGGGCTTGTCCCGCGATCCCATTTTAGTCATGGGATGACGGAACAATCCCGATATACTATCGGGACGGCAAGGTGTTTTAGGTAAGAATCCGGATTAGCAGTATTAGAAATGATGCCACACCGATTCCCATGATGCATCTCAGGAAAAGCCTTGATTCTGATCAGCGCAATTCTTAGCGAAAATTCTGATGTTGAGGATAGCCATTAAGCGCTTCAATACGAACGGTATGCGCCACAAAATTATTTTCCTGGTATTCTTGATCATCCTTGGATTCATCCTGGCAGGTTGTCGTAGTACGAGTGTGCCTGTTGTAAGTAATAGTAAGCCCACAATTGAAATGCCCGTTGTTGTGTCGCCTGCAGTTCTTATACTGCCACAGCAAGAGAATCATGCTCTTTATAATCGCTTAGCGGAACCAACCTTGGTGCATCTTTTTTATGAGAAGAGAGAGTTTCAACCTCTGTGGTTCTCTGCAATTGGAAGTTCAGTGTTCGCTGATTCGATGCTGACGATCATACAGCAGGCACGCTACAAAGGTCTGCTCGCGCAGGATTTTCATTTAACTGAATTGAAGAGCCTTCAGGATAGTTTGGAATCAGTAAGGGCCATCGTCAGGATGGAAATTTTATTTACGGATGCCTTCTTTGTGATGGCGCACCAGCTAAAGTATGGAAGGATCAGTAACTATAGACCTTCTGATTCACTTCGGATAGCGCTGTTGCAGCAGCTGGAAAGGGGACATTCACCACTTCCCTTACTGGAAAGTCAAGAACCCACGGCTTACCAGTACGGCAAACTGAAAGAAGCCATGATGCTTGTGCTAAACAAGGCAACGGATAGTGCGCGTGCTGAGTTACTGAAAGGAGGTAAGCTTGATTCGCTAGCGGATTTCACCTTGGTAAGCAGTATCGAAATTAATTTCGAAAGATGGAGAGCGATGCAAGTGCCGCTGGGTGAGCGCTACTTATGGGTGAACATTCCTGCTTACACACTTTATCTTATAGAAGAGGATACGATTACTTTTCAATCAAAAGTGGTTGTCGGAAAACCAGAGAGTCCAACACCAACCCTGAGTAGTCAAGTGGAGTGTTTTGTTCTTTTTCCGTATTGGTACGTTCCCCGCAGCATTGCCGTGGAAGAATACTTGCCCATCATTCAGCGCGATCGCTCTTTTCTTACCCGTAATAATTTTGATGTACTCAATAACAAAGGAGAGGTGTTGAATCCGGACAGCCTTGATTGGGCTTCTTTTCACGAAAACTACTTTCCTGTTTCGTTTCGACAACGCGAAGGACCCGATAATTCCTTGGGATTGATCAAGTTTGTGTTTGATAATCCCTATGCTGTATTCCTACACGATACCAATGCAAAAGGTAGTTTTAAGAAAAACATGAGGGCCCTCAGTCATGGTTGTGTCAGAATTGAAAATGCTTTTGAGTTAGCGCATTATCTGCTCACCGGAAACCCAGCGAAGAAATCTCGCGCACTAGAAAAGTATCTGGCAGCAGGAGAGAAGCGTACGGTCAATGTTCCTCATCCTATACCGATTCATCTGACGTATTTTACCTGCGAATTTTTAATGGGTAATCTCTACCTCTATCCGGACATCTACCAACTGGATGCTTCACTGATTCAATCCTTTTATGCCCGTGCCGTATTACCTTGATGAAGGGATAGTTATGCTGTAAACAAAAGAAATTTCATCACAGCATAAATACCAGAAGCGATCTCAAAAATTATTTGTAGGGACCTGTTATTCCATACAGATGACCTATTCAAATTTCTTTGTCGCTCGGGCCGCTAGGCCTCGCCTGCCTGCGCGTAGCCGCTTCGGCATAGGCAGGTCGCTCGCTCAACGCTGAATTCTATCCCTGCTTGCGCTAAAGCTTCAGCGAAGGCAAGCGCTCCATCCCCTTCCAGACCAAAGATAGAATTAGGCGTCTCACAAGCGGACTGGAAGAAAGACATTCAGTAAGATTTATTGTAAACTGAGTAGATCATGTTATTAGTATGAGCGCAGGCCAGAGCCAATGGCGGGGGCGTAATGGGATGGGCGAGGGAGCATCATTGGCTCTTGACTTTTTGGTTCCTTTTGTGTCAAGACAAAAGGGACAAGGAAATTTAATGGAGCGTGGCTAATAAATCGTTCTATGACTATATGCAAAGTAAAATCTCTCAAAAGAATCAAATTCTAAAATGCTAATTACTCAGATCAACCCGCCTCGCTTCAATAGATTACTGATTTCAATATACTTCTTGCGCCTATCTCGCTAGCTTGACGAGAATGGATGCAGATCGGGATTGTTTCGGCATGATGTAATTTTTGAGGTGGACACTAGCGATTTCTAAAGTTGACATAAATCATATGCCTTGCTGATCGGCATTAGCTTTCGCTTTTAGGCATAGCGGTAATTTTCTAGTGTTAAAGTAAGCCTTATGGAAAGTCAGCCAAAGTATGTGAATACAGACGGTAATTCAGCCGTTGCCAACATTGCCTATGCCTTTAGTGAAGTAGCCGCCATCTATCCCATTACGCCCTCTTCAGATATGGGAGAGAAAGCAGATGCGTGGAGTGCCGAAGGAAAGAAAAATATTTTTGGTGAATGTGTAGATGTGGTGCAGATGCAATCTGAGGCAGGCGCGGCAGGCGCCATACATGGAGCGCTTACCGGTGGTGCGATGGCGACTACGTTTACGGCTTCTCAAGGCTTAATGCTGATGATTCCCAACATGTTTAAGATTGCCGGGGAAATGATTCCTACCGTCTTTCATGTATCGGCTCGTTCACTGGCCTGTCAGGCCCTTTCTATTTTTGGTGATCATTCGGATGTCATGGCTACGCGTGGAACAGGTTTCGCGATGCTGGCTTCCGGTAATGTGCAAGAAGCGCAAGACCTGGCTGTTGTATCACACCTGGCTACCTTAGAAGCACAGATTCCTTTTCTACATTTCTTCGATGGTTTTAGAACCTCTCATTCGATACAGAAGATTGCTCCTATTGAATATGAAACCTTGAAAGGTCTACTCGACATGAAGTATGTAGAGGCTTTCCGTAAACAAGGATTGCGTCCTGAAGATCCCATGTGTAAAGTCGGAGCACAAAATCCGGATGTGTATTTTCAAGGCAGAGAGACGGTCAATAAATATTATGATGCATGCCCTGGTCTGGTAAAGAAGTACATGGATGCTGTAGGGAAGGCAACGGGCCGATACTACAAGTTATATGAGTATGTAGGCGATCCAAACGCCACCAAGATTCTAATCTCCATGGGTTCTTCTATTGATACCATTGAAGAGACGATCAACTACTTGACCAAGAAAGGGGAGAAGGTAGGAGCAGTGAAAGTAAGATTGTATCGCCCCTTCGCCTTAGAAGATTTCTTAGAAGTTATTCCGAAGAGTGTTAAGAAAATAGCCGTGCTGGATCGCACGAAAGAACCTGGAGCCTTGGGCGAACCTCTTTTTCTGGATGTAGTCGCAGCCTTGCGCACGCGTCCTGAGATTCAAATTATTGGAGGTCGGTATGGATTATCTTCTAAAGAGTTTACGCCCTCCATGGTAAAGGCGGTATTCGACCATCTCGAGTCTAATGGCTGGCATGGATTTACGGTAGGCATCAACGATGACGTCACACACAAATCCATTCTGGTAAAAGAAGAAATTGATACAGAGCAAGAAGGCATTGTACGCTGCAAGTTCTGGGGCTATGGTTCTGACGGTACAGTGAGTGCCAATAAAAACTCCATCAAAATTATTGGTGAGAGTACAGACTTATACGTACAGGGGTATTTCCAATACGATTCTAATAAATCAGGTGGGTATACGGTATCGCACTTGCGGTTTGGTAAGAAACCGATTCAATCTGAATACTTATTAAACAAAGTGGATTTTGTTGCCCTGCACCGTCCACAGTATATCGGCCAGTATGATATCCTCGAGGGCATTACCGAGGGAGGAACCTTTTTAATCAACAGCAGTCAGAAACCTGAAAACATCTTCCGGCTTTTTACCCGCGACATGCAGGAAACGATCTGGAAAAAGAAGGTGAAAGTATTTGCCATTGACGCTTCAAAAATTGCGAAGAGTGTAGGTTTGGGTGGACGGATTAACTCCGTTATGCAGACTGCCTTCTTTAAAGTATCAGGCGTAGTGCCAGAACAAGAAGCCATCAACCTTATAAAGAAATATGTTGAGAAGCAGTTTGCACGCAAGGGTCCCGAAATTGTAGAAATGAATTGGAAGGCCATTGATGTAACCTGTGCAGAAATTGTGGCAGTACCGATACCGACAGAAGCTGATAAGTATGCAGAGATTACGGAGTTAGTACCAGCAGGCTCAGGTGTATTCGCGGACTTTATTATGGATCCAATCCTTCGCTTGAAAGGCGATACGATACCGGTATCACGCATGCCACTGAATGGGGCAGTGCCAACAGGCACTAAGAAATTGGAGTACAGAGGAGTGCCCGGTAACCCTGCTACCTGGATTGGTAAACTACCCTTTGTGCAGGAGCCCAATATTACAGAGCCGTATATAGAATATGCACCGAGCTGTTCTGGTTGTGGTGAGGTGCCGTACATACATTTGGTAACGCAACTCTTTGGGGACCGCATGATGATTGCCAATGCCACGGGGTGTACTTCCATCTATGGAGGAACCTTTCCATCGATCCCGTACACAAAAGATAGCAAGGGGCGTGGACCTGCCTGGGCCAATTCGCTCTTCGAAGATAATGCAGAATTTGGTTTTGGGATGCGCCTGGCGGTCAATGCCAACCGCAAACAACTCAAATCAAATGCACAAGCACTGTTGAAAGTACTCGGTGCAGGGCCTCTGAAAGAAGCCCTTGAAAAAGGATTGATGCTCTTTGATGAAGTAACACGTGAAACCAGAGAGCATGCAGACATATTGAAGGGACTACTGAAAGAAGAGCGCAGCAAGAAGAAAGTAGCGAGAGAGGCACAAGCCTTGTTGGATAAGGTAATTGAGTTGCAGGATTACTTTGTCGATAAGAGTGTCTGGATTTTCGGGGGAGATGGCTGGGCCTACGACATTGGCTTTGGTGGACTCGATCACGTGATGGCTTCCAACAAAAATGTGAACATACTCGTGATGGATACGGAGGTGTATTCCAACACAGGAGGGCAAGCTTCTAAGGCAACCCCCAGAGGTGCCGTGGCGAAGTTCGCATCCGATGGTAAGAAGTTGAGTAAAAAGAATCTGGGTTTGATGATGACCACCTACGGCAATGCTTATGTGGCGGTAGTCAACCTCGGCATGGATCGTGAGGTAACGGCCAAAGCCTTTGTAGAAGCAGAGAAACACAATGGCCCCTCCATCATTATCGCCTACTCACCCTGCATTGCTCATGGCTATGATATGCGCTTAGCGAAGAGGCAATCCGAAAAAGCCGTGAAGAGTGGCTACTGGCCCATGTATCGCTTCAACCCCGATCTGCGGGCAGAAGGCAAGAATCCCTTTACCTGGGATGTACCCGCAACCGAAGACGTAGTGAGTTTCAAGAATTATTTGGAAGAAGAAATCCGCTACAAGACTCTCAACCTCTCGCATCCCGAAGAAGCGCTTCGATTGGAGGAGTTAGCGAAGAAGGATAATGAACAACGTATCAAAGACATTCAGCATTTATCAGAAGTTAAACCTTAACAGCAGCAGCCATGATCGATTTAACCACGAAGTATTGCGGGCTCACCTTAAAGAACCCCCTTGTGATTGGAGCCAGTAACATCGTTACCGATGTTGATAACCTGGTAAAGTTGGAAAAGGCTGGTGCAGCCGCGATTGTCTACAAGTCTCTGTTCGAAGAACAGATTCAATTGGAGACGCTAAACATGGAACAGGCACATGATGCGCACAGTAATTGGGATGCTGAACACGAGAGCTTCTTCCCAAAAATGCAACATGGGGGTCCTGCCGAACACCTGCTTCGCCTGCGGCAGGCGCGCAATGCCATCAGCATTCCGTTAATCGGCAGTTTAAATTGTATCTACCGCGATACGTGGGTGGAATATGCCAAGAAAATGGCAGACACAGGTATTGACGCACTGGAACTAAATTTCTATACAAGCGAAGTTGGTTTTGAAACCGATCCGGTCCGACTGGTGGATGATCAAGTCGAAATATTACAAAAAGTCAGTCAAGCCATCAGTATTCCTGTGGCTGTTAAGTTAAGTCCGTATTACACAAATCCGCTTACGGTCATTGCTAAAATGGATAAAGTGGGTGCGAAGGGATTTGTACTCTTCAATCGCTTATTCCAACCCGACATTGATGTAGAGAAGGAGTTGCACTTCTATCCCTACAATTTCAGCAATGAAAACGATAATCGCTTGGCGCTTCGCTATGCCGGCTTGCTCTATAATCAGATTGAAGGAACCATCATTAGTAATACAGGGATCCTATCGGGACACGATGTGATCAAGATGCTAATGGCAGGAGCCGATGCCGTGCAAGTGGTGAGTGCTGTGTATAAAAAAGGCATCCCTTATATAGATGTAATGTTGAAAGAAATAGAGAAGTGGATGGAGAAAAAAAATTATGCAACGATCAACAGCTTCAAAGGGAAATTATCAAAAGAAGATATGATTGATCCTTTTGCCTACAAGCGGGCACAATATGTAGACATCATCATGCGCTCAGATGTTTTCATGCAGTACCATCCTAAGCATAGAGAAATCAATGAAAATAAGGACCTCGGCAAACTTTGGGAATAACAATAACTAAACACGAATAATCATGGCAAAAATTGGAATTTTTTATGGCTCAACAGAAGGTAATACGGAGCGCGTAGTAACGGCAATACAAGCTCAATTGGGTGGTGAACCCGTAGTGGCTTTACACAATGTGAATTCGGCTACAGCCGATGACATGGAACCCTATCAATACCTGATACTGGCATGCCCTACCTGGGAGATTGGTCAGCTGCAGGAGGACTGGGAATCATTTGTGGATGAATTGGAAAGTGTTGATTTTTCCGGTAAGAAAATAGCTTATGTTGGCTTGGGTGATGCCGATGGATATCCCGATACTTTCATAGATGCTCCGGGTATTATTCACGAAAGAATTAAAGACAAAGGTGCAAGCGTTGTGGGCATGTGGCCAACGGATGGTTACAACTTTGAAGCATCGAAGAGTGTCGTAGATGGCAAGTTCTTAGGTTTAGTGATTGATGAGGAGAATCAAAAGGATTTAACAGCCGGCCGCATTGAAAAATGGGTCGGTATGATTAAGCCAGAGTTTCAATAATCGTTCCTGTAATGGGAGCCATACGCTTTAAGAAACCCACCTTTCCGGTGAGTCGTGCATTAAGGAATTACTTGATCGCGACTCATCGCGAAATGGATGTACCCATTACCTATCAGGATCTTTCTCACTACACCAGTTCCATGACTTTATACGATAAGCGTGGAAACGATACCTTGTGGGAAACCATCATCTATGCCGAGTCTGATCGGCAATTCATCCACGAGGCCTTGCGCAAGGTCTATGCACAATTGAAAGTGGGTGGAGACACGAGCATCATTGAGCATCTTTATATTGATCGTGTGGATTATTGTCTTTACGCCAATACGCATCCTTTTCGAATTCGTGTGGTGAACAGACTTAATGATCTCTTCGATTATTTTTATGTGAAGCGTGCTGATGCTTCTCGCGTTTATGGCATGGAACTGGAACACTTGCTGTCTCCCAACAAGATCAATTATCTTACCAAGGGAGATACGTTCATTGAAGAGCACATTCAAGGTATACCCGGTGATACCTTTATAAGTAAGTACTTGCATAAATGCGATTGTGATCCGGAGCATGCCTGTTCTAATGCGAAGGAATGTTTTGTTCCGATTCTCATGGATATGCGTACGGGCATGACCAACTACAATCCGCTTCGCATAGCGAAAGAATTTGTCAAGTTTAATGAGCGCAGTCTTGTGCAATTACTCGGAGATATGAGACGCGATAACTTTGTAGTGGAGATCATTCCGGATTTTGATGAGATGCACTTTCGTTTACGCGCCATCGACTTTGATCAGGAGTGTTATGAAGGTAGTCACACCATCTACATGCCTCAGTTTTTCAAAGAGAATAATCCTATTATCAATTTGGGGCTCCAAAACATGTCCCCGATCCTGGAGCTTCAATATCAGAAAGAAGAACGCAACCGACTCTCCAGTCGGGTAAAAGCTTCAGGAACTCAACTCACAACGCTACTGGATGCCATGGTGCAGGATGAACTGTCTACCTCAGAGCGCATTCATCAGCTGAGGCAGGAACTTTCTGATTTGTACGAAGACGAAGCTTTTCTTTCATGTCAAACCATGGGAGAGATCGTACGCACCAGTTTGCAGATGCTGGAGAAATACCCGGTACGTAAAAGGATCAAGGTGAAGCCTGCAGTAGGCTAAACAATTTCAAGTATAGATCTTCTGCTTATTTATTTTCTCCTTTAGCTACATCAGCCCCTGAATGTAATCGTATAAGGAACTCATAAAGCCAATCCCAGCAATACCCATCAGGCAAAGTACAAAGGCTGCCTTTTCATAAGAGGTAGTGTGAAGCGTTGGAATAGGTGTATCGTTGGTATTGATGAACATGGCCTTTACTACCAGCAAGTAGTAGTATAAGGAGATCGTGGCATTCAGTACAGCGATCAGCACAAGTATATACATACCGGAAGAAGCAGCCGCTGTGAAAAGAAAGAACTTACCAAAGAATCCCGCCACGGGTGGTATACCGGCCAAGGAGAAGAGGGAGACCAGCATGATGAGACTTAATCCGGGATTGGTTTTGTAAAAACCATTGAAGTCATCCATGCTTTCTTTGCCTGTCGCATTGCTCACCATGGACAGAACACCAAAGATAGCCAAGTTAGACAAGGCATAGATCAGCATAAAGTAAACGAGTGTGGTCATGCCGAGACTACCCACATTCATAAAGCCCAGCATCATAAAACCAGCTTGTGTAATGGAAGAAAAGGCGAGAAAACGTTTCATGTTCTTTTGTCGCAAAGCGAAGAGGTTACCCACGGTCATCGTACTAATGGCCAGTATGTACAAGGCGAGCGTCCAGGTGGCATGTTGCAGCGCAAAGACGCGGAAGAGCACCAGCATGAGGGTAAAGAGTGCGGCCCCCTTGGAGACAACGGAGAAATAGGAGGTGACTGATAAGGGTGCACCTTCATAGACATCAGCAGTCCATAAGTGAAAGGGCACCAATGACAATTTGAAGGCCAAGCCCGAGATGAAGAAGATAAGCGCTAGGATGGAAAGGTAGCTGCTATCGTTTAGTACCGACAGTTCAGTGAAATAAAATGTTCCGTAGACACCATAGATCAGGGATAAACCAAAAAGTAAGATAGCCGATGACACGGCCGAAGACATGAGCAATTTGACACCTGCTTCCGCGGAGCGTCTGAGTTGTTTATCAAAAGCCGCCAGTAACGTAAGCGGAAGCGTTGCTAATTCCAATCCGAGGTAAAGCATTAAAAAATTACCAGCCGCAATCATAAAATACATGCCCATCAGCGTGGAGAAAAGCGATAAATAGAAGGCACCAATTTTAGTTTGGTTGGAAGGTTGCTGTAGCCAGGAAGAGGATTGCAACAGAATAATGAGCGTAGAAATGCTTAATATGTTTTTCAGCAAAGTTCGCAAGTCATCACTTACATACATGCCTCCGAAAAGACTGGCGGGTTCACCCGGTAGAAAGCCTACAAGCGTAAAGAGTAAAAAAGAAGAGAGCGTTACATGAATGATACGGCTTCTTTTTTCATCCTCTGATAAGTCACCAATCAATTGAATGAGAATCAATACGGTGAGGAGTATTTCCTGGCGTAGTATGTAAAGGGTATCCCAGTTCATAGCATTAGTTTGTTAGGGTTTGCAAAATGGCCATCAAGGGTTCGCGTATGAGGTTAGAAAGCCATAGCGGTGCCATGCCAATGGCAGCAATGGCCAGCACGAGCGTAACACCACCTACTTTCTCAAACCAGGTAGCATCCTGCAGTTGTAAGTAATGATCGTTTTTCAAAGGGCCGAGTAACAAGGTTCCTACTACCCGTAAAATGTATACAGCGGTAATAACGATAGAGGAGATTGCCAAGATCGTGGCAATTCGGTGAAAGGTATCGCTGTGCTGGAAAGCGCCTACGAAGATGGTCATCTCCGCTACAAAGCCACTTAAGCCCGGAAGGCCGAGGGAAGCCAAACCGGCAATCACGTACAAGACAGACAAGAAGGGAATCACTTTCATCAAGCCACCCATCTCATGAATCATGCGTGTGTGGGTACGACCGTAGATCATACCGATTAAGGCAAAGAAGAGAGCGGTCATTAATCCATGGGAAATCATTTGAAGAATGGCACCGGTCGTAGCCGTTTCGTTCATCATCAGCAAGGCAAAGAGTACCAAACCACAATGGCTCACAGATGAGTAGGCATTGATGTATTTTAAATCTTTTTGCCAGATGGCGCCAAAGGCACCGTACACCACACTGATGCTCGTGAGAATGATAAAGATCCACGCCAACTCATGAGCTGCTTCCGGCATTAAATACATGGCTACTCGAAAGGCTCCATAACCACCCAGCTTCATTAAGACTCCTGCATGTAGCATAGACACTGCGGTGGGAGCAGAAGCATGTCCGTCCGGTGACCAGGTATGAAAAGGAAAGAGAGCACCCAATACACCAAAGCCAATAAAGGTGAAGGGAAAGAAAAAGAGTTGTGCAGATAGTGGAATACCTACGCGCTTAATCTCCAGTAAATCAAAAGTTAGTTTACCTCCCGCGGGAGCTGAGTTAAAGTAAATGCCCAACATACCAACAAGCAAGAGTGCTGAACCTCCCATCAACATCAGCGTAAGCTTCATAGCCGAGTACTCCTTTGGACCCGTACCCCAAATGCCGATAAGTAAATACATAGGGATAACGGCTACTTCATAAAAGAGAAACATGGTGAACAAATCGATGGAAATAAAAAAGCCATAAACACCAGTGGCGAGTAAAATGAGGGATATGAAAAACTCCTTCTGCAAATTGTCTACTTGCCAACTCACAAAAATGCCGGCAAAGGTTACGACAGAAGTTAACAGAATCATAGCCATCGAAATACCGTCAATACCAAACTTCCATTGAATGTTGAACGACTCATACCACATGGTGCTGGAAACAAAGAGCATCGGATCTGTGTTGCCGGCCCCACGCTCCTGATAAAACCAATACAGCAAGAGAAAAGAGAAAAGTAATTGAGCACTCATGCCGATGGCTGAAATAACGCGTACCCATTTTAGATCGGTGACCATCACAATACCCACCATGGTGAGGATGGGTATGAAGAGTAGCAGGAGTAGAGGATTCATGTTCTTACTAGTTTAAGTACAAGAGAAGAAAAGCAAGCAACAAGACTCCGGACGTAAAAAACCAGATGTACCATTGCATGTGTCCGGATTGCATTTTCTTGATGAGGTTCGATCCATATACCGTAGTATCCCCGATCAAATTCATGGTTCCGTCCACAATATGTCTGTCAAACCAGGCTACAGGCCGGGAGATAAAATTGAAAATGACTTTATGGGTGAGGAAGAGATAGAGTTCATCGATGTAAAATTTATGATAGACGAGTGTATACATACCCTTTACTCCATGCGTCACCTTTTCTGGAAGTATGTTTTGTTTCAGGTAAAACCATGCCGCTACACCTATTCCAACAACGGCAATCAATACAGAAGGAATGGCAATCATCCAGTGTAGTTCTGTGTGAAAAGCCTTACCATCACTGGTTACCAAGGCATGGAAAGGAACGAAGCCTGCCAGCACAGAGGCAATGGCTAGAAAGATTAAAGGAAAAGTCATCAAAGCAGGAGATTCATGTGGTGTGTGGTGAAAGTGTGGTGTACGATTCCAAAAGATGTTGAAGTACAACCGGAACATGTAAAAGGCCGTGATTCCCGCCACCAGCCATTGTACTACAAAAATAATTTTGTTGTGTTCGTAGGCAGCCACCAAAATTTCATCCTTGCTAAAGAATCCCGATAAGGGAGGGATGCCTGCAATGGTTAAGCAAGCAATTAAAAATGTAATGTGTGTGATGGGCATGAACTTGCGCAAGCCCCCCATGTCCGTCATAAGGTTGCTATGCACGGCATGGATGACAGATCCAGCACCAAGAAAGAGCAGTGCCTTGAAGAAAGCATGGGTGAAGAGATGAAAGAGCGCGGCCATGTATCCTAAACCTTCTTCGCCACCGTACCCCGAAACACCCAGGGCTACCATCATGTAACCAATTTGTGAAAGGGTGGAGAAGGCCAACACCCGCTTAATATCGAGTTGCGTACACGCGATGATCGCTGCGAAAAGGGAAGTGAAACTTCCCACGTAGGCAATCACCTCTAGTGAATCGGGTGAAGAGAGTGCGTACACAGGAAAGAGACGGGCTACTAAATAAACACCCGCTACCACCATGGTAGCAGCGTGTATCAAGGCAGAAACAGGTGTTGGGCCCTCCATGGCATCGGGCAACCAGATGTGCAAGGGGAACATGGCCGACTTACCCGCACCCCCCATGAAGATGAGTAACATGGCCCAGGTTGTGACCGACATACCCAGGAAGAGCGCAGCTGGCGGACTGCTGATGGCCACACCGTCCATGCTGGTAAGTGTAGTAAAGTCAAATGTGTTAGTGTAGAAGGAGAGGAGAAGGATTCCCAATAAAAACCCAAGATCAGCGAAGCGTGTAACAATAAATGCTTTTTTAGAAGCAGCCACCGCGGAAGGACGCTCGTAATAGAACCCAATAAGGAGATAAGAAGAAACCCCCACCAATTCCCAGAAGATATACATCTGAAAGATGTTGGTGGCTACGACCAAGCCCAACATGGAAAAGGTAAAGAGAGACAGAAAAGCATAATAGCGCTGAAATCCCTTTTCACCCTTCATGTACCCAAGACTGTAGATGTGCACCATTAAGGATACCGTGGTAATCACCACCAGCATCATCACAGAGAGAGGGTCTAGCAGGATGCCCAGTTGGATTTGTAAAGATTCTGTGAAGCTTAACCAGAGCAGATTAAACGCTTTTATAGCTGTATACCCGCTCTCGCTATTTCCCTGAGTGAAGTAGTGGAAGGCCGTGTAGTACGAAAAGAGTGTGATGACTAATAGATTGAGGGTCCCCAACGTTCCGGCCACCATGGGTTTCAGACGATCGTGGAATAAACCCAGCAGCACAAAACCAGCCAGTGGGAGAAGTACAATCAGGAGTGTAAATGAATAGTCCATGGTCTTAGTATTTCAGTTCGTCTACATCGTCCACATTCACCGTTGAGAATTTCCGGTAGATGTTAATAATCAACGCGATGGCAATGGCGGCTTCGGCTGCTGCGATGGCCATCACGATCAAGGCAAAGAAGTGGCCCTCGAAGCGATGCGGATACAAGTAGTGATTGAAGGCCACAAAATTAATGTTGACGGCATTCAACATAAGTTCAATACCCATCAGCATGGTAATCAAATTTCTGCGTATGAGTACACCCACTAATCCGATAAAGAAAAGTAAGGTGCTTAACACAATCATGTAGTGGAGTGGTATTTCCGCTTGTAAGTTCATGTGCGAGATCGTTTAGCGATGAAGATGATGCCCACCAGTGCTGCTAACAACAAAATACTGATCACCTCGAAGGGTAATACATATCCTTGTTCACCTGTGTTGAGCAATTGAAGTCCGATGTTTCGCATGTTCACTTCCAGCGTGGGTGCTGCGGAAGGTTTAAATACATAGGGTAGGATGGTATACAAAGAAATGCCAATGCCAAAGAGGGCTGTAAACGAAGCGGCTAAAAGCTGCATTAGTTTAGGAGCATCGAGTTTACTGTTGATCTGGCTGGTGAGTAAAATGGAGAAAATGATGAGTACGACAATACCACCCGCATAGAGCATCAGTTGTACCGCAGCGAGAAACTGAAAATTCATCATGTAGAACAATCCGGCTATTGCGACTAACACAAAGAGCAGGTAAATGGCAGCACGAAGAATTCGTCTGTCAAACACAGACAAAAGCGAGAAGAGAATCGTAGAAAAGGCGAGGATGTAGAAAATGATTTTGGGGCCGGTCATACGGTAGGTGTGTTTGGTTCTTTGGTTTCAGCTTGTTTCTCTACTACTTTAGAGTCTGGGTGATTGAGCTGCTTGATCAAATTATTTCTGTCGAAGACGGCATGCTCGAATTCATTGCTAAACTCGAGGGCACTCTGATCACAGGCTTGTACGCATAAACCACAGAAGGTGCACATGTCGAGATGATAGATGTATTTGTCTAATACACGTCTGGTCTTACCATCAGGACCTTCTTCTCGTTTGGAGATAACTTCAATGGAGCCGTTCGGACATTTGCGAGCACAGTTGTTACACGCATCGCAGAAGTGTTCATTGTCTTCAGTATGCTTTAAGATTAGCTCTCCTTTAAAGTTGTCGAACATCTTTAACGTAGCCCGGTTCTCGGGATATTGTTGTGTAACAATACTGCTCGGTTGTATGAAATATTTTCCGGTAACGCGCATGCCGCGTGCCAGGGAGGTCACTCCATTGTAGATTTCTCGAAAGTAATTTCCGATACTTTTTAAGGTTGTTAGAAGTGCCATTTCATAAGGGTTAAGAATGAAATCAATACAAGATTCAATAGGTTGAGGGGTAACAAATACTTCCACTCCAGTGCCAACAGCTGATCGATGCGCAAGCGCGGGAAGGTCCACTTAAACCACATCATCACGTAAATGATGAACGCTGTTTTCCCAAAGAACCAGAAAACAGGAGGGATGTAATCCATCACGTTATTGAAAGCTGTAAAGTTGTAGATGTGAAAGGGTAGCCAGCCACCGAGAAAGATCGTAGTGGCTACCGCGGCGATGATGAACATATTCATATACTCTGCTAAAAAGAAGAAGGCGAATTTGATACCAGAATATTCGGTATGAAAGCCTGCTGTTAGCTCGGACTCTGCTTCGGCTAAGTCAAAGGGTCCGCGATTCGTTTCTGCTGTGCCGGCAATCAAATAAATAACGAATGCAATGAAGGCCGGAATGTGTCCTTTAAGTAACCACCAGCCATCTTGTTGTGACGTGATGATGTCTGATAATTGCATAGAGCCGGCAAAGACAATCATGCATAATAAGGAAAGCCCTACGGAGAGTTCGTAACTAATCACTTGTGCTCCGCTGCGCATGGCTCCAATCACCGAGTACTTGCTGTTGCTGGCCCAACCGGCAATGAGTACGCCTATCACGCCCATGCTGGAGATGGCGAGTATATACAACACACCGATGTTGAGATCAATGGCTTGCAGTCCTTTCGCAAAGGGAATAGAACCAATCGCCATAATGGAGGCGACAATCACAATAAAGGGAGCGATGTTGAATAAAAAACCATCGGCATTGCGGATGTAGATCAATTCTTTTAACAAGAGTTTAATCAAGTCGGCAATGGTTTGAAACAGTCCTAATGGTCCCACACGATTTGGGCCGATGCGATTCTGCATGCGTGCACATATCTTTCGCTCAGCATATACTAAATACAACCCTAAAACCGCATAGAATGCTAGAATGGCAATGCCTAGTAAAAGCATTAAGAGTACGCTCGCCCAGAATGGTGAAAAGTTAGAGGTAAAGAAGGAATTGATAGAGTCGATGAAGGGGCTGAAGTCGTACATAACATTTATCGGTCTATATCGGGTATTACTAAATCTAATGATCCACTAATGGCTACTAAGTCAGCAATCTTATGGTTCGCGGAGACTTTATTGAGTATAAAAAGATTCGAAAAATTAGGTGAACGATATTTGATGCGGGCAGGAGTGGGCGCACCATCACTCACGATGTATACCCCCAATTCACCACGTGCTGTTTCTACGCGTTGGTAATATTCTCCTTTAGGAGCTTTAATGGCCTTGAGGTTCAACATGATTTCTCCCTGCGGGATGTTGTCTACCAGCTGTTCGAGAATGTTGAGCGATTCCCACATCTCTTTCATGCGTACTAAGTAGCGATGATAGGTATCACCTTCGGTGTAGGTAATCTCATTAAACTGTACGAATGGATAAGCACTGTAGGGGGCAAGCTTGCGAACATCGCAATGGAAGCCGGAGCCGCGACCACTCGGACCAGTCACGGCATAATCAATCGCATCTTCCTTACTCATATAACCTATGCCCAACGTACGTTCACGAAAAATGACATTGCCTGTGAGCAATTGATCATACTCCGGTAACTTCTTGCGGAAGTAGGTGATAAACTCTTTGACTCTTCGTTGAAAGTTGGGATGAATATCGGCCATCAAACCACCGGGAGTAATAAAGCTTTGTATCAGGCGAGAGCCGGTGGTCTCTTCGAAGATGTCCAGTATTTTTTCCCGATCGCGCAGACCGTAAAAGAAAGTAGTCAGCGCCCCTAAGTCCATCCCAAAAGCAGACCACCAAAGTTGATGAGAAGCAATGCGGCTTAGTTCTGCTAATATGGTACGGATGTATTTGACCCGATCACTGACTTCCACTTCCATCGCATTCTCTACACAAAGTGCTACCGCCTCATTGTTGATATGAGCCGATAAGTAATCCATGCGATCGGTCAGGTGGAGTAGTTGCGGGTAGGTGAGACTTTCACTCATCTTTTCAATGCCGCGATGAATGTAGCCACAATGAGGAATGATGTATTTTACTTTCTCGCCTTGCAAGCACGTTTCGAAACGCAAGACCCCGTGCGTACTGGGGTGTTGGGGTCCCATGTTGATGATGTATTCTTCCTTTTCTTTGAAGTCAATATCGACTAGTGTTTCTTCCATGGCTCAGCGTTCTAGGATGAAATCATCTTTATAATCTTTGCGCAAAGGATACCCTACCCAATCGTCTTCCAAAAAAATGCGTTTCAGGTTGGGATGGTTCTCGAAACGAATGCCGAAAAGATCAAAGATTTCACGTTCGTAAAATTCGGCTGCGCACCATACATCACTCACAGTCGGAATGCTTGGATTTACTTTATCAGTGAGGATTACCTTTAACATCAGACAGTGGGCATGTACGCTGGAGCTGAGGTGGTAGACGATGTGAAAACCATCATTGCGATCGGCCGCTGTTTCACAAAAGAGATAATCCATTTTAGTGCTTGGATTTTTTTTCAACACCTTGGTCAATGGATTGATCTGTTCAGCACTCACGATGCATTCCGGAAACTGTTTATTCGTTCCCGCCTTCATGTCGGGTACTTGTTCCAATACAAAAGCTGTCAGTTCTTCGCGAGTCATGGGGTAGGTGGTTGAGTGGGAGGGACTACTTCTTCCTGTGCTTTCACTTCCTCTATAGGAGTTTGTACTTTTGCATCTTTTGTAGAAGAGCGCGCCTTGATTTTTCGTTGTAATTGCATTACCCCATACAAAAGTGCTTCGGGCCGTGGCGGGCAACCGGGAATGTATACATCTACAGGAATTACCTGGTCAACACCTCTGATCACCGAATACGAGTTATAATAAAAGGGGCCTCCAGAAACGGCACAGGCGCCCATGGCAATTACGTACTTCGGATCGGCCATCTGATCATACAGACGCTTGAGAACAGGTGCCATCTTTTTTACAATAGTGCCAGCCACTACGATCACATCAGCTTGTCGTGGAGAAGCGCGATACACTTCTATACCAAAGCGTGCGAAGTCATGACGCGCACCACCGGTGGCCATCATTTCAATGCCGCAACAGCTGGTCGCAAAGGTGAGAGGCCAGACAGAGTTTGATCGTCCCCAATTTTGTAAAGCTTCAAGTGTGCTGAGCATTACGCTGCTGCCACTCTTTTGTAATTCCTCCAACTCCTTGTTGTCGTTGAAGTCCTCATAGGCCATGGATTTAATTTCTATTCCCATATCAATGCTTTTTTCTTCCAGGCGTAGAGCAAGCCCAAACCCAGTATGGTTAAAAAGATCAGTACTTCGACAAAGGCACTCAGCCCTACTTCGCGCATCACGACTGCCCAGGGGTATAAGAAGACAGTCTCTACATCAAAAATCAAATAGATAATGGCGAACAAATAATAGCCCACATGAAACTGTATCCAGGTGGGCCCTTCAGTAGGGATGCCGCATTCGTAGGGTTCCGATTTTACAGTGCCTGGCTTATACGGAGCTGCGTAATAGCTGAAGATGATGGCACCACCCACCAGTACCACGGCTGTTAGAAAGAGTGTTAAGAGATGATAGCTTTCCATATTCGCATGAAGGTTATTGAGCGAAAACGTTTTCAGCACCAGTCATCATGTGCTGCGTTGCTTTCAAGTGTTAAAGTAGATTGATCCGGAGTAGCGAAGCATGATTTCAGCTTTTCGCGAGAATGATTTTAGTCAGGTGGGTGGGGAGCGTTTGGCAATCACTCTTTTAAAAAGAAACCACATAGACACACAAAGCACATAGTTCTAAGCTATGTTTTCTATGTGTCTATGTGGTAAACGGAATCTAACTATCCTTTTATTATTTTAATCGGTTTCCAAAACTTAATGACTGTCATGCGGCCCGATGGTATATCGGAATTGTTTCGGCATCTTACCAGCCCTTTTTATAGATGCCGAAATAAATTCGGCATGACGCATTTTTTTAGATAATTATCCAGCTATTTCCCAGAAGCTTCCTCCTTGTAATAATGACTCCAGACTTCCTGGACCTTTCTTCTCAACTTCTTGCGTAATCTGATCTACTACGCGTTCTTCATAGGAGGAACGCTCCAGGTTTTGAATGATACCCATTGGACGAGGAAGTACTTCTGAATACGTCATGTTGGCCAGGATGAAGGCCAGCGTAGAATCCTTTTCGTTGTGTACTAACACATCGCTGATGCTATTGCCTTCGGTTGTTAAATCAATCACTACTGGATTGAAACCATCCAGTTTAATACCCTTGTCCTTATTCTTACCAAACACCAGGGGTTGACCGTGTTCTAACCAAACGGTACTATCGCTTCGTGTATCGGCATTGGTGTAGAGGTCGAAAGCGCCATCGTTAAAGATTCTACAGTTTGTATAGATCTCCACAAAAGAAAAGCCCTTGTGTTGATGCGCTTTTTGCAAGAGTTGTTGCAGTTGTGCGCGATCCTTGTCATGACCACGGGCTACAAAGGTAGCGCTGGCGCCAAGTGCTAAGGCAACCGGATTGAAAGGATCATCCAGCGAACCGAGTGGTGATGATTTAGTTACTTGTCCGCGGTGCGAAGT
>LNEN01000317.1 GCA_001464155.1 Cytophagales bacterium Ga0077538 | reverse complement strand
TACGTTTCTTCGGCACGCATGGATGAAATGATTACCTCCGATGCTCATGTTGTCGCCATCACCGGTTACTACCCATACACTTAAATCGGGTCTGGCAATTTTAAGTCCACTGGCAATGGGTAGGGCTCTTCCATGAATGGAGTGAAAGCCATACGTATCCATATAATATGGGAAGCGTCCGGAACAGCCGATGCCGGAGATGTACACAATCTTTTCCTTGGGAACACCAAGCTCAGGCATTAAGCGTTGGGCTGGGGAGAGCACCGAGATCGCTCCGCAGCCGGCACACCACCGTACATCTACATCGGGTTTAAAATCTTTAGCAGTATAGCTGGCCTCACCTGTATGAGGTTTCTCCAAAATATCATCAATGATTGTCTTCATGGCTTTTGTGTTTAGAGGTCAACAGGTATGTCTACTTTTTTGGAAGACCACTTCTTGATGTTTTCCATCGACAGCAATACTTCGATCTTTTCTTCCAACTCCACTGATTTGAAGGGCTTGCCTTGTACTTTGTTAATGCCGATGACAGGCTTCAAATATTTGGCTTGAATTAAGTTTTTCAGTTGACCTGTATTTAATTCAGGGATTACTACGCGTTCGAAGCGGTGCAAGACATCACCCAGATTTTTTGGGAAGGGATTTAGATAGCGCAAGTGTGCATAGGAAACAATGTGTCCCTTTTCCTTGAGTTTACCCACTGCGGTGCGCACAGCTCCATACGTACTTCCCCAACTTAAGAGGAGTATATCGCCTTCCGCTGGACCGATGACTTCGAGCTCTGGAATATCATGAGCAATGCCGTCTACCTTTCGTTGACGGAGCTCCACCATCTTTTGATGATTGATAGGATCATGACTGACTACTCCACTGCCATCTTCTTTTTCCAATCCTCCAATGCGATGTTCCATCCCCTGCATTCCTGGTATCGCCCACATACGACCGAGCGTTTCCGGATTGCGGGCATAGGGTTTAAAGGTGTTGGCATCTTCGGCAAAGTGTGGAGCAATTTCAGGAAGAGCCCCTACATCGGGTATGCGCCAGGGTTCTGAGGCTTGACCGATGTATTCATCGGTGAGCAACATTACAGGAGTCATGTATTTCAATGCAATGCGAGCCGCTTCCATCGTCATGTCGAAACAATCGGAAGAACTGGCCGCGGCCAACACAGGCATCGGTGCTTCTCCGTGTCGTCCATACATGGCAATCATCAAATCGCTTTGTTCTGTTTTGGTTGGCAGTCCGGTGCTTGGACCTGCGCGCATGACATCTACAATAATGAGTGGCAGCTCCGTCATGATGGCGAGTCCTATCGCTTCTGTCTTTAAAGATAAACCCGGACCACTGGTGGTGGTTACGGCTAAACTTCCGCCAAAGGCAGCACCTAAGGCGCTGGTGATGCCGGCAATTTCATCTTCGGCTTGTAAGTGTTTTACACCATAGCGCTTGTAGCCTGAGATGGCATGCAAAATATCTGTAGCGGGTGTGATGGGATAGGAGCCTAAGAAAAGCGGTAGTCTTGCTTTAGTGGCGGCAACTACTAGACCTAAGGCAACGGCTTGATTACCGGTTATACTTCTATACTTGCCAGGAGGCAGGTTCGACTTATCAATTAAGTATTGTGTTTTAAAGTCAGGATTCTTTTCTGCGAAATTCCAACCAGCTTGTAAGGAGTGCACGTTGGCCAGGATCACATCTTCCTTGTCTTTGAACTTTTTATTAATCCACGATACGGTAGGCTCAAGCGGTCTGTGAAAGAGCCAGTAGGTAACACCTAAGGCAAAAATGTTTTTGGTTCGTTGGATCAGCTTCGAAGGAATGTCCAGTTCTATAAAGGCTTTCTTCAGTTCTTTGCCCATATCGATTTGAACTACCTGATAGTTACTCAGTGATCCATCTTCCAGAGGATTTTTAGCATAGCCTGCGAGTTTTAAGCTGCGCTCATCGAATCCTTCTGTATTGACAATGACGATACCTTGGGGACGAACGTTAGCAAGATTCACTTTTAAAGAAGCTGCATTCATGGCCACCAATACATCTACAAAATCACCTGTAGTATTGATGTTGCGTGTGCCGAAGTGTACCTGAAAGGCACTGACTCCGTAAAGAGTACCTTCAGGAGCGCGTATCTCTGAAGGAAAATCAGGAAAGGTGTTGACTTCATTACCAGCAAAGCCTGAGGTGTCGGAGAATTGTGTTCACGGTGACATCCTCTACATGTTCCTTAAATTTTTCCATGGTGATGTGCGTATTTGATAGTATAACTACCAAACTTGCTTTCAACTCACCATGACTAAAGTCAGAGCTAAGACTGATTTATAAAATGCTAGCGGATTAGCTTCTCAGGAAAGACAATAACGGACTCATTTCCACTTTTGTCTACCGCAGAAACACCAAAGAAATAGTTATCAATAACGATTCCTTCTAAGGTAAAGGCATTCACACTGCCTACATAACGGAAATTATCCCAGGTGGGTGAGGTTGTGTCTCTCCAGTATATCTTGTAACCTGCCACTTTATCAGCCGGTAAGGCATCCCAACTTAATTTGGTAGAAGGTTGTACGGCACCGCCAATAGCCACATTGGTAGGCGCAGGTGGCGCCCAGGCAATACCGGCTAAGGTAAGGGCATTCACAGCTGTGAGTTTTTTGCAATACTCAAAGTTCACACCTTCAATCACATCGCCATACTTGATGCCGTTCTCTACACGAATGTCTTGGTGCTGACGGTTATAGTTTTCGTTGGTTTCCATGATACGTATGCCAGGGAAGCCAACATCATTAAATGGACGGTGGTGCCCCCCACGACCAAAACGATCCAGGCGATAGATCATCATGGGGTTCATCTCGGGCATGTATGTTTTGGTTTGTGTGTAGACATAGCGTGCGAGCTGGCGAGAGATACCATCTACTTCACCGCCATAAAACCTGCGCTGGTTTCTGCGCTGTTCTGTTTCTGTTGGAGGCACCGGTTCAGAGAAAATACGGAAGGAGCGATTGTCGATGACTCCGTTGACGCCTTCGATGTTGCCAATCATATCGTTGTTTAACACACCCAAGATATTCCAACCTTTTGCTTGTGCATACTTGGCGAGGCCTGCTCCGCCAAAGAGGCCTTGCTCTTCGCCTGAAAGGCCTACATAGATGATGCTGTGTCTAAATTTATATTTTGATAATACACGCGCTGCTTCGATAGCGCCAGCCATACCGGTAGCATTGTCGTTGGCACCGGGTGCATCAATTTCATAATCCATCGTATTGCTGGCACGCGAATCAATATCACCCGACATGATAATAAAATTGTTCGGGAATTCGGTGCCGCGTTGGATCGCTACTACGTTCACCACGTAGGCATCTTTGGGAACACGGGGATTACCTTCTTTGGTGACTAAATCTTTCTGATAGAAAACCTCCAGACAGTTTTTACAGTCTTTGGAGATTTTATCAAATTCTGCTTTGATCCACCTGCGTGCGGCTCCAATACCACGAGTGGTGGAGACAGTGTCCGAGAAAGTATTGCGCGTACCGAAATTGACCAAGATGCGAATGTCTTTTTCTAATCGTTCGGCAGATACTGCCGCAACGATGTCGTACATTCTGGTATCTACTTGCGGTGGTGTCGATTGTGCGAGACCGGCCATCAGGCAAGTGATGAGTAGCATTCCGGTGATTAAGTTGCGAAGCGTGTGCATAAGGCGTAGAATTTGGCGTGAAATAATAGAATCCATTTTTACCGGCACTCAGAAAATGGATGAGCGGTAAAAAAACCAGGAAGTCATCTCAAAATGGGTAAAGTCATTGCAGGCTTTCCTGATAGTCATCCATACTTCTCAAGTTACGGGTTATATACCCAGTTTTTGTATCTGTTGTAATGTTTGATCTCTAAATAATGCAACTTCTATATTTTTAAATTGTGTTGTTGCTCGGGCCGCTGGGCCTCGTCCGCTCGCTCAACGCTGAATTCTATCCGCTCAATTCTCTACCAGACCAAAGATAGAATTAGGCGTCTCACAAGCGGACTGGTCGAAAGACATTCAGTGAGATTGATTGTAAAAGTAGTTCATCATGTTATTAGTATGAGCGCTGGCCAGAGCCAATTGCGGGGGCGGGACAGGATGAGCGAGGGAGCATAATTGGCTCTTGACTTTTTGGTTCCTTTTGTGTCAAGACAAAAGGAACAAAGAAAATGCAATGGAATATGGCAAATAAATCGATCTATGACTATCTGTAAAGTATAACTTCTCGAAAGAATCAAATGCCAAAAGAAGCTAATTACTCTGGCTAACGCTGAGGTTCAATACTTTCGAATAGAAAAGCATTGAAAATATTTCTTGAGAAGTTAAATCTTTCCCAGCTACTACTCGAACCACCTCCTCCAGAACTACCACCGCCCCAACTTCCTCCTGAAGAGCTGCCTCCTGATGAACTGCTGGAAGAACTGGCTACCAGCATGGCAATGGAGTAAGTCGACTTTTTCTCGTGGAGGCAGAAGGAACACCTGGAAGTTTCTTCGCCTGAGCCACTGGAGGAATACGTTGGACTGACCAGTGTACGCTTGCTAATGGTCTTGAAGGCAATGGTTTTACATTTTGGACAAGGATTGTATTTAGAGTAACGATTGAGGTAGAACCACATCTCGATGGATTCACATTCTTTACATTTCCACACATCGTAATCTACTGAACGAATTTTCTCTTCCAGCCGCTGACCTTCTGTGAGGTATTCATCGTCCGCTTTTTCACTCAACTTCTTCATCGCGCCCTGACATTTTTTACAGGCACGCGGATGATTGCGATAAAGACGCTTGCGCATCAGGTGATAAAAGAAGTAGAAGAAAAAGGGAGGAAAAAGGAATGCCATACCCAACCAATACCATTGATACTTCCGCAGAAACTCCACAATCTCATAATAATCCTGCGCTGCCAAAAGGCGCCTGATTACTTTCTTCTCTCTGTACAGGCGGTAGAAGAGTGTAAGAAAGAAATAAAAGTAGA
>LNEN01000316.1 GCA_001464155.1 Cytophagales bacterium Ga0077538 | reverse complement strand
GTACCCCTCCGTGGGATAAAAATTAGTTCAACGAAACAAATCATTGAACAATGGCAAAGATTTCAAAAAACAGAAAGGCCGTAGCGGCAAAATTCAACTTCGAGAAGGAGTACTCCCTCGATGACGCCTCAAAAATGTTGAAGGACATTACCTTCACCAAATTTGATTCATCAGTTGATTTGGACATTCGTTTGGGTGTAGACCCTAAGAAGTCTGATCAAATGGTGCGTGGTGTAGTTGCATTGCCACACGGTATCGGTAAAGAAGTTCGTGTATTAGTATTGTGTACGCCTGACAAGGTTCAGGCTGCTAAAGATGCTGGTGCCGAACACGTAGGACTTGACGACTATATCACCAAGATCGAAGGTGGATGGACAGATATCGATGTGATCATCTGTACACCAACCGTAATGGCGAAGGTGGGTAAGTTAGGTAAAGTATTGGGCCCTCGTGGTTTGATGCCAAACCCTAAGTCAGGAACGGTAACATTAGATGTTGCGAAGGCAGTAAAAGAAGTGAAGGCTGGTAAAATCGATTTCAAAATCGACAAAACCGGTATCATCCATGTTAGCATCGGAAAAGCTTCTTTCTCTCCTGATATGATCCGCGACAATGCAATGGAAATGATCAACACAGTGGCAAAGTTGAAACCAGCTTCAGCGAAAGGTGCGTACTTCAGAAGTATCACTATTTCGACTACGATGAGCCCCGGTATCACTCTTGACAAAGGATCAATTGCTGGCATTTAAGACTTTAAGACATGACCAGAGAAGAAAAAGAACTGATAATTGAAGAGCTGAAAGGCAAGTTTGCAGAAAACGCGCACTTCTACATTACCGATGCGAGCGGGTTAACCGTAGCACAGGTAAATGCATTTAGAAGATTGTGTTTCAAGAGTGGCATCGAATACCGCGTGTACAAAAACACCCTTATTCAGAAAGCCCTTGAGAAGCAGGAAGGCAAAGATTTCTCACCCGTTTTTGATGTACTAAAAGGTTTTTCAGGCGTGATGTTCTCGAAAGAGGCCGGTAACGCTCCTGCAAAAGTGCTGAAGGAATATCACAAAAAACTGGATGGCAGACCTGCTTTGAAAGCGGCTTCTATCAATGCCGATTTATTTATCGGTGCTGATAACCTGACTATGCTCAGCGAGCTCAAGAGCAAAAACGAGCTTATTGGTGATGTTATTGCATTGCTTCAATCTCCTGCTAAAAATGTTATCTCTGCTCTTCAGAGTGGAAAGAACACCATTGGCGGTTTGATGAAGACTTTGGAAGAACGCGCTGCAAAACAATAAATTAAACGAATTCAAAACCTTTAAATTTTATTACAATGGCTGATGTTAAAGCACTTGGAGATCAATTAGTTGAACTCACAGTAAAAGAAGTAAACGAATTAGCTTCTTACTTAAAAGAAACATACGGAATCGAGCCTGCAGCTGCTGCTGTAGCGGTTGCTGGTCCTGCTGCTGGTGGCGCTGCTGCCCCTGAAGCAAAGACTAACTTCGATGTAGTATTGAAGAGCGCTGGTGCTAACAAACTTCAAATCGTGAAGCTTGTGAAGGACTTGACTGGTCTTGGCTTGAAAGAAGCGAAAGATGTAGTTGACGGAGCTCCTAAGACTATCAAAGAAGGTCTTCCTAAGGACGAAGCTGAAAACTTGAAGAAGCAGCTTGTAGAAGCTGGTGCTGACGTAGAATTGAAGTAATTCTTTCAGCTGGCGGAAGACGCGGGTAGCGTTCGAAGTCATCTCAACAGACCCTGCCTCACCAAAAGTGAGACAGGGTCTATTTCCATTTCTACCCAAATGTTCTTTCAAGAGTCCAGGCACTTAAATAGTATTACCCTTGGCAAAGAAAAATTCTAATGGTCGCATTGATTTCTCGTCCATCGACCGAGTAATAGATTACCCTGATTTTCTGGACCTTCAACTCCAGTCATTTCAAGACTTCTTGCAGATCGAAACCCCTGCAGAGAAGCGTCAAAACGAAGGCTTATTTAAAGTATTCGCAGAGAATTTTCCCATCAGCGACTCGCGCGAAAACTTTGTGCTGGAGTTTGTGGACTATACCATCGATCCTCCGAAATACTCAGTAGATGAGTGTATCGACAGAGGGTTGACTTTCTCTGTGCCTTTAAAAGCCAAGTTGCGCCTCACCTGTAACGATGAGGACAATGAAGATTTTGAAACCATCGAACAGGAAGTGTTCCTTGGTAACATTCCTTACATGACCGAGCGTGGCTCGTTCGTGATCAACGGGGCTGAACGCGTTATCGTGTCTCAGTTACACCGTTCACCAGGCGTGTTCTTTGCCATGAGCAAGCACACCAATGGTACTAAGTTGTACTCTGCCCGTATCATTCCGTTCAAAGGTTCGTGGATCGAATTTGCCACTGACGTGAACAGCGTGATGTATGCGTACATCGACCGTAAAAAGAAATTCCCTGTAACCACCTTGCTACGCGCAATTGGTTATGGTACTGATAAAGATATCCTTGACTTATTCGGCTTGTCTGAAGAAGTGGAGGCTAACAAAAACACCTTGAAGAAGGTAGTAGGCCGCAAGCTCGCTGCCCGGGTGTTGAAAACCTGGACGGAAGACTTCGTGGATGAAGATACTGGTGAA
This sequence comes from Cytophagales bacterium Ga0077538, assembly GCA_001464155.1. Taxonomy (GTDB): domain Bacteria; phylum Bacteroidota; class Bacteroidia; order Cytophagales; family Cyclobacteriaceae; genus Chryseotalea. Next base: position 29,737 of record LNEN01000316.1, on the reverse strand, counting down.
GTAGTATCCATCGATCGTAACGAAGTGTTGTTAGAGCGTGATCACGTTCTTTCCGCTGAGGATACAGATACGATTGTGGAGTCTGGCGTGAAGTCAATCATTTTGCACCGCGATGATATCAACGTAGCGGATTATACCATCATCTTCAACACCTTAGCCAAGGATAACTCCAACTCTGAGAAAGAAGCGGTTGAGTATATCTACCGTCAATTAAGAAATACTGAAGCGCCTGACGAACAGACAGCACGCGATATCATCAACAGCTTATTCTTTAGTGAGAAGCGTTATGATTTGGGTGAAGTAGGTCGTTACCGTATCAATAAAAAGTTAGGTCTTGAATTGAGCTACGATCACCGTGTATTAACGAAGGATGACATTATCCTTATCGTGAAGTACCTGATCGGTTTGATCAACTCCAAGGCATTGATCGATGATATCGATCACTTGAGCAACAGACGTGTGCGTACTGTAGGCGAGCAGCTTTACACTCAATTCGGTGTAGGCCTGGCGCGTATGGCGCGTACCATCAAAGAAAGAATGAACGTTCGTGACAACGAAGACTTTAAGCCTGTTGATTTGATCAACGCGCGTACCTTGTCTTCAGTTATTAACTCGTTCTTTGGAACCAACCAGCTTAGCCAGTTCATGGATCAAACCAATCCACTGGCCGAGATTACACACAAGCGCAGAATGTCGGCACTCGGTCCAGGCGGTCTCTCAAGAGAGCGCGCAGGCTTCGAGGTGCGTGACGTACACTATACGCACTACGGTCGTCTTTGTACCATTGAAACTCCGGAAGGTCCGAACATCGGTTTGATTTCGTCTCTCTGCGTTCACGCGAAAGTGAACAAGATGGGCTTTATCGAAACACCTTACCGCAAGATTGAGAATGGTAAAGTGAAGATGAAAGATTCTATCATCTTCCTAACGGCAGAAGAAGAAGATACGCATTACATCGCTCAGGCGAATGCGAAGATCTCTTCTACTGGAGAGTTAACAGATGAGAAAGTAAAGGCGCGTTTTGAAGGTGACTTCCCTGTGGTGGAACCTAAAGAATTGCGTTACATGGACGTAGCTCCGAACCAGATTGTATCGGTAGCAGCTTCTATGATTCCTTTCCTTGAGCATGACGATGCGAACCGTGCCCTGATGGGTTCGAACATGCAACGTCAAGCGGTGCCATTGATGCGTCCGGAAGCTCCAATTGTAGGTACAGGTCTTGAAAGCCGTATCGCCTTGGATTCTCGTACGCTGGTATTGTCAGAAGGCACGGGTGTTGTAGACTTTGTAGATGCTAAGAAAATTGTTGTGAAGTACGAGCGCTCAGAAGAGCAAGAGCTTGTCAACTTCGATAACGAATACAAAACCTATAACCTGATTAAGTTCCGCAGAACCAACCAGGATACTTGTATCAACTTAACACCTCTTGTTAGAAAGGGTGAGAAAGTTGTAAAAGGCCAACCGTTGTGCCAGGGATATGCAACTGAAGGTGGAGAATTAGCCTTGGGGCGTAACCTGGTAGTGGCCTACATGCCATGGCAAGGGTATAACTTCGAGGATGCGATTGTAATTTCTGAGCGTGTTGTACGTGATGACATTTACACGTCTATCCACATCGAAGAATTTGAATTGGAAGTTCGCGATACGAAACGTGGTGAAGAAGAATTGACTTCTGAAATCCCGAACGTAAGCGAGGAGGCCGTGAAGCACCTGGATGAGAATGGTATCATTCGCATCGGTGCGGAAGTAAAAGAAGGCGATATCCTGATCGGTAAGATTACTCCTAAAGGTGAAACAGATCCTACTCCAGAAGAGAAATTGCTTCGTGCGATCTTCGGTGATAAGGCTGGTGATGTGAAGGATGCTTCGATGAAGGCACCTCCATCCCTGAAGGGTGTGGTAATCGAAACCAAGTTGTTCTCTCGTCCTAAGCGTGACAAAGATTTACGCACGAAGAACAAGAAGGAATTGGATGCCTTGAAGAATCGTTACAGCAAGCAATTGACGGAGCTGCGCAATGAGATGATCAAGAAATTGAACACCTTATTGACAGGCAAAACCAGCAATGGCGTGAAGCATAAGTTTGGTGATGAATTGATCAGCAAGGGTGTGAAGTTCTCCGCGAAAGTGATCGAGAACAACCTCTTCCCAGATAAAAACATCTATCGTGACGAAAGCAACTATGCTGTACCGGAAGAAGTAAACTTGATTGCAGACGTTTCTTTAGAGAACTGGACTGCGGAAGATCACACTAATGATCTAATCGCTCAGTTAACCAAGAACTACATCTTAAAGCGTAACAACATCTCTGGTGAATTTAAGCGTGAGCGTTTCACCTTAGAAGTAGGAGATGAGTTGCCAACCGGTATCGTACAATTAGCCAAAGTATACATCGCGAAGAAGCGCAAGCTGAAAGTGGGTGATAAGATGGCGGGTCGTCACGGTAACAAAGGTGTGGTAGCGCGTATCGTACGCGATGAAGACATGCCATTCCTGGAAGATGGAACACCGGTAGATATTTGCTTGAACCCGCTGGGCGTACCTTCGCGTATGAACTTGGGTCAGCTATACGAAGCCGTGTTAGCATGGGCCGGTAAGAAGTTGGGTCGCAAGTATGCTACACCAATTTTTGATGGTGCTTCCCTAGATCAAGTGCAAAGCGAATTGAAAGAAGCAGGCTTACCAGCATTTGGTAGAAGCTACTTATACGATGGATTAACCGGATCTCGTTTCGATCAACCTGTAACCGTAGGTGTGGCATACATGCTGAAACTCGGTCACTTGGTAGATGATAAGATGCACGCACGTTCTATCGGGCCCTATTCACTCATTACGCAACAGCCATTGGGTGGTAAGGCACAATTCGGTGGTCAGCGTTTCGGAGAAATGGAAGTGTGGGCGATTGAGGCCTTTGGCGCATCGCACATCCTACAGGAAATCCTTACGATTAAGTCAGATGACGTAATCGGCCGCGCGAAAGCATACGAATCAATTGTGAAAGGCGAGAACATGCGCAAGCCAAATATCCCTGAATCGTTCAACGTATTGGTGCACGAACTCAGAGGTCTTGCCCTCGAAATCACAATGGATTAAAAGTCAGAAAGTTTAGAAGTCCGGAAGTCAGAAAGATTTCGGACTTCCGGACTTTCCGACTTTGCTACTTTACTTGAATTAATTACAACTGAAACGAGAAAATATGTCTTTCAGAAAAAATAAAAAGATCAACAGCGATTTCTCTAAGATCACCATCAGCTTAGCTTCTCCGGAATCTATTTTGGAAAGCTCACATGGTGAGGTTACACAACCGGAGACCATCAACTACAGAACCTATAAGCCTGAAATGGGGGGGTTGTTCTGCGAGCGCATTTTCGGTCCGGTAAAGGATTGGGAATGTCATTGCGGTAAGTACAAGCGCATTCGCTACAAAGGCATTATCTGCGACCGTTGCGGTGTAGAAGTTACTGAGAAGAAAGTAAGACGTGAACGCATGGGCCACATTGAATTGGTGGTACCCGTAGCGCACATCTGGTATTTCCGTTCTTTGCCAAACAAGATCGGATACTTGTTAGGTCTTCCTACTAAGAAATTAGATCAAATCATTTACTACGAGCGTTACGTAGTTATTCAACCCGGTATCAAAGAAGAAGACAGCATCAACCGTCTTGATTTCTTAACGGAAGAAGAATACCTCGATATCGTTGATAAACTTCCTCGCGAAAACCAATTATTGGATGACAATGATCCTCGCAAGTTCATTGCGAAGATGGGTGCCGATGCATTGGAAATGTTATTGAGCCGTTTGAAGTTGGACGAAATGTCTTACGACTTACGCCATCAGGCAGCTACCGATACTTCTCAACAGCGTAAGGCAGAAGCCTTGAAGCGTTTGAAAGTAGTAGAGGCTTTCCGTGATGCGAACACGCGTATTACCAACAAGCCAGAGTGGATGGTTATTAAGATGGTTCCGGTGATTCCACCAGAACTTCGTCCGCTTGTTCCCTTGGATGGTGGTCGTTTTGCTACATCAGATTTAAATGATCTTTACAGACGTGTTATTATCCGTAACAACCGTCTGAAGAGATTGATCGATATTAAAGCACCAGAAGTAATCCTTCGTAACGAGAAGCGTATGCTTCAGGAAGCGGTTGATTCCTTGTTCGACAACTCACGTAAAGTGAATGCTGTTCGTTCAGATGGAAACCGTGCTTTGAAATCATTGAGTGACATGTTGAAAGGTAAGCAAGGACGTTTCCGTCAGAACTTGCTTGGTAAGCGTGTTGACTACTCAGGTCGTTCCGTAATTGTGGTGGGTCCTGAATTGAAATTGCATGAGTGCGGTCTGCCAAAAGATATGGCGGCTGAATTATTCAAGCCATTCATTATTCGCAAGCTCATCGAAAGAGGAATTGTGAAGACAGTGAAGTCAGCAAAGAAAATTGTTGATCGCAAGGATCCAGTGATCTGGGATATTTTGGAAAACGTATTGAAAGGACATCCGGTTCTTTTGAACCGTGCCCCTACACTCCACAGATTAGGTATCCAGGCTTTCCAACCTAAGTTGATTGAAGGAAAAGCAATTCAGTTACACCCATTGGTGTGTACGGCCTTCAACGCTGACTTTGACGGTGACCAGATGGCCGTTCACGTGCCACTTGGCCAGGAAGCCATTTTGGAAGCATCAGTATTAATGTTGTCATCGCACAACATTTTGAACCCTGCTAACGGTGCCCCTATTACTGTACCTTCTCAGGACATGGTGTTGGGTCTTTACTACTTAACAAAGGGTAGAAAAGGAACACCTGAACAAAAAGTATTGGGTGAAGGAAGAAGATTCTATTCTGCAGAAGAATTAGTAATCGCTTTCAACGAAGGCAAGCTTTCTAAGAATGCCATTGTAAAAGTACGTGCAACGGTACGCGATAAGAAGACAGGCGAGATCACCACTAAGATGATCGAGACTGTTGCAGGTCGTGTTATCTTCAACCAATACGTTCCTGAAGAAGTTGGATTTGTAGACGAACTCTTATCAAAGAAGAAGCTTCAAACCATTATCTCAGACGTATTTAAGTATGCTGGCTTAGCGAAGACGGCTAAGTTCTTGGATGATATCAAGGAACTTGGATTCCAGATGGCATACAAAGGTGGTTTGTCCATGGGCTTGAACGATGTGAAAATTCCTGTTGAGAAAGTGAAGTTGGTGCAAGAAGCTCAGAAAGAAGTTGATGCCGTATGGAACAACTACATGATGGGTCTTATCACAGACAACGAACGTTACAATCAGGTAATTGATATTTGGACACGTGCGAATACCATGTTGACCAATACCTTGATGACTCAATTGGAGAACGATGATCAGGGCTTCAACCCGATCTATATGATGATGCACTCTGGTGCTCGTGGTTCTCGCGAACAGATTCGTCAGTTGGGTGGTATGCGTGGTTTGATGGCGAAGCCTCAGAAGAACCTTGCCGGTTCAGTTGGATCGATCATCGAAAACCCGATCTTGTCTAACTTCAAAGAAGGACTAGATGTATTAGAGTACTTTATCTCTACACACGGTGCGCGTAAAGGTTTGGCTGATACAGCCTTGAAGACAGCCGATGCGGGTTACTTAACTCGAAGATTGGTAGACGTTGCTCAGGACTTGGTTATTTCTGAAGAGGATTGTGGTACCCTTCGTGGCTTGAAAGTAACAGCCTTGAAGGACAACGAAGATATCGTTGAACCATTGTCTGAAAGAATTGTAGGTCGTGTAACCGTACACGATGTTTACGATCCATTGACACAAGAATTGATCTTGCCAGCGAACTCAGAAATTACTGACGAGATCGCGAAGCAGATTGAAGATACGAACTTAGAAGAAGTAGAAATCCGTTCCATCCTTACTTGCGAATCGAAAGTAGGAGGTTGTGCGAAGTGCTACGGACGTAACCTTGCTTCCGGTAAAATGGTACAGGCAGGTGAAGCAGTCGGAGTAATTGCCGCACAATCAATTGGTGAACCAGGTACTCAGTTGACACTTCGTACATTCCACGTGGGTGGTACCGCTTCGAATATTGCAGTAGATGCAAACGTGAAAGCGAAATTCCCAGGTAAGATTGAATTTGAAGGTCTGCGTACAATCGAAAGCACAGACAACGATGGTAAGAAAGTACACATCGTAATGGGCCGTACAGGTGAGATCAGAATTGTAGATAAAGAAGGAAGAGCACTTATTTCGAACAACGTTCCGTATGGTGCTTTCTTGCGAGTAAAAGATGGCCAGTCAGTAGAGAAGGGTGAGGAGTTGTGTTACTGGGATCCGTACAACGCGGTTATCTTGTCTGAGTTTGATGGTGAGATCGCTTACGAGGCAATCATTGAGGGGGTAACCTTCAAAGAAGAATCTGATGAGCAGACAGGTCACCGTGAGAAAGTAATTACAGATACACGCGATAAGACGAAGAACCCTGCGGTTATTGTAAAAGGTAAGAACGATACAAAAGGATACAACATCCCGGTAGGCGCTCACTTGGCGGTAGACGAAGGACAGAAAATCAAAGCCGGTCAAGTATTGGCGAAGATTCCTCGTACCATGGGTAAGTCACGCGATATTACAGGGGGTCTTCCTCGTGTAACGGAATTGTTCGAAGCGAGAAATCCTTCTAACCCTGCCGTTGTGAGTGAGATCGATGGTGTAGTAACCTACGGTGGTATCAAGCGTGGTAATCGTGAAATTTTCATTGAGAGCCGGGATGGTGTACAGAAGCGTTACTTAGTGCCTCTTTCCAAGCACATCCTCGTTCAGGATAATGACTTCGTGAAAGCTGGACAGCCATTGTCTGATGGTTCAATTACGCCTTCTGATATTTTGGCGATCAAAGGCCCGACAGCCGTACAGGAATACTTGGTGAATGAAATTCAGGAAGTATACCGTCTGCAGGGTGTGAAGATCAACGATAAACACATTGAGTGTATCGTGAGCCAGATGATGCAAAAAGTAGAGATCATCGATTCTGGTGATACAAGCTTCTTGCCTGGTGAAATGGTAGACAAGCTTACCTTCCGTGAAGAGAACGACTTAGTATTGGATAAGAAAGTAGTGACCGAAGCCGGTGACTCTGACAAGTTCAAACCAGGTCAGATCGTAACGGGTCGTGAGTTCCGTGATGAGAACTCACAATTGAAGCGCAAGGATTTGAAATTGGCTGAAGTGCGCGATGCACAAGCTGCGGTTTCTCGCCCTACACTTCAAGGTATCACACAAGCTTCCTTGAAAACAGAAAGCTGGTTGTCAGCGGCATCCTTCCAGGAAACCACGAAGGTGTTGAGCGAAGCAGCGATCCGCGGTAAAGCAGACGGACTGAATGGCTTGAAGGAGAATGTGATCGTAGGTCACTTGATCCCGGCCGGTACAGGCCAGCGTAGACTCAATGACGTCATCGTTACTCATAAAGACGAGATGGAAGCATTGCGTAACGCACCGGAGCGCCCCGCTAAAAAAGAGAGAGAGCTTCAGGATTAATCAAATGATTCATGAATGAGTTAATGTGCTGATGATTAATTTCGTCAGCACATTTTTTTTGTAGCGATCTTGTTTCTGGAAACATCAGCACATTACCGAATCAACACATTAACTAACTGAATTATGGCAGACGAAAAGAATAAACCCGCCCCCGCGCAAAACCAAATCAACATTGAGTTGAGCGAAGAAGTAGCAGAAGGTATTTACTCTAACTTGGCAATGATCGCACACTCCAACAGTGAGTTTGTGATCGACTTTATACGCCTGATGCCGGGCGTACCGAAGGCAAAAGTGAAATCGAGAATTGTGATTACCCCCGAACACGCCAAGCGTTTATTGGCCGCCTTGAAAGACAACATTGAAAAATACGAAGCGTCTTTCGGTGCGATTAAGCAAACGCAAGACGGACCCAAGTTCCCGATCAATTTTGGAGGGGCGATGGGACAAGCTTAAAAGTCGACACGAGTATTCTCTTCATCAAGACCCTTTCAGTATGCTGAGAGGGTTTTGCTTTTTATATGAATAATCATCGGATGTTTTTTGGAAGAAATCTACTCGCTTCATCGTATTACAAAAAAGTCGTAAACGCTTAAAATCGCTCATTTTCGATGTGTAGACCACCCTATTATTAGGGTATTTGCGTTGCGAAGCTTGACACGGGAAAACTTTTACCCTAAGTTAGAAGCCTACTCTCGTTGTGCCGCGTTGGAAAAAAGAACTATCGACCCAATTTTTAGATCAGTGCTGTACGGCTCTATACTTTGGCAATGTCATGAAGTTTAGTTTCGGGCTTATCTTCACGGCCTCAGGGTATCTACAGTATTCCTTATCTTTCTAATGCCTGATCCAAGTTTAGGATGACTGTTATAAAGAAGTTAATCAGCATGAATACTCGAATGATATTATCTTCTAAGATCAAGTGGCTTTTAGCGAGTCTGATTTTCTTCTTCCTAAACAGCAATGGCTATTCACCACAAGTGTCAACAGCAAAAACAGTAACGAATCGCTATTGGGAGGCAATCGGAGGTAAGAAAAAGTGGAGTGAACTTAAAAGCAGAATTTCAGTTGAAAAAGTTAATCTATACCAATCGGATGCACCCATCGCAACCGCGTATAAATTCATGGATTACTATAAGGGCTTTCAGGCTCCCAATAACTATCTGGATGCATGGTATGAAGGGTTGCAGTATACTATACTAAGCGAAACGTCTACTTGTAAATGGTTGTATGATGACACTGATATTTCAGTGATGTTCCTGAGCAAAAAACGAAACAGGCAATCAACTACCTACCCTAGAATTAAACCACTGGAGATATTGAATTTTCAAATGATTGATAGTGTAATGGTGGAGAATGGTTTTTACCGAGTTGATTTTATAGATACGGATTGGAACAGGATCATGTCAGTATACTTTGATAAGACAAGTTATTTAATAAAGAAGCATTCGTATTCGAATAGTGGAATTGATAAGCATGAATATTATTATGATGACTATCGAGAAGAACATGGATACAAGGAGCCTTACGCTATTGAAAATTTTGTAGATGGTAAGAAGTATAAGACAATAGATATTCAACACATCAGCTATAACGTAACTATTGATCCTTCCGTTTTTGAACCTCCGGTTAACTGTGCCAACGAAGGAACGGTCCAATTGGAAAGGCGTATGGCTTTTCCTTTTTCAAAGGATTAATGTTCTGTTCGTGAAGCGTAGAGAATGCTAAACTCAACATGGCATGCTTTAAGGGTAGGCTGTCTCATTATCTTGGCGGCTTCAGTTTACATAGAGCACCTAGGCCAATACAATTCCATTTCAGCACACCTATATATTTGTTATCTTACCTGATAAATCCCATCTCTATGAAAAGCTATATATGGTTGGTCTTGATTCTGTTCATAGGCTGTGCTGAAAAGAAAGCTGACATAGCTGTGGACGTAACGAATGCACAGGTCTATTCCACTCCTTCTTTTACGGACAGCGCTTCGTTCAACAAATTACAGCAGGCTTTCCCCATCATTGAAAAGCTGTACCAAGAGTATGCAGAGAAGAATCACTTTCCGGCTATTAGCTACGGTATAGTAGCCAACGGACAATTGGTGTATGCTGGCAGCACAGGCATGGCGAATGTGACAATGAATACGAGAGCCACACCTAAAACATTGTTTCGCATTGCCTCTATGAGCAAGAGCTTTACCGCCATGGCCATTCTTAAACTTCGCGATGAAGGAAGACTAAGCTTGTCGGATGCGGTAGAGAAGTACATACCAGAAATGAAGAAGGCAGGTGTGCTCACGAGCGATGCACCTCCTATCACAGTACAACATTTGTTAACCATGTCAGCAGGCTTTCCGGAAGACAACCCTTGGGGTGATCGCCAACTGGATGCTAGCGATGAAGAATTACTACAACTACTCAGCAAAGGACTTTCTTTTTCCAATGCACCGGGCCTCGCGTTTGAATACAGTAACCTGGGCTTTGCCTTGTTGGGGAAAATCATCAGCAATATTTCAGGTGTCCCTTATCAACAATACATCACTAACACTATCATGAAACCCATCGGGATGCATGATTCCAAATGGGAGTATGCAGAAGTGCCTGCAGATCAATTGGCCTTGGGGTATCAATGGATGGATAGCACCTGGCAGGAAGTACCGCTCTTGCACGATGGTGCCTATGGTGCCATGGGCGGTTTGATTTGTTCGATTGAGGATTTCGCAAAATACATGGCGCTGCACATGGAGGCGTGGCCTCCGCGCAATGAAGAAGACAAAGGGCCGGTGCGCAGAAGTTCCATTCGTGAGATGCATCAGCCCTGGCGTTTCAATAATTTATTTACAGATGCGAGAACAAGAAGCGGAGAGCTTTGTCCAGTAGCGATAGGCTATGGCTACGGACTCGGTTGGAGAAAGGACTGTAGAGGAACAGTACGCATCTCTCACAGTGGCGGCTTACCAGGTTTTGGAAGTGAATGGCGCTTTTATTCGGAGTATGGAGTGGGTGTTGTTTCCTTTAGCAATCACACCTATGGCGCACCGGGTATGCCCAACGCGATTGCCTTGGATACGTTGATTTCCATAGCAGGCTTGAAGCCTCGCGTACTTCCTGCTTCTGCTATTCTGCAGCAGCGCCAGCAGGAGATTGTCAAGTTGTTACCAGCGTGGAGCGAAGATCAAGTCAGCATCTTCGCTGAAAACTTCTTTCTTGACGAATCGTTGGAGCGAAGAAAAGAAACAACGCAGAAGCTATTTGAAGAAGCAGGTACCATTCTAAACAGCAGAGCACTGGAGCCAGAAAATCAATTGCGTGGAAGTTTTATACTGGAAGGTGAAAAGAAAAACATTCTGATCTACTTTACACTTACACCAGAGAGAGAAGCTTTGATACAACAACTGGATGTGGAGTTGATAGGAAAGTAGTTACGCTCTTTGGATTACTGCTAACAACTCACTTTTTATTCCAGCGTATATTCACCCATGCTGCTTGTTGCGCGGGAGTAAGAAATGTCCAGGCAACCAAGCGACTTGTTTTATTCCCCTGCGACATCGTGATGGTTTTAACCTCAAGAGCACTCGCAGCCGCCAGTGTTGCATAAATCTTTTTAAGATGAGAAGATTTTGAGACCAGTGTAGAGAACCAAAAGCAGGAGGTAGAGAATTCTTTACTTTGAACGATCATGGTATGAATAAACTTTTCTTCCCCACCTTCGCACCAGAGTTCCTTCGTCTTGCCGCCAAAGTTTAAAGTAGCTTTTGTGATTCGTTTTCCTTTCAGGTTGCTGAGTTTGCGAAGGGTGCCTGCCTGCGCCTCTTGTAAAGAAGTGTGGAAGGGAGGATTGCAAAGCGTAAGATCGAAGCGTTCGTCTTTTTGAAGAATGCCTTTGAAGATATCAGTAGATTTTTTTTGTAATCGAAGCTCAATCGACCCTTTCAGAGAAGTATTTTTCTCTACGATGATGGCGGCTGATTGAAGGGCAATTGGCTCTACATCGGTGCCTACAAATGACCAGTCGTATTCTATATGACCAATGATCGGATAGATGGCATTCGCACCCACACCAATATCCAGACATTTTACGTGTTTGCCGGTAGGTATTTTGCCCTCGCTTTTACTGCCTAGAAGTTCCGCGATGTGATGAATATAATCTGCCCTGCCCGGAATGGGTGGGCATAAATAACCAGGGGGAATGGTCCAATGATCAATTCTGTAGAAGTGTTTCAGCAAAGCTTTATTCAACAACAGCACAGCCTCTGGATTTGAAAAATCAATAGATTCATCCTGGTAATCATTCAGGCGAACAAAAGGTGCTAGCTCCGGGCAGCTCTTAATAAGAGCTTTAAAGTTATAACGCTCGCGATGCTTGTTGCGCGGATGCAAACCGGATTTCTCGCTTGGATGTTCTTTCTTTTTAGGAAGCATCGGTGATAATTGGAGACACTAACTGTGTATGTTTAGTAGCGTAAGGTAAGTTTTTGGAATAGACAGTCAAAGTATTTGCAACCAGCTAGTGATTGATAATAATGTTAAAACGAAGTTAGGTGCTGTGAGATTAAGTAACATTCTGTGGGAAACGATTCCTGAGTGATAGAAAGTAAACGTTGACTCAGGAGGGATAGATTAAATTATACAGGAGGAGAGCGATAAATGTGTCTGGAGCAGAGTAAGATTTATAGAAGTGTAATTCTTCCTCATCAAAGTATTCAGAATATCTAAAAGGAAATACACAACATCACAAAAGGTGAATGTGACTAGAAGTAATTTGCATACCTATATTAAAAATCTTGAGAGTTTTGTTCAGAGAGTTGATGGTAACGGGTTAAAAATTGTAGGTAGAACAAAATAAATGGAGCAGCGCTACTGAGTAAAGTGCTTTTTTGACCCAAGGTGTTTTGTGGGCCAATGCGAGAAAGCATTATATCTATGAGAAGAAATGAAGATCGGGTAATTCGAATTACAAAAGCTGCCAAAAATTGTGAGTAGCACTGACTAGAAAGATTGATTTTTGGAAAATTCTAAAACGATTCTTATCATTGCCGCGTAACGAGTTGTGCAGTAAGTTTTCTCCGGATAACCCATTTAACCTAACCAATCTCTATGAGAAGCCGAACGTATGTCCTGGCATGTGTTGCTTGTTTTGCTATTTCTAACTTTTCATTTGGCCAAAGTGTTGATCCTCTTACAGGACAGGCAATTGTACAGATACCCTTAGGCGGTGTTAATGCACTAGACTTAGGTGCTTCCGTTGGAATCGCGCATCATGGTGGCGCCTTGCGTGTCAATGAGGGGCCAGGGTCTGCAGGGATGGGGTGGAATCTTGTAGCCGGAGGAAGTGTTACCCGCGAGGTAAGAGGACTTCCAGATGATTATAATAATGTCAATGACAATCGTAAGGGATGGCTGCACAATGGTGGTATAGCGTATGCCATTCAAAATTACGCATCACTTCCTGATGATAATCTAACAGATTGTACTGACGAAGGCCCAGCATGGAGTTATCTCAATAACACACTTGCATTTCAATACGATTCCGAACCAGATATATACTATTTCAATGCACCAGGTATTTCTGGAAAATTTGTATTTGGAGTAGATGGTCAGCCAAAACTTATACCGTATCAAGATCTGGCAATCAGCTTTAATGCCGGTAGTTTTGTAATTAAAACTAATACAGGTACAACCTATTACTTTTCATTACCTGTTTGGATAACTAGACAAGCTGAAAAATTTGATGAGGATTACACAGTCAGTCATTTTAAGCACAATTATACCCTTTACACGCAACCCTTAACTTTTGTTTCTTCCTGGAATCTTACAAGTATTTCTAGTGCCACAACTGGTGCCAATGTTGCATTTACCTATTCTCAAGAGAGAGAAACAATGGGTTCTCAGTACATCACAGCGATCAAGCCCGGCTATACTGATCAAGTAGATGCTAAATCAGATTACTTTAAAAGGATATACAATTTCATTTTCATGGGCGAATTCACTTATTCAAAATGTAACGATAAGCGAAGGTGAAACCGGAGAGACAAAAGCATATGACTTTGTCTACAAGTCAGTTAGTTCCTCCTATGAAGGCCAGTTTCCGCTAGTTAGTAAACCCTTCCTAATGCAAGTGAAACAGCGAAATGCCTGTACTGCCTTTCCTTCTTATGCATTTTCGTATCATGGGTTAGACACCGTTAGCAATAGAATCCCTATCCCTTGGAAAACTGGATGGGGAGAAGATCACTACGGATTTTACAATGGACAAATAGGTAATAAAAATGTGCCAACTGTTTACTTCTACCAAGATGAGGCAGGTGCAAGACGCTTTCGAGTTACCCCCATTTCAGGAATGACATATGCTCCATTGCTGCAAGGGGGCAACAGAAGTGTAAATGCATCATTTCTTCAGTATGGTGCTCTTGTAAAGATTTCTTATCCAACAGGAGGAGTTACCAATTTCATTTATGAACCAAACAAGTATTTTGACACATCTACAAATGAAGAGTTGTTGGGCCCAGGTCTTCGTGTCGCTAGTGTTTATACAACAGGAGGTGAGGCTGCCTATGGAAAGCTAACCTATTCAGGTGCTTCCACATGGCATACGATTTGGAGATCTTATAAGTATGTCACCTCAGAAGGAGGTACTGTAACCAGTGGTAAGATTCTTTACCCACCGGTCTTTGCCTACACCAGAGGCGATTCGATCTACCGAAGTCAGTCTGATCTTGGCCCAGGTTCTTTTGTAATGTACAGTCGAGTGAAGGAGGAAATTTCCGGACAAGGATATCGTGTATATGAGTTTGATGTGCCTAATACATATCCTGATCCTTCCTCAACACTTAGTAAAGTAGCAAGACCTTCGGGCACCTGTACAACGGGATTTTTGAAAAACGGTGCCTACACATTTCCCTATGCTCCTATTGCTGATTGGGGTTTTAAAAGAGGAATGCTAAAAAGAGTTTCTGAGTATACGGAGGGCAATGTGCTTACGCAACAAAGGCGAATGACCTATATCACACCACAGGCGAATAGTTCAATTAAAGGCTTGAGGTATGAGGCCATGACCAATACTGCGGGTACTAACAGTTATTTCTTTAGTCTATATGAGATACCAATCCAACAGTCGAAAATCCTTTCTCAAGAAATTGTCAAAGTAATAGCCGATGCGTCACCTGCTGACTCAATTAAGACAACTACAGCCTACGCCTACAATAGTAAAAACATGATTACGTCAACGACCCAAACTCAGGCAGATGGAGGGACATTGGTGGATGTTGTTAAATACGTAGATGATTATGCTATAACTACTCCTCCGGTTGGTGACCAGCAGGCAAATGCGATTTATAAGATGAAGACTACGAATCGCTATGGAGAAGTGATTGAGACGCACCGAAAGTTTACTCCGGCAGGAGGAACAGAGCAGGTAATGGGAGCAAGCCTGACGGTGTATAAGGATTATGGAACCTATGTTTGGCCACATCAGATAAAACAGCTTCCCCAGGGGCAAGCATTCACTCCGTCTTCGCTACATCCTTTTACACAAGCCTTTGTTTCGGATGCCGATTATTTTTTGAGTACTACGATGGAATATGAAAATGGCTTGCCGGTAACGCAAACAGGTACTTCTCAGGTAATCAGCAGCACAATTTATTCTGCTAACACCACATTGCCTCTTGCCAGCTTGGTTCACTGTAAGGCAGAGAATGTTGTATACGATGATTTTGAATTCACGAGCACACGTAGCTTGGCATCCAACGGCACCCCTCCTGCGGCTCCTTCCCGGACAGGGCTGAAGGCCAAACCGCTGAACAATACTTATACACTGACAAAGACGGTTGTGAAGGGTGAAAATACGTATCGAATTTCTTGTTGGGTGTATGCCACCCAAGCTGGTGCCCTTACGGTGAATGCAAAGAACGGAAGTACAACTGTAGCATCACAAAATTTGAACTACACCACCCTCAATCAATGGATCTATCTTGAATCAGAATTGAATGTAGCAGCAGCTCCGTCAACGTTTACGCTTGAAGTCTCCAGCAGCTCAACTGCACTGCTTGATGATTTTCTGGCGCTGCCAAAATCCGCCCGAGTTTCCTTGCAAACACATTTGCCCCTTACCGGCCCTACCTCACAAACCGATGACCGAGGAAATAGTACTACCATTGAGTATGATGGCATGGGGCGTAAGATGAATGTTTTCGATAAAAATAGAAACCTTGTGGAAAGAACAGAATACGGTCTGCAAAGACAAGGTAAAATTGAATTGAAGGCCACCTTTACAGCCAATGTTCCACGTTATGAAATGGGAGAAGCCATTACGTTTACAGCAGCGGCACCCAATTGCATAGCTAATGTTACTTATAACTGGACTTTTATAGACTATGAGGGGAATCAAACAACCGCCACGGGTGCTTCTATTGTTAAAACTTTTGATAGGTATGGGGAATATCGCATAACATTAACAGCAACAAGTGCAGGATATGCGACAGCAACCTTTACAGAAGCAGTATGCGTTTTCTTGCCAGAAGTTGGAGGAGCAACGCTTAGCGTTTCCCCTAACACAACGGTTTACCAGTGCAGTACTACTGGTGACCGAACTAAAACATTTACTGCCAGTATACCTGGATGGAATCCGGCAGGAAGTTTCCAGCCGCAGGTTACGTGGTTCATTACAGATATTAATGGAGTATGGCTGGATATCTCCTATTACAATACTGTGTACGGTGGTGTTACAATTAATGGACGACAACTTACTGTTGTCTCTCCTTTTTATACCTATCAGGTAAAAGCTATCATTTCGGCACCCGAATTTCCTTTGGACTTAATCAGTCCTGCTTGTAATGCACAATTTAAGCAGCAAATAGTACTTGCTGGAGTAAACTACATTAATAATAGCCCTTGTCAATAATGAAATCTTATACTATAGCAATCACCATCTTTCTATTTTTTATAAACACGCATGTGCAGGCACAAGATGCTGATAGTGACAAGTTGCGCTGGGTGATTAATGGGTTAAAGGATTTGAATAGTAACTCGAGTATGTCATACTCAGGAGCCTTTGTTACTGATGGCACAAAATCAATTGAGTGGCACCAAACTGCTGATGAGATGACTCTTCAAGTTATCAGCGTAAGTGGTAGTTGGTCGGATGTTTCAGAACTAGGGAGCAAAGTATTCAGCATTAGTGTTGATGATGTGTCCGGTACGATTACGTTTAAAAAAGATAGTACAGGGACATTCGTGCTATTGAATTTATCTAATGGATTGAAGCACCGCTATACCGTTTCTAAAATTGAATTGCTTGATTAATTGATCTGATTTCTATGTCAATAAAAATAGCTACGAATTTTGATATGATGAGTAAGAAGATGAGCAAAATGTCTCAACCAAAGAGAAGCACTTCTTTTAGTATTTACCTTCTTGTTTCTGCCTTTGTTCTTTTAGCCAATGTGGGATTTGCGCAGATCTCTGGTCCCACGAGTCCAGCTCCTGGGGTTTCTACTAACTATTCCTTTAATAATGGAACAATCTATCCATCTCCAAGCTGGGCCATTACAAATGGAACTATTATAAGTTCTACATCAAGTGGTACTTATTTTCAAGTGACTGTGCAATGGTCAACATCAGGGGCTGGCACTCTAAGTTTCAAAAACAGAACGACAGTTATTTCGACCCTTAATGTAACAGTATGCTCAGTTCCATTAGTCTATTCTATTGGAGGTGGAGGTAATTACTGTGCAGGTAGCGGTGGAGTAACCATTACACTAAGTGGTTCGCAATCGGGAGTAAATTATCAGCTATTTGTAGGGGCCCAAAATAAGAGCACCCTTGCTGGTACGGGTGGTGCCTTGACTTGGACGGGGCAAACCTCTATTGGTAATTATACCATAGTAGGAACAAACGCAAGTAGTGGCTGTGCCTCTAACATGAGTGGTAGTGTAAATGTAAACACCAGTGCTTTACCGACAAGTTATACGGTGGGTGGTGGTGGAGGTTACTGTAGTGGAAGCAGTGGACCCACCATTTCTTTGAGTGGTTCTGAAGGTGGTGTAAATTATCAATTACAAATTAATGGCGCCAACAGTGGTGGCCCTATAGCAGGCAATGGTTCGGCTTTGTACTGGGGAGGCCAAACAACTCAAGGTACTTATATAGTTATTGCCACCAATGCATCTACAGGATGTGCAAGAACCATGAGTGGAAGTTCTAGTGTTACTGTATATGCTACTCCTACAATTTATTCGATGGGAGGAGGTGGAAGTTATTGTAGCGGGACGGGTGGCGTAACCGTAACACTAAATGGGTCCCAAGCAGGAGTAAATTATCAATTAAGAATTAATGGTGGTAATTCAGGAAGCCCTGTTGGAGGAACAGGCGGTTCACTAAGTTGGGCAGGTCAAACTTCTGGAGGTACCTACACCGTAGTGGCGACCAACGCCTCAACAGGTTGTGCGAGTACGATGAGTGGTAGCGCTTCTGTTACTGAAAACACTATGCCTTCAACCTACACTGTAGGAGGAGGTGGTTCTTATTGTCAGAATGGTGCAGGTTTAAGTATTACCTTAAATGGATCGCGCGATGGAACAAACTACCAACTAAAATTTAATGGTAGTAACGTTGGTTCGCCACTAGCTGGATCTACTGGCAATACCTTGACTTGGCCAAATCAAACTTCTGCCGGTAACTATACTGTGCAAGCGATTGTCGCGGCAAGTGGTTGTAGTTCTACAATGAGCGGAACGGCCTCAATTGCTATTAATCCACTCCCTTTAAGTTATTCAATTGGCGGTGGCGGTAGTTACTGCAGCGGAGGAAGTGGGGTGACTGTAAGTCTGGGTAGCTCACAAGCGGGAGTTGAATATCAATTAAAAATTAACGGAACGAACGCAGGCTTTGCAAAAGCAGGAACAGGAGCTCATATTAGCTGGGCAAGTCAAACCACTGCGGGTAACTATACCATAGTAGCAACAGACGCCACCACAGGTTGTACCCAAGCGATGAGTGGCACAACTGCGGTCTCCATTAATCCCCTGCCTGCCGTTTCAACGGTAACTGGTGGTGGTAACTTTTGCAGTGGAGGAAGCGGGGTAAATATTTCATTGGGAGCTTCACAGACCGGTGTCAATTATCAATTAAAGGTCGGAGGCTCCAATACAGGGACTGCTCTGGCAGGAACCAATGGAGCATTATCCTGGGCCAATCAGACAACTGCTGGCGTGTATACGGTTCTTGCTACGAATGCAAGCACAAGTTGTAGTCAAGCTATGAGTTCAAGTGCAACAGTTGCTGTTAATCCTGTTCCGGTAACGTATACCACTAGTGGTGGTGGTAGTATTTGTAGTGGAGCGAGTGGATTGCCTATCACCTTAAATGGTTCGGAGAGTACTGTTAACTACCAATTAAAAATCAACGGTGTTAACTCAGGGTCTCCCATTACTGGGAATGGATCAACCTTGAATTGGCCAACGCAAACCACACAAGGCACCTACACTATTGTAGGAACCATTGCTTCTTCAGGATGCTCAACAACCATGACTGGCAGTCCTTCGATTACTGTAAATCCAACGCCTTCTGTTTTCACTGTAAATGGTGGAGGAAGTTTTTGTAGCGGTGGTGCAGGCCTGACGGTCGGGCTGACAGGCTCGCAGACTGGAGTGAATTACCAACTTAAACTGGGAGGAGCGAACAGCGGGAGTCCGGTAGCTGGAACGAATGGGGCGCTAAGTTGGCCAAATCGAACAAGCGCGGGTACATATACGGTTGTTGCCACAAGTGGCGCTGGATGTACTCAAACAATGTCAGCTAGTGCAGTAGTCGTGGTGAATACACTACCGATTGTTTATGCAGTTAGTGGTGGTGGTGAGTTTTGCAGTCAGGAGAGTGGAATGCAGGTAAAACTTCTTCAATCTCAGGTAGGTGTTAATTATCAGTTAAAATTAAATGGAGCAGCGATTGGAAACGTTGTAGCCGGTATGGGGCCTGAGATATATTGGCAGAATCAAACAGCAGAAGGAACATATACAGTTCAGGCAACTAATGCTTCAACAGGCTGTAGCCAGAACATGTCTGCTTCGGCAACCATTGTAGTGCGACAAAGTCCACAGATTTCACTTTCGGGTACACCTGTACTGGTGTATGGTAAGCAGCCGGTTACACTTTCAACTACTGGCACTTATTATTCCTATCAATGGAAAAACAATGGTGTTGACATCAGTGGGGCTACAAGCCAAAACTGGGTAGCCGACAGGGCAGGACAGATTACCGTTTCTGTTAAAAGCTCTGTTTCTTCTATTGCCTGTTTGTCATCTCCACAAGGAATTGTTACAAATACTGGCAGCCAACCCGCACCCGTAAACTTTGTAAGCTCTACTAGAATTTTAAAAGAGGGCCTTACCAGCAATACATCCTTATACTCTTTAACGGCAAAGGAAGTTTCCCAAACTATATCCTATCAGGATGGAATAGGCAGAACCTTTCAGACGGTAGGGGTGGGTATGAGCGGAGATCAGAAGGATTTGGTTGTACCCATTGCTTATGGAAAACAAGGATTGGCAGACACCACCTACCTGCCTTATGCAACGGATAGCAAGGATGGTCGCTTTCGTTTGTTCGCAATACGAAATAGCTCAGCACAGTATTCGGGTAGTGAGCAAGCCAGTTTCTACACCAATGCCAATAAGGTGGCGCACGACAACTTTCCCTATGCCAGAACCATTCATCGTCAGGCGCCCGATGCACGAGTAGTGGAACAAGGAGCGCCCGGTGCCGATTGGCAGCCAGGCACCAACCATACCGTGAAGAATGAAGTCATACTTAACACAGTAAGTTATCCTGTGCTTCGATGGAATGCAGATGGTACATCAACAGGCTCTTATCCTGTAGGAAAAGTGATGATGAGCTCGACCACAGACGAGAATGGAAATCTTGTGCGCAGCTATACCAATGCGCAAGGCCAATTGGTATTAAAGCAAGTAGAAGCAGCAACAGGTGTTTGGTTGCAAACCTATTATGTATATGATGTGTACGGCAGATTAAAATACCAGGTGTCGCCCAAAGCCGTGAGCTTACTGGATGACACACCTAATTTGGAAGCAGATCTAAATCTTTCAGAGTTAATTTATAAATATACCTACGACAGCATTGGCCGGGTGGTGGAAACGAAGGTGCCGGGAGCAGCTGTACAGTATACCGTGTACGATAAATTGGGCAGAGTGGTACTGACGCAGGATGCCAACCAGCGTGCTTCCAATCAGTGGTTGGCCATTAAGTACGACTATTTGAACAGACCTGTGTATAGTGGACTTTATACAAATACCACACAGACAACTCGTGTGGCCGTGCAGAAGTTATTTACCAACGCAACAGGTCCTTACTATGAAAAGCCAGAAGTCAATTCAACCTACCACGGGTATAGTAGTATAGTATTCCCTACGAATATTAGCCCTCTTACTTTTAACTACTACGATTCGTACGACTTTGACAGGAATGGCAGTGCGGATTATACCTACAACCCTAGCGATTATCCTTCTGCTACACAAACCTCGCTGCGTGGTTTAGCCACCGGTAGCAAAAAGTTGATATTGGGTACTACCAATTGGCTAGTGTCTGTAGTGTTCTACGATACATACGACCGGCCTATTCAAACACAATCCAATAATCATAAAAATCTGGCAGTACAAGATCGAACAAGTGTATTGTACGATTTTGCTGGACACATGCTGGAAACAAAGAGTACACACAATGGAGGCACAACAGTTAGCGTAAGGCAACGCTATACCTACGATGATACATGGAGAACGATTGCCATTCATCACTCCATCAACGGAAGTGCCGAACAACAGGTGGTTGCTTATGAGTACAACGCTTTGGGTCAAGTGGTAGATAAAAAACTCCACTTAAGCAATGGTGGCACTACGTGGTTGCAGAGTGTAGATCTTCGCTATAGTATTCGTGGCTGGTTGAAGTCGATCAATAATGCTCAACTGGTATCGGATGGTACCACCAATGATGAGAACAATGATTACTTTGGAATGGAATTGTTATACAATACACCGGCTTCAGAATCCGGGTTGGGCAATACTCCGTATTACAATGGTAATATTTCTGCTATCAAATGGAAGGAGGTAGGAACGGGCAGCGGTGCTGTAGAGAGTGATCGCTTGGCCACCTCGACCTTCAAAGCGGCAACCAGTACTGGTTGGAATAAGCATGTAGGAGCCTTCAATGAAAACATGAGCTATGATGTAAACGGAAATATTAATACACTAAGCAGAAGCGCAAAAGATAGCTTGGGCAACATTACTACCATTGATAACTTGAGTTACACCTATAGTGTAGGAAACCAACTGAGCAAAGTGGAAGATATGGGAACGCAAGATGGTTTTCTCAACGGCAAGCTTAACGGTACTCAAGAGTACGCCTATAACGCGGCCGGTCAGTTAACAAAAGATGAGAACAAAAATATTTCTTCTATCCACTATAATAACCTGGGCAAAGTGCAACAGGTTGTGTTTACCAATGGCAAAACGGTAAACTATAGCTACGATGCTACGGGCGTGAAACTAGGGATAAGTGTTATAAAGGGAGTAGATACAACTACCACTGATTATGTAGGAGGCTTTGTATACGAAAATGATAACCTGGCATTCTTTAGCTCACCAGAGGGAAGAATAGTAAAAAATGGTAGTAACTATGAGTACCAGTATGCGATTGCTGACCATCAGGGCAATACACGCATAGTGTTCAGTTCGGCTATACCAACACCAGATGCTCCGGTAGCAACGCTAGAGACTGCCAATGAAAATAGCGAGGCTGCCAAATTTTTGAAGTATGAGGATGTTCGAAAAATAAACTTTGGCATGTTCGATCATACAAACAGTGCAGCAACAAAGTATGCAGTCCGCCTTTCAGGAAGCCCTTCAGAGACCTATGGACTGGCGCGATCAGTGGCCGTTGCCCCAGGTGATAAAATAAAGGCAGAAGTTTTTGCCAAGTATGTCGATCCCAACTCATCCAATTGGACGACCACACTTAATGATTTGATGACGGCCATAGCCAACGGCACAACGGCACCAGGTACCATTATAGATGGAGGCTTTTATGGTTTACCCTCAGCGTCATCAATTCCATTTGCAGGTTTGCTGGTAAGAGATGGAGACAATGGAACAGGTCCTAAGGCCTATTTGAATTGGCTGGTTTTTGATAAAACGTTTGAGCCGATTCCTTCTAAAAGTGGTTACAAAAGAATTACAGAAATAGCTAAAGAAAGCGGTACAGATATACCTCACGAAAAGCTAGAAATGCCCGAGATTACTTTTGCAGAGGCTGGTTATATTTATATTTACTTATCTAATGAAAATGGTACTCCCATTGATGTTTATTTTGATGATTTCAAAGTGACGCATACACCCACTAACATCATTCAGTACAATGAGTACTACCCCTTTGGTTTGCAAACAGTAAATAGCTGGAGTCGTGATGAGGATGTAACAAGCAACAATTTCTTATACAATGGAGGTAGTGAGTTGAACAATGCCACCAATAATTATGAGATGTTCTTCAGGGAATACGACCCTGCGATTGGAAGAATGAATGCTGTTGACCCTATGGCAAATAAGTATTCATCATTAACTCCCTATAACTACAGCTACAATAATCCAATTGTCTTCAATGATCCGAGCGGGGCAGATCCTGCGCAAGACAATTTGGATTATTTATACTATCGAGAAGCCAGAGCGCAGGCCGATGTACACGCAAGCCGTTATCAGGGAACGTATGTCTACAACAGTTTAAGGAGTTTGTATAACCTTTTTTCAAGTGGGCTTAGGGGAACAATCTCTCAATGGAATCCAAATTTTTATGGCCCAATTTATTTAGGACAAGATGAAGAGGGTAAAGCAATTTACGAATTGCCAACTAATATTGGTAAAAGCTCCAAGCAAGGTGGAGTTTGGATTTCGGTCAAAGGTTCATTCAAAGTAAGATATTCCAATGGTGCTTTTTACAAGGCAAATGGAAAGCTTTATGAAGGAAGTACCAAGTTCTTGAAACAGGTTTCGACCGCTTTAAAGTTTATAGAAACTACAAGTATAGGGAGAGTGGTACTTTCAGTGCTTATGAATTCTGATAATAAATTCATTATTACTCAGGCCAAGAGTAATAGGTTTTTACCACAAAGTGAAAGCAACATAAATACTTTAAAGGCAGATCTTTTGAATAATGCAAATGCCTTTACACTCTCATCTGATAATTTTGCAAAGCTAGATAGAATAGGAGCTGGGGGCACTGTTTATTGGAATCCAGGAGGCACACCTACACTCCCTGGAGACGGTGGTGCTCCATCAAACTCTACTTCAAATCTATTTCATGAATTAGCCCATGCATTTGATTCGAACAATGGTGATTTAAGTTATAATATTTTTTATGGTACAAATGCACTTATTAGTTACGGAGAGGCAAGGGCGGTTTTCTTTGAAAATACTTTCCGTCTTCAATTTATAAACAGTCAAGGTGAGAGAGTTATTAATACTTTAAGGAGTAATGCAACTAACAATGATGGGGTTCATCTATTAATAAATGGAGAACCACTCATTGTATTACCACCGTCCTTCTTTTTATATTTTAACTTAAATTGATTAGTAATGAGACACTTTCATTTTTGTATAATACTAGCCTTAACATTCTGTTGCAGAGCTTCAGATGAAACTATAATTAAATTCAAGTTCAATGAACTTAACCTTAAGAGTTGTTATTTTAATATTCCAAAGGAATGGGCACAAAACCATAAAACCTTATTATTGAAGAATGAAGGAATTGAATACAGACTCATTTTAAATGACTCTTCAATACTTTTTATTACTGATAATTTTATTCAAGGATCCCCAATAGTGATTCAGGATATGAATAGAAGAGATATTGTCAATGACACAACAGTAATTTATGGACAACATTCAGGTAAGAATGATTTTACAAAGGGAAACTTTTGGAAGGAAGTGATTCTTAAAGATGAAGGTGTAGCAATTGGTTATGTAAATGTGTTGCCTGATAGAAAATTGGAATTTGAAAGGGTAATTGGAACATTTCGGAAGAAAAAAATGAAAAAAAATTGACCTCCCCAACTCGCGCGCGTTTGCAACGTGTGCGTATTGATCTCATTGATATTAGGAAACTAGATGAGAGTTTTGGTTCGATATTAACTATTTTTAAAATGTCTTTGTGCGCATCGGCTTCTTATTTGCGGTTCTCTTAGCCTTTCAGGGTGTGTATGCCCAACAGGATACTGTGCGTATACCTGTCATAAGTAAAGCAGATAGTGTATTTGAGGCAAAGCAGAAGAGTATCGATTCTGTTCAACAACAAATTCTTCAACTCTTGCAGATAAAAATTGCAAGCGATACGAGTAGGTCTTTACAAAGGCTACGGCAAGAGAAGTTTGCTCTCCAGCAAAAGGTAGATAGTCTTACACGCATCGGCCAGCCCAATGCTTTACTTCAGCAAAAGTTGGATAGTCTTAATACACTAAGACCATTGAGGACCTTGGATTCATTGAATCAACAACTCTCACAGCTTCAGCAAAAAATTCAGGATCCAATCTCTAAAGTAGAGGGGGCCATCAATAAGCAAGTACAAAACATCAATACTTTCACGGCTAATCAGGTACCTTTAGAATTGACAACAGCTGCTACTACTCTTCCCACTTCAAGCTCTTTACCTACTACTATACCATCAGCAAATGCCAACATACCTAAGGTAAATACAAGAACAGAGAATCTGAAGCCTGATCTAGAACTACCTAAAGAGATACAACAAGGGAAAGATCAATTGGGCAAAATAGGGGAGCTCTCTTCCTCAGTAGATGCTTATCAAAAGGACATACAACAAATAAAAGAAGGCGGATTGGGACAAAGCACAGAGCTAAGTGCACTGGCAGAAAAGCAACTAGGTTCAATAGATGAAGTGAGTGCCTTAAAGGAGGAGCTAGGTAAGAGCAACCTTCCTGTAGAGGGTTTGGATGAAGAATCGGCAAAAGCAATGCTGAAGGAGCAAGCAAAAGGAGAGGCTGTAAAATTGGCTAAGGATCACTTTGCAGGAAAACAACAGGCACTGGCTGGTGCCATGGCTAAAATGTCGGATCTTAAACTTAAGTATGAGTCCTTAGACAGCTTAACGGTTCCTAAACGAATGAATCCAATGAAGGGAAAGAAATGGACGGAGCGAATTGTTACTGGCTTAAGCTTTCAGGTGCAGCGGTCGCAAAATTGGTTGGTGGATGTTAATCCTTCCCTCGCTTATTTGATCACCAGACGCTTTAGCGCTGGCCTAGGCTGGAACCAGCGCATCGGTTTTGGAAGCGGAGCCTCCTACCAAAAGCAGGAAGAGGTCTATGGTCCAAGAATCTTTTCAGAGTTCCGCTGGAACAAGGGCATATCCTTTCGTCTGGAAGGAGAGAATCAGTACGGTATACCTGTTGCATCTTTTGCTACACCTAAGAACAAGGAAGACCAATACCGATGGATCAACTCTGTTCAAATTGGTCTTAAGAAAGATTATCAGATCGTCAATCGCCTACGAGGCACCTTATTTATCCTCTACCTTGTCTATGATGACAACATGAGTAGCCCATACGCCAATAAGCTAAACACGCGTTTTGGGTTTGAGTATAAATTGAGAAAGTAGTCAGGCTCTTCACTCATCTGCTAGTAGAGATTGTATTCCAGCTTATCTACCAGTTAGTGATATCGAATTTGTAATCCGCTCATCTGAATTTCAAATTTCGCAGAGCAGAAGCAAGGCAAAGTCAGTCTTACTGATGCTCTGTCATTGGTCGGTGAAATAAGTGCATTCAGCGAATTGCTAAATCTACTCCATCAAAAAATGCATTAGAACGTGCCAGTCCGTTTCGGGTTACACGAAACTGAAAATATATACTTTCTAAAATAATTCAAAAAAGTACAACGGACCCTGTGAAGGCACGTTACACTCACTATAAACAAAAAGTTTATGTCACACACAAAAACAGTGCACGCCTTTGGGAAGCTCACGGGCCTTTGCACCGGGTATGGAGGATCCTACAATCCCGGACAACAAAACCTCCAGGCAAATGCGTTGAATGCCTTGTTACTCAACGCCCAACAAATTTTAGAAGCAATGACGGAGGCACAAACCAAGTACGCCAACGTTACCAACCATCGGGAGGCGATGTTCCGAACGGCAGGGAAATTGAGTACGCGTGTTTGCAGCATGCTGAAAGCAAGTCGGATTCATCCCCTTACGCTAGAAGACGCCCGCGCTTGTTGCCGCAGGCTGAATGGAAGACGCGTCTTACAGCGCGATCCAGTTCCGCCAGTGGAAGGACAAGAGCCTAAGAATGGAACGGTGTACGGGTCGGACTATGTGTCTAAGTTGTATCACTTCGCGCGCTTGGTAGAGATTGTGAAAACCAGTTTCTACCCGGTAACGAATGAAACGATGTCGCTGGCCAGCTTGGAGCAGATGCTTGAGAACCTAAGAGCAGCTAACCAGGCGGTGGCAGACGTGGAAGTAGAACTTACTCACTTGCGCAGAACACGCAACGAGGTATTGTACATGGGCCAAGACAATGTGGTGGAAGTGGCGCAAGCTGCCAAGCAATTTGTTAAAGCCGTGTTTGGCTACGGAAGCCCTCAGTACACAGCGTTAACGAGTCTTGAGTTCACCAAACCCCGAATGTGATGCGATTGCTTTCTAATTGAAAACCTCTGTGGCCTGGCTGCAGAGGTTTTTTGTTTTAATAGACTTTGGTTTGACCCAAGGCCGGAAGAACAGGTTGTGTTGGTCTGAATAGAAGAAGATTATTTCTTCGATACTACATCTCCCTCAAAACCGATTTGGGATTTTTTCTTCCCAAAATGAGTAAGATTCAAAAGTAAGGGTAGGCACAGGGTTGTAAAAGATTCGTTCTGCTCAAGATTTTCAACTTTTAGTTTTGGATGAGGAGCTGGCATAAAATGTGGAACCTACTATAGTTGACCAAAACCCTACTCATGTGCTATTCCCCATCATATCCATCACCCTTGCTTCTCTCGTAAGCGCCTTCGATGTAGAGCCTCCACAAGAAGAACCTGTTCATGAAGCGATCCTGCTTGTTCCGGACGGACAGCTTGACAAACAGCCCATTTCCCTTGCCGGCTTCTGGGAGTTTTATCCCAACCAACTCATCTCGGCTCGTGAGATGGTCAACAATCCCACGCGCAGTTTGGTACAGATCCCCTCCTGGTGGCCACCTTCCGAAGGTAAATCCTCTATACAATATGGTACCTACAGAATGAAGGTAGTAATTCCACCACCCGAACAACAGGCACTCGCGCTCTACATGCCGGACGTGTATTGTTCGTACGAACTTCTGGTGAACGGAAAAGTAGTAGGCAACAATGGAAAGGTAGGAAGCAGTAAAAGTGAGAGCGCTCCTCAATGGAAGCCAGCGACTTATTTTTTCGAACCAACAGGCGACACCCTTGAGATCATTGTTCAACTTTCCAATTTTCACCACCACCGAACGGGAATCAACAATCCTTTACTCTTAGGGCGAGCAGCATTGCTGCGAGAGGTGAAGAGCAGAACCGAATTGTCGGATGGACTTCTGATGGGAGGATTAACCTGTCTGGGTCTTTTAAGTATGATCCTCTATTTCACAAAGGGCAAGATCTCCTTTGTGTTGTATGCCTTGTTGTGCCTTTCTTGGATTGTGCGTGCCTCCTTCTCAAACCACTATCAGATCGTACAATGGTTTGAGGACATCAACTGGCACTTGGTGGTGCGAACCGAGTACATCAGTTTGTATCTATCTACTCTTTTCGGATCCTTGTTGGTGGGCAGCCTCTTTCCACGAGAAGTGAGTAAAGTTTTTCGCATTCTCTTTCTCATAGCCTGTGTGGGGTTCACCCTCTTTACATTGTTTGTACCGCCTCTGTTGTTTACGGCTTACGTACAACTTTACTTGGGGTTGAGCAGCCTTTTGTTGTTATCCATTTTAGTGATTGTTACCCGTGCCTACAGTGAAAGTCGGGAAGGAGCGACACTCGTTTTGGTGGCAGCCTTCTTAGCAGTAGTTATGTTTGGTTATGTTATCATGGCCTACCAAGGTATTTTCCCGATGAACGAATTATTTTTCAACGCAGGTTTCTTGTTGCAGTTTATCGTAACGCTGGTGGCGATTCATCAACGGGTCGGGAAAATTGATTCCGGGCGGGATTATGACCTGATGACGTTTGATGGTGCCACCAGAAGCTAAACGGGTGTCCTACATTTGTAATGGAGGTATTCTGAGTACTTAACTCAGCACATCTCAAACGGTGACTTTCCTCATACTATTTTGTCTGCGCTATTTGTAATGTTGTTGCCTACACGGCATCTCATTTGTCGGCCGTGGTTCTACCATGAGTTTACACATAGGAGCGAAGGCAGGAGAAATTGCCAGCACAGTATTGATTACAGGCGACCCCTTACGGGCTAAACATTTCGCGAAGCAGTTAGAGGGAAGCGTGCTCTACACAGAGATCCGCGGCATGTTTGGGTACACAGGTATGTACAAAGGCCAACGCATTTCTATACAAGGTACCGGCATGGGCATACCCAGCACGGCCTTATATATGCACGAACTAATTCATGGTTATGGAGTAAAGTGCATTATTCGTGTCGGCACCTGTGGTGCCCTTCAGGCGAATCTTTCACCCGGACAATTGGTGCTGGCCACAGAGGCGGACACAGACTCGGCCGTTGTGCAACAGTACAATATGCACAGTCCTTCTTCTCCGAAGGCAAGTCCCTTGTTACTCCAACAGGCGAGAGAAGTAGCGGAGGCACATACCATCAAGCTTCAACTCGGTCCAGTTTTTAGCACCGATCTTTTTTATAGTGAAGATCCGCACCGTTACAATCCCATCATTGCCAAGGGTATCCTGGGGGTGGACATGGAGACGAGCATGGTCTATGCCATGGCCGCTTATTTCAATGTGAACACTATCTCGTTGTTAACCGTAAGCGACAACATTATAACCGGTGAAGCCTTGTCAGCTTCCGATCGCGAAGTAAAAACGGTGGAGATGCTAAACCTGGCGCTCGAAGTAGCGCATGGTATCAGGTGACAAGAGATCGTTATGTTGAGTTTTGTTCAGGACAACCCTCAATATCCAACTCACCCCAGCTCATCTGCGATGATCTTTCCCCTCTCTACGAAGTAGAGAGGGGTGTCATGCGTACGCATGACGGG
>LNEN01000315.1 GCA_001464155.1 Cytophagales bacterium Ga0077538 | reverse complement strand
GGGCCTAAGTACCCAACTCACCCCAGCTCATCTTCGACGATCTTTCCCCTCTCTACGAAGTAGAGAGGGGTGTCATGCGTACGCATGACGGGGTGAGTGGTGGTCTATGAGCATTAATAATTTGCAGTAGGCATCCTTGCTGTTTCTCTATTTACAGTGAGCATCCCTCTCCTTTTTCAACACTAAACGGTGGGTCCAAGCTGCTATTTATACCTTATATATAGAGTGATTTCAAGAAAATACGGGTCCTTTAAAACCCCGATCTGGCGGTCCGAAGGCCTTTTAGTTAATAAAAAGAAGCAGAAAACGCGTTTTTCTAGCTGTTTCCCAGCGATTTACCCTAAAATTCTTGAACTGATATTTGCTCCTTCAAAGGTTCTTGGTACCTTTGCAGTCCTATTTTTGAACAGGTCTATAAAAACGAAGCATAAATGCCTACCATTCAGCAACTTGTGAGAAAAGGACGGACTAAGCTGACTTTCAAGTCAAAGTCACCCGCCCTTGATTCAAACCCTCAGCGCAGAGGAGTGTGTACACGCGTGTACACAACAACGCCTAAGAAGCCTAACTCTGCTATGCGTAAAGTAGCCCGTGTACGCCTCACTAACCAAAAGGAAGTGAACGCATACATCATGGGTGAAGGACACAACCTACAGGAACACTCAATCGTGCTTGTGCGCGGTGGTCGTGTAAAAGATCTGCCAGGTGTTCGTTACCACATCGTTCGCGGTGCCTTGGATACTGCAGGGGTGAATGGTCGCAAGCAAAGCCGTTCTAAGTATGGTGCAAAACGCCCTAAACCAGGTGCAGCCGCTCCGGCCGCTAAAGGTGCTCCGGCAAAGAAAAAATAATCGTAGCCAGTCATGAGAAAGACAAAACCAAAAAAGAGATTCTTGCTTCCTGATCCTAAGTTTCAGGATACACTTGTTACCAAATTCGTTAACTATTTAATGTACGATGGTAAGAAGAGCATTTCCTATAATACGTTCTACGATGCATTAGAGCTGGTAGAGAAGAAGGCCAACGAAAATGGTCTTGAAGTATGGAGAAAAGCCATGGCAAACCTTTCCCCTTCGGTAGAGGTAAAGTCAAGACGTGTAGGGGGTGCTACTTTCCAGGTTCCTGTTGAAGTACGTCCTGAGCGCAGATTGAGCTTGAGCATTAAGTGGTTGATCGACTACGCCAGATTGCGTGGTGAGAAGACCATGACAGATAAGTTAGCTGCTGAGATCATCGCAGCGTCTAAGGGTGAAGGTGCGGCCATCAAGAAGAAGGACGACACTCACCGCATGGCAGAAGCCAACAAGGCATTTTCACATTTCAGATTCTAATAAGAGAGGCAGAGGTTCATGTCAAGAGATCTTAAATACACAAGAAACATTGGTATTGCCGCTCACATCGATGCGGGTAAGACAACTACCACCGAGCGTATTCTTTACTATGCCGGTGTAAACCACAAGATTGGTGAGGTGCACGATGGTGCAGCTACCATGGACTGGATGGCACAAGAGCAGGAGCGTGGTATTACCATTACCTCTGCTGCTACTACCGTATTCTGGAAATACAGAAATAACGATTACCACGTAAACATTATCGATACTCCTGGTCACGTAGACTTTACCGTAGAGGTAAACAGATCTTTGCGTGTATTGGATGGTCTGGTGTTCTTGTTCTCTGCCGTTGATGGTGTTGAGCCTCAATCAGAAACAAACTGGCGCCTGGCGGATAACTACAAAGTTGCCCGTATCGGTTTCGTGAATAAAATGGACCGTTCTGGTTCTGATTTCCTTGGTGTTGTAAGACAGGTTAAAGAGAAATTAGGCAGCACGGCCGTAGCGCTTCAATTACCGATCGGTACTGAAGAAAATTTCAAAGGCGTTGTTGACTTGATCAACAACCGTGGCATCATCTGGAACGAAGAGGATAAAGGAATGACTTTCACAGAAGTTCCAATCCCTGCGGACATGGTGGAAGAAGCCCACGAATACAGAGAAAAATTATTGGAAGCAGTGGCTGACTATGATGAAACACTCATGGAAAAGTTCTTCAACGATCCTAGCTCTATTACGGAAGCTGAGATCTTGAAAGCACTTCGCGCTGCCACTATCGATATGAAAATCGTACCGATGGTGTGCGGTTCTTCTTTCAAAAACAAAGGTGTGCAAACCATGCTTGACTACGTGATGGAATTACTTCCTTCACCAATGGACAAGGATACGATCGTGGGGACTAACCCTGATACCGATGCTGAAGTGCCTGTAAAGCCTGATACAAAAGGTCCTTTCGTAGCGCTTGCATTCAAAATTGCAACCGATCCTTTCGTAGGTCGCTTGTGTTTCATCCGCGCTTATTCTGGCGTGTTGGAATCAGGCTCTTATGTATACAATACTCGTTCGGAGCAAAAGGAACGCATTTCCCGCGTATTCCAGATGCACGCGAACAAGCAAAACCAAATCGAGCGTCTGGAAGCAGGTGACATCGGTGCGGTAGTAGGTTTCAAAGACATTAAAACCGGTGATACCCTTTGTGATGAAAAGAACAAGGTGATTCTGGAGTCCATGAACTTCCCTGAGCCAGTTATCGGATATGCTATTGAGCCTAAGAAGCAGGCAGATGCTGATAAGTTGGGTATGGCCATCGGTAAATTGGTGGAAGAAGATCCTACACTCCGTGTTAATACAGATCAGGAGACAGGTCAGACCATCCTTCGTGGAATGGGTGAACTTCACTTAGAAATTATCATCGACCGTTTAAGACGCGAATTCAAAGTTGAAATCAACCAGGGTGCTCCTCAGGTTGCTTACAAAGAAGCGCTTACTACTACGGTTGAACACAAAGAAGTATACAAGAAGCAGACCGGTGGTCGTGGTAAGTTTGCCGATATCGTATTCGAAATCGGTCCACGCGAATTGAAAGAAGGTGACAAGCCAGGTCTTGAATTCGTAAATGATATCGTGGGTGGTGTAATCCCTCGCGAATTCATCCCTGCGATTCAGAAAGGTTTCGAGCAAGCAATGGTGAACGGTCCTTTGGCCGGCTACCAGATCGACAACATGAAAGTGCGTTTGTTCCACGGATCATACCACGATGTTGACTCGGATGCCTTGTCTTTCGAATTGGCTGCTCGTGGCGGTTTCAGAGAAGCAGGCCGTAAGGCGGGTCCAATACTTTTGGAGCCTATCATGGGTGTAGAAGTAGTAACACCTGACGAATACACAGGTTCTGTAACGGGTGACTTGAACAGAAGACGTGGTGTGATGAAGGGCATGGATAACCGTGGTAATGCACAGATCTTGAGAGCCGATGTTCCGTTGAAGGAATTGTTCGGTTACATCACTGACTTGCGTACCATTACTTCAGGTCGTGCGTCTGCAACGTTAACATTCTCTCATTATGCTCAGGTTCCTAAGAACTTGGCTGATAAGGTGATTGAAGAAGTAAAAGGTGCCGCAATGGCAAAATAATAAATAGGATTTAGGCGATTTCCTCAACGAACGAATTATGAACCAAAAAATTAGAATCAAACTAAAGTCTTACGATCACAACTTAGTTGACAAGTCATCTGAGAAAATCGTAAGAGCGGTGAAGGCAACAGGTGCTGTGGTGAGCGGTCCTATTCCTCTTCCTACTGAGAAAGAAAAGTTCACAGTATTGAAGTCGCCACACGTAAACAAGAAGGCGCGCGAGCAGTTCCAATTGTGTACCTATAAGCGTTTGGTAGATATCTACTCTAACAGCGCGAAGACGGTAGATGCGTTGATGAAGCTTGAATTGCCAAGCGGTGTCGATGTTGAGATCAAAGTGTAGTTTGAAGACACATAAAGAAGAAGCCCTTTCAGGAAACTGGAAGGGCTTTTTTGTTTGCTGTCACTTCGCAGCGTAGCGAAGAAGTCCCCAAATCTAGGAGTTCTATCTGCCACCTTCTAAACTGGCGCGCGTTTGAAACGCGTGCCTCACAGTCCAGTTCAATGCCATAGTTTGTGTCTTCACAAGCCATTTCATTTTCATACTGATCTGTGAGACACAGACCGGGGTTAGGGGATAGACTACTTATACACAATCACATAAAACACCAACCACAAGAAGAAGATCAGAATATAGCCGCAGGCCACAATCCACCACACCATGCGTTTCTCTTTACGAGCGAAATAATGGATGCCATAGGCAAGTGCAAACCAATATACAATTTCAAAGAGGTTGAGGGCACGAAGTGGGTACGCCCAGCGTTTGTCTAACGAGGTATAGTCAAAGAAGTGCATGAGCGAAAAAGGATAAAACCCGCGTATGGTATAATAGTCTGGATCGGTTTCAATGGCCATAAACCAAACGATTTTTAACAGCTCGGGAAGTAAAAAGACAAACTCGGCCGCCATCACAATACCCCAGCATTGGGCGTACGTAACCCGGTATCCAAACATGAAACAGCCCACCCATACCACAAAGCCAATGACTGTGAATTTCCATAGGTAGATTAGCGGAATGGAAAGGTACTGTAAACCACTAATAACTTGTAAGACCATGCCTTCGGGGCGGTCTTGCAAAAACTCAAAGGCGGCAGTTTCGTTTTCTATAAATGACTTTTTGATGTAGAGCAGTAAAAGAGTGATAATACACAGCAATAAAAACAACACTCTTTTGTCGGCTGCGTAAAACGGATTTTCGGTTGTTGGTGTTGAATTCATATCTTTTCAGAGGAAAGGCACATGAGAAACAAAGTTCTTCGTTCGGTTTTTAGCGTTTTAGTCACCTTTAGTCTCCTATGGGTCGCTACCATTGGCGCGCAGGCACAGGAAAAGGTAAAAAAAGATACAACTATTATCTTATTGTCCGACCTGACGGTGCAATTGGAATGCGCCCAGGCACTGGATGATTTATACAACTTCAAATTCGACAAAGCCGAGCAACAATTTCGGTGGCTCAAACAGAAATATAAGTGGCACCCCCTGCCTTACTTTTTAATGGGCTTGATTGAGTGGTGGAAGATCATGCCGGACCTTACCAATAAGCAATATGATGAGCGCTTTTTGGCCTACATGGATACGACTATTCTAGTGTCGGAGAATCTGTACAAAAAGCACCCTCCCTATAAAGTAGAGTCCATGTTTTTTCTAGCCGCTGCATACGGTTTTAAAGGACGCTTGTATTCAGAAGAAGAGCGTAAAAATTGGACCAAGGCTGCGGCCGCAGGTAAACAATCGCTAAACTACCTAGAGAAAAGTAAAGGCTATCATTCGCTGAGCCCGGAGCTTTTGTTCGGAGATGCCTTGTATAATTACTTCTCGGAGTGGGTTCCCGAAAACTACCCCTCACTAAAACCAGTCATGTGGCTTTTCCCCAAGGGTGACAAGGCACTTGGCTTAAAGCAATTGAAAGAGGTTTCCTACAATGCATTCTACACACGCACTGAAGCCATGGTGTGGCTCATGCGTATCCAAAACAGCTATGAAAACAATAAACAGGAAGCGCTACACTTAAGTAGTTACCTCAATAAAACCTATCCCGATAACCCCTTTCGCGAGGCCGAACCTGTGTGTAAAAGTATTCTGGAGAAAATTGATAGTGGTCAATTAGGATATGAAGCCACGAGTGGTCGTTATGCGGCTTTTTTTCTAGGAGAAATCTATGAGTCGCGCAAGAACATTACGGAGGCTAAAAAGTATTATCTCTTGTCTAAAACGTACGCAGAGCAAATCGGTGCCACAGAATCAGGCTACTATCTTTTTGCGCTGATCAGCCTGGGGGAAATAGCAGAGAAACAGGGAAACAAAACGGAAGCGAAGTATTACTTTAAAGAAGTAAAGAAGCGCTCCAATCGCAAAGACGAAGCTTTTAAGGATGCTAAAAAGCGCTTGAAGAAATTAGAGAAAGAGGAGTAACTATCCTCGCTGTCTTACCACTTCATACAAGGCAACACCCGCAGCTACCGATACATTTAACGAACCAATTTCTCCTTTCAGGGGAATGGCCGCTAACTCATCTGCTTCGCGTAAGAGTACGTCTGTTATGCCATCTTCTTCCGAGCCCATTATGATGGCGATCGGTCCGGTGAGGTTTACCTGATACAGAGTGTTGCTTGCCTTCTCAGTGCAGGCCACAATCTTGATTCCGTTTTCACGGAGGAATTTAATCGTGCGCTTCAAGTCTTTCTCACGGCACACCGACATGTGGTTGAGTGCCCCTGCAGAAGTCTTCACTGCATCGCTGGTTACCGGAGCACTTCCTTTTTCAGGAATAACGATTGCATCAATGCCAGCACATTCTGCCGTACGCACAATGGCTCCGAAATTCCGAACATCGGTAATGCGGTCTAATAACAAGATAAAAGGATCGCGGCCTTCGGTGTAGGTTTTATGAATGATGTTATCGAGTGGAACGTAGGTAACCGCTGAGAGGTAACTGATAACTCCTTGATGGTTTTTAGTCGAAAGACGTTTTAGCTTATCCGCATGTGTGGACACCATGGGCACATTGTGCTGACGGGCCAGGGTTTGAAGTTCTTTGATGAGGTCGTTGGCCAGACCAGTTTGTATCAAAATTTTTTCTACTTCACGGCCAGCACGAATCGCTTCGATTACAGCACGTGTTCCGTAAATCATGTCTTTCTTTTCCATCGGAGCGAGAACTCGTTAACCAGTCGCAAATATCCGATAAAAACCGGTACCATTTACCGAATTGTTAAAAGCGTGCCTTGCGGTTTAAATCAACCAATTGAAGCCACATGTCTTCGTACGAGCGTTTTCGGATCAATACATAATTATCAGGATCGAAGAGCGAGGAGGAGCGAACAAAGGTGAAGCTTATCTTTTCTCCATCTGAAGTAGAATATTCCCAAACCTCCCGATCTTGAAAGCGGTACACCATACCTGGCTGACCAAAGACTATGTAGAGCATGCCTCTATCTGTTTTCCATCCTTCTTTATAGGAAGTAAAATAACGATTCGCCAACTCCACACGTCTGTAGTAACTGCGCATAAAAAGTTTAGCTCTTTCGGCATTGCCAGTAATGGTCAGAATGATTTTGTCGAAGGCTTTTTTATCACTCTGTGCATTCCGTAATTTTTCATATTCACTTTTAGTGGTAATGTAAGTGAGTGGGCCAACAAGGTTTTGCAGTGTAGAGTATTTTGGATAGTTGTCTTCAGCCCTCAGGCAAATACCCTGCGCGCTGGTGGTGTCGCCTTGAATTAAGTATAATCCTTTTTTGGATGGACTGAGTGTGGAGGTAATGGTAAAAACAGAATCAGGCTTCCACGACTGACTGATACGCCCTTGTGTTTCAGCAAAGGGAGCGGTGGCGGCAGGAAACTCTTCGTCATAATAAAAAACAGTGGAAAAGGGTTGACCATTGTGGATACTCACAACATCAGGGATAGATGCATAGCCGTTGGTAAGCTGATTGTTAACGAGCGTATACCCATTCAGCGGACTCTGAAGATCCACCACCTTAAAAAAATACAAGGCTTGCTTTTGTGCTGTGCCTTGTACCCGGGCAGCAATAATTTTTGAACTAGTGGCAATAGAAAAGGTGCCGTACTGATAGTTTCCAAATGAGTGCAGTTGAATTTTGGGAGTAAAAAGACTGCCTTTTTTTTCAGCGAGCGACTCATAGTTTTCCCAGGTGATGCTATAGTCTCCAGCCTTCAGCGTGTCGGAGGCAATCAATTGGTAGATGATCCTAAGGCTATCCGTGGAGGCAGGGATAATCTCAAATTGAAAAGAAAAACGCACATCCGGGTTATACAGGAAGGCATAATTGATGTTTTGCAAGGGCTGGCTCATGGCCTGTGAACCTAGAAAGAGCAGAAAGAGCAGCAGGCGTTTCATAAATCAAATTAAAGTCAAATCCGGTTAATATGACCGAAGCTTAGGTTAATTTTGCGCTGAATTGATAACGTACCAGCCGGAATGTCTAAAATATTTACCACTGAGATCACTTCGGATAACCTAACCTCCGACAATCCTATACACCAACGATTATACAAGGCCTATGTTGCAGTGGAGCCTTTTATAAAAGGCGATGTATTAGAGGTAGGTTGTGGAGAAGGAAGGGGCATCGACCTGATGATTCCCAAAGCAAGTTCCTTCACTGCTGTCGATAAAATTGAAGAAGCCCTTTCGAAACTACGACAGAAATATCCTACGGGTAAATTTATAGGAACCAACATTCCCCCTTTATCTGCGCTGGCCGATAATGCCTATGATGTGGTGGTAACTTTTCAGGTAATTGAACACATCGAAGATGACCAGTTGTTTTTAAAGGAGATCTGCCGGGTGTTGAAGCCGGGTGGTGTGGCTTATGTAACAACACCGAATAGAAAATTATCCCTGTCCAGAAACCCATGGCATATACGTGAGTATTTGGCAGATGAATTAAAGAAGTTGGGGGAGAAGTATTTTGCAAGCGTAGAAATGAAAGGCATTACTGGAAACGAGAAAGTGATGACCTATTATCAACAAAATAAAAAGTCAGTGGAACGCATTACGCGTTTTGATATCCTGAATCTTCAGTATCGCTTACCTTCTTCTATTTTGCGAATTCCGTACGAGTTGATGAACCGCTGGAATAGAAATAAACTTCAGGCCCAGGCAACGGGTCTGGTAAAAGAAATCCATCATACGGATTATCTAGTAACCGATCAGGCCGCAGAGGCCTTGGATCTTTTTATGATCTGCCGTAAATAAAAAAAGCTGTCTTAAAAACTTCCTGCCGGATTTATTCCGGCATCCCTTGAAGATTAGAAATCCTGTCAAGGATCGCGACACAAGGCCGCGAAGGATTAGCTTTTAAGACAGCCTATAAGGAGCATCTCTTTTTTAGAAGTTAGAACGTTCTGTATTAACAATATTCAACTCGGCATTCACACGCTCGTACGACTCTTCTACTTTCTTAGCCAGGTCTGCCTCACCATACTTATACAATACGCTTTGTAATTCATTCAGCACCGCATAGCTAATCTGGAACTCGCGAGAATAATCGCGTAAGCCAGCCAGGTAGAGAGCCATCTCTTCAGCCTTCGGCCACATTAAGTTGGCTACCTCTAGTGCTTTTTCTTTTTCACCTACTTCAAAGAGTGCATCCACCAAGCGAGCATTCACATGGTCGAACTGTACAGTTTTATCTGGCATTTTCTCGAAGCAAAACAGCAGAGCCTCTCTGGCTTGTTCAGTCTTTCCTTCCATCAACAGTCCATCGATTAAGGATGCAAAAC
Source organism: Cytophagales bacterium Ga0077538 (assembly GCA_001464155.1). Classification (GTDB taxonomy): domain Bacteria; phylum Bacteroidota; class Bacteroidia; order Cytophagales; family Cyclobacteriaceae; genus Chryseotalea. The sequence continues at coordinate 22,443 of LNEN01000315.1, read as the reverse complement.
TGCTTCTGTGATTCAAGACAAAATTTCTGTAGTCCTGGTTATAGTAAGCGCGGGTGTCATCCAATCCGCGGTAGCGAAACTTCTTCAACATGTTATCCATGCTGGCTACTGTGTTCACCAACTCTATGCGAGGATTAGGATTGTAGATAGGGAGTATGCGGTACGCATTTCCCTCCTGTATAACAAAGCGACTTAGGTCTACATTGAATTGATCCAGTGAGGTTTGGTTTACATAGATGGGGCGTTCCCAATTATTCGTTGCGAGTAGATCCAGCATGGCCAGGTCTTTCTTTTCTAAACCACCGCCTTTCACACGCAAGTGCATTTCAGGAACAAGCAAACTGTCAAACCCTTCAGGTATAATGCCAAGTGATTTAACATGCTCCATATCCACCTTTAACACGATGTCGCGTGTAGGGACAACGTTCGCTGATGGGTAAAGGCGTAATCCTTTATAGTCTTTCTTTAACAAGTCAAGGAATTGGTGTAAGTCCATGGACTGAATACCTAAGTCCTGAAAGGGAAGATAATCGTTAGGCCCCCCTTGTCTGTAATTCTCCAACGTAAGGGTATAGGGCAGTCCTTCCGATTCATACGTCTTGCGCATGGATTGCCCTACGTACCAATCGGTGTTGTAATAGCTAAGCACAATGACCCGCATGTCGGTGCGCACACCTTCTACTTCCTGGTTGTACCACAGCGGGAAGGTGTCGTTATCGCCCCCGGTGTAGAGTACGGCATTGGGTGCGCAGGATTGTAAGTAGTTGTAGGCTGAATCAACCGAGAAGTAACGATGGTCACGATTGTGATCGTCCCAGTTTTGAGCCAACATAATGCCCGGTGCAGAAAGGCATAAAAGAGTGGCCAGTACTGTGGCGGTTTTTAAATTCTTGAACAAGCCTTCTAATGACTTCGCGATAGCAATAACAGCGAAGCCGATCCAGAAGCAATAGGCATAATAGGAACCTGCGTAAATATAATCGCGTTCGCCGGGTTCACTCGGAGGTCCATTTAAATAGATAACCAGAGCAACACCCAGTAATACGAAGAGTAAACCAACCACTGCCAGATTTTTCTGATCGTGTACAAACTGGTAGAAAATACCGATGAGGCCAAGAATAAAGGGTATCAGAAAAAGATTGTTTCTACCCTTGTTGTCCTTTAAGGCTTGCGGAATCTCGCTAAACCATTCGGTAGGGCGTAACCAGTTGGCGCCTTGTATATCGCTTTCGCGTCCTGCAAAATTCCACATGAAATAACGCATGTACATCCAGCTGATCTGGTGGCTGAACATAAAGCGTAGGTTGTCTCCGAAGGTTGGTTTTTGATTTTCGCGCAGGCCTAGAATTTCTTCATACTCCTTCTTCGCGTCACTTACCCAAATGCGTGGCAAGATGGTGGTGCGGGCCGGATCGTATTTGTAGGAGATTTTTCGATCGACTAACTCATAGCGGTCTTTCCCTTTTTTATACACAGGATCGCCTTCTACCATTTCTACAGGTTGCGCATCGTAATACTGTCCCTTTAGTAAAGGACGGCTTCCATACTGTTCACGCTTCAGGTAGCTAACGAAAGCAATCGGGTCTGAGGGATCGTTTTGGTTGATGGGGGGATTGTAGTTAGAACGAATCACCACCATGGTGTAGCAGCTATAGCCAATCAGAATAAAAGCGAATGATAACAGGAAGGTATTGAGCAAGGGCATTACTTTTTTCTGAGAATAGTAAATGCCATAAATCAATGAACTCAATAAGGCTACAATAAAGAAGATAATGCCCGAGTTGAACGGTAAGCGCAATGAGTTCACAAAGAAGATCTCCAAACTTCCGGCAAAAGAAGGTAAGCCCGGAATCACAATTTCATTGATGAAGAAGATAAGTACTAAACTTACCAACATGGTGGCCACAATACCCCAAAGGGTTGGCTTATATTTTTTGAAATAGTAGATCAATGAGAGAGCAGGGATGGTTACAAGGTTCAGCAAGTGAACACCGATCGACAATCCCATCATGTAGAAAATCAGAATTAGCCAGCGATTTGCTTTTGACTCGTCCTCGATCACATCCCACTTTAGCATGGCCCAAACAACCAGGGCAGTAAAGAAGGAAGACATGGCATAAACTTCCGCCTCAACGGCAGAAAACCAAAAGGTATCAGAAAAGGTGTAGGCAAGTGAACCTACCAAGCCGGCTCCCATCAGCAGCCAGGTGTTGGCATCGGTAATCTCTTCTAAAGCAGTGATCTTCAGTAATTTTTTACCAAATAACACAATGGACCAAAAGAGAAAAAGAATAGTAAAGGCACTGGCCAGTACACTGGCAAAGTTGATCCAGTAAGCCACCTTTGTAACATCGCCCAAGGCAAGGAAAGAGAATAGACGACCAATCAATAGGAATAGGGGAGCTCCCGGAGGATGTGGTACTTCTAACTTATAGGAGACAGCAATAAATTCCCCACAGTCCCAATAACTGGCGGTACGCTCCATGGTTAGCCAATAGGTTGCCAAAGCAATGGCAAATACGATCCAGCCGGTAATGTTGTTGATTTTCTGAAACTTCATGATAGATATTATCAAAATAAACGTGCTAAAATAGACAAAATTCTTTGTTGACAGGACTAATCTTTATGGATTGGTAACCTTGCCAAAAGCTTTTCGTTTTGGGTACAAAACAGAAATACTAATTATGAGAATTACGCTCCTCATCGCCTTTTCAACACTGTCGATAATGGCAGTAGCGCAAACAAAGCAAGACACCGTAGCCATTACAAGGGCAGCTTTAGATTATCTGGAATCTCAACACGTACCCAATCCCAAGCAAATGGAGCAGTGTCTTCATCCACGCTTAGTAAAACGCACCTTTTGGAAAGACAAGTCGATAAAGAAGGATTATCTCAGTGAGTTCTTTGCGGAAAACATGGTGCTACTCGCTGAGAAGTATAACGTAAAGGGAGACAAGTTTCCGGCCCAGCCGAGAAAAGATGTAAAATTATTGGACGTATCTGATAAAACAGCTTCCGTTAAGTTGTTGGCAGATGATTGGATTGATTACATGCATCTTGTTAAGCTTAACGGTGAATGGAAAATTGTGAATGTGCTCTGGCAGTACAATGATTCGTCCAGGCATCAATAAAACAAGTTAGTGGAGTTGTTTGTGGAAAAACAAACTTGAGTCTTTTAGAAGCGCTGGATGAGCGATGTTTACCAGGTCGTGGAGGATGAGGTCTGGCCGTAAATAGCCGAGCTCTAAAAACTCACTTCCTCCTTTTGCCCCGATGCGCGCATCGTTTGTATACACATGCTTGTTGATGAAGGCTTTAAAATTTGCATAGCGATGATCGGCTTTCTTTATCTCTTCCAATGATTTGTAAGAACCCACACCAATCCAATAGTCGGCATCATTTGCTTTTTCATAGACAGCTTCAAAGCTGAGTTGAAGAAAACCGGTAGAGGAATCACTGCTCCACAAATAATGAAGGCCCGCATCGCGCAGTAGCTTGGCTGCATAGTTTTGACCCGCAGGCATAAACCAGGCATCGCCATACACAATGCCGCTCATAACTGTTGCGGATGATGCGCTCTTGCCTTCCACCAGTGCTTTAGTGCTCAAGTAGTTTTTTTCAATGACTGAAAAGATTGAGTCAGCTTCCTTTTCTTTATGGAAGAACAAGGCCATAAACTTAATCCACTCGGCACGCCCTAAGGGATGTTCCTCCAGGTATTCGGAGTTAAGCACTACGGGCATGTTTAGCTCCTCTATTTTTTTGAATTGTCCATAATCGCCAGTCATGGTATAAGCCATTACCAACTCAGGCTTGAGTGTGGCTAGTAGTTCAATGTTTAATCCCTTGTCTACCCCCAGGTCAATTACTTTTCCTGAATCAATGCGGGCTCTCATTTTTTCAGAACTGATGTAATCTAGTGTAGGGAAAGCAATAAGACGGTTGGTTTCGTTGAGGTAATCTAAGAGTGGGATGTGCGTGGTAGACGTACAAACAATGGATTGAATAGGTGTTCGGATTATTTTAACGTCCACTCTATGTTCGGGCACTTCTTCATTTTTGGGTACAAGCCAATACGTATAACCACTTTCTGCTCCTTGGTAAGGTTTGGTCACCACTACTTCCTTGATATTCCCAAGATTTCGAATGATAAACCCTTTCGCATATTTAATGGAAGTGGTGTCTATTGCGATGAAGGCAGAAGAACTTTCATTCTTTGCACTGCACGCAGAGAGTAGTGCCAGTAAGAAAAGCAGGGAGAGATTACGCATATGCAATATTACAATGTTTCATTTATTCGGTTGAGGTGACATACGCTCCGCGTAGTGCCAATTACTAATTCATTTTTATATTTGCGCCTGATTCGCGGTTCTTCATCCTCATTTCGTCACGCACAAAGCGCTTTGTTTCGTGGCTGCAGGCTCTGAAGATTAAAAGGGAATTTCGTGTAAAACGAAAGCTGTCCCCGCAACTGTAATCCTTGTTACCCGAAGCTTTAGCGCAGGGTAACTTGTTATCCGAAGCGTATGCATCGGATGACTTGCCATCCGCTCCGATAGTTATCGGAAAATGAAGGATGGCTCACCAATATTCGAAGCCACTGTCTCACCAGGTGAGGCGGGAAGGCGTTGGTAGAAAAGGAAAGCCAGGAGACCTGCCGAGGATTAACAAATAGTCAGAGCTTTCGGGTGAAAGGCGATGAGTAAAGTATACGTACTGCGTATCTTTTATTCTTCATTTATCCTCTAAGGCTCATAGTGTTTAACCAAAACAACAAAATGCTATGAGAAAAAAATGGTGGGTCGCTATCGCTGGCCTATTGGTGTCGTGCTATGTGCAGGCACAAGATTCTGTAAAAACTACCACGCTTCGTGAGGTAGTGGTGACCGGCACTAAGTTTGAAGTGCCTGTAGAACAATCCGGAAAAGTAATTTTTCGATTAGACAGTCAGCAGCTTTCCCGACAGCAAGGAAGAAGTGTTGCCGAATTGCTCAACGATGTACCGTCTATGCAAGTAGATGGGATTTTTAGTGCGCCCGGAACTAACCTGAGTTATTATGCTCGTGGTGCGCGCAACCGGCAAACACTTGTGTTGTTGGATGGTGTCCCCATGAGTGATCCTACCGGAATTGATTTATTCTTTGATTTGCGCTTTGTTCCACTGGAGCAATTTCAATCCATCGAAGTGTTTCAGGGAGGGTTAAGTACCTTGTATGGTTCGGGGGCAGCTGCCTCTGTTATTAATCTTCAAAGTAAAGTGTCCGCCTCCAAGGGTATTCACGGACAAGTAGGCGCTACGGTAGGCAGTTGGAATAGTCTCGGTCAACACCTGCAACTTGGTGGGGCAAAGAAAAAATTCTCTTTTCAACTACTGGGAAGTAACTATAGCACCGATGGCTTTTCTTCCGCCTTGGATGAATCAGGAAATCAGAATTTTGATAATGATGGTTCCGCGCGAAAAAACCTGAACCTCAGCGTGGGTTATCAACTCACCAAAAGTATTCGATTGCAAGCCTTTGGAGGCTTTGATGCTTTTGATGCAGACTTTGATGGAGGTTCCTTTGTAGATAATGCGAACCGACAAAAGCAAGAGCAAGCACGTGGAGGTGTAAAGGCTGATGTCACCTATAAAAGAGGTGAAATCAAACTACTGACTCAATACACCACTATTCACCGCGAATTCTTTGGAACATATCCATCTATACACGAGGGCACGACTTTCTTTGGTGAGTTATCTAACAGGCATCGATTGACTGATAACATTACTCTACTAAGTGGCATCACCACCCAGCGACTGACAGATGATACGTTGTCCTTTACGATTGTAGATCCATACACCTCAGTGCTGGTTGATTTCTCAAAAGGTATCAATCTTCATGCTGGCCTGCGTGTCAACACGCACAGCGAATATGGCTCGAAGGTTTTGTACAACCTTAATCCATCGTGGCTTATTAACATCAATGAAAAAATGAGTGCGAAGGCCTTTGCGTCCTTTTCCACTTCTTTCATTACGCCTTCACTCTTTCAACTCCATTATCCTTATGGTGGTAATTTGGAGCTAAAGCCGGAAGAGACGGTAAACTATGAATACGGGGCAAGTTTTTACTGGATGGATAAACTCACCTTCACTGCTGTAAATTTCTTTCGCGATGAAAAGAATAGTATTGGATATACTACTCAATATGAAAATCTCGCAGCCACACGCAGCGTAAAGGGATGGACCCTCAATGCAAAATATACGGTGAATAAATACCTTAACGTTATGGCGGATCATGCTTACACCAGTACCAATAAGCCGGAAACATTTTACAGAATACCCCAGCAGAAAACGGGTGTTGGTATTGAGGTAACGCCAAGGACAGGCTCTTTCGCAGGAATTCGTTATGGTTATACCAGCGATCGAACAGATCTTTATTTTGATGAGAACTTTACTGCGAACGAGGTAACATTACCATCTTTTACGTTGCTTGACTTGAATGTTACACAACAGTTTTTTAAAAATGCGTTATCTGTCCGGGCTACAGTTAACAATTTACTGGATGAGGATTTTATTGGCGTGTATGGCTTCACCACGCGTGGCCGGAATTATACACTTGGTGTAACGTATCAATTTTAATAGTAAGAATCCGTCAGTGTGCAAACGCTGACGGATTCATTTTCTGATGAGTAAGAAAAAAGAAGAAACTCCGCTGTATTATTATGAAAATGGTTTGATGGTCTTCACGGCTGCGTACCATTTAAAACGTGGCTATTGTTGTAAAAATGAGTGCAGGCATTGCCCATATGGTTTCAAAAAAGAAACTAATAAAAAGTTGGACCAGAGGTGAAGACGCTCTCTTACCTTGTATAAGATTCTTCAAACGTTGGTTTTAGGGCTGGTTGCTCTTGATGGCGTTGTGATAATCGTTGAGAAGTTTTCGTGCTGCTTGCTGAGAAGAGATTTTCTGGTTGATTACTTGTTGCTCCAGATTTTCTTTAGTGGTCTGCAAACCATCGAATCGCGAAAGATCATTGGTTAACAGCTGTTGAAAACATTCCTGAAACCATACGGCATTTTGTTGTTGTCGGTTGGTATTCCAAAAACCAGTTGTTTGGGTTTGATCTGCATACTGTTCAATTGTTTCCCAGACTTTTTCGATGCCTGTGTTTTCGAAGGCTGAGCACGTAAGCACTTGTGGTATCCAACCGCTGGCTGGTGGTTGAAACAAATGCAAAGCGTGTTGGTATTCTGCTGCGGCCTTGCTGGCTTTTGTTTTATTATCACCATCAGCCTTCGTAATGACTAAGGCATCGGCCATTTCCATTATCCCCTTTTTGATGCCTTGCAATTCATCACCTGCTCCGGCAAGCATTAACAGCAAAAAGAAATCAACCATATTTTTTACAGCTGTTTCCGATTGGCCAATCCCAACTGTTTCCACCAGCACCACATCAAAACCAGAGGCTTCACAGAGTAACATCGCTTCACGCGTTTTGTAGGCGACCCCTCCCAATACTGAACCGGAAGCACTGGGTCGTATAAAAGCTCTTGGGTTTTTCGATAAAGACTCCATCCGTGTTTTGTCACCCAGAATACTGCCTTGTGTTAGTTGACTGCTAGGGTCAATCGTGAGCACGGCAAGTTTTTTACTTGCTTCTGTCAAGTAAGTTCCGAATGTTTCAATGAATGTACTCTTGCCCACACCAGGTACTCCGGTAATGCCGATGCGTAACGCATTTCCGGTATGGGGAAGAATTTTATCTAATAAGGCAGCGGCTACACTGGCATCTTCCGAATGTTGACTCTCAACAAGCGTGATGGCTTGCCCCAACACCACTCGGTTTTGGCTTACAATGCCCTGGTAGTATTCGTCTAAGGAGAGTCGCTTTTTCAAGAGGAGTATAGGCTGGTTGCGTTCAAATCTTTAAATTTACTAAAACCCTAGTACCCATGCCAAGAAGAAATTACTGGAGAAACTTCCTGATTGATGTTGTTCTCTGTTCAGGCTTTGTGTTTTTGATCCTGATCGCTATTGTAAAAATATCAACCTGGTCTCCCTTGCAAGTACTGGATCCTATCGGACAGGCATTAGCCGATACAGAGTTAACGGACCTTACTTTTTCCCGCTTACGCGAGGATCCAGAAATAGACACTAATATCCTAATCGTAAATTTCGGCAATTTGCCAAGGGCTAAAGTAGCAGAACAAATTAAAATCATTAGTCAGTATAAACCGAAGGTTATTGCTATTGATGCCTTCTATGGCAATTGCCCTTTTGGATTGACAGATTCCATCAATTGTCCAACGGCCTATGACACAGTCAGTAATATGTTGTTGGCGAATGCCATAACGAATGCCGGTAACGTTGTACTGGTTACGAAACTATTGCAAACAAAAGCCTTAGTAGAAAAATATGGAGATGTGGCCATCTATGATTCGTTGGAACGTTCTGCTGAAATGTTTCGAAAGGGAGCTCACGAGGGGTATGCCAGTTTGGAAACGGATGCAGGTCATCAGGAAGACCTAAAAACCTGCCGTAGGTTTAATCCTAAAATGATGGTTAATGGAGAGGAGAACTATGCATTCGCTGTTAAAGCGGCCATGGCATATGACTCAGCGAAGACCAAGCGATTTTTGGAAAGAGATAATTTTGTTGAGGTAATTAACTACCGGGGAAATACGATTGATATGTATGGAGCCTCTGAATATGCTGGTAGGTACTTTGCATTAGACTGGTATCAGGCACTTGATACCAACCAGTTTGTGCCTGCTTTAATAAAAGATAAGGTGGTATTGATGGGTTTTTTAGGAGGTGATTTTACAGATACTTCCTGGGATGATAAATTCCTAACACCCCTCAATTCCAAAATGGCGGGGCGTGCCCGGCCAGACATGTATGGCCTGGTTGTTCATGCCAATATCGTATCAATGATCTTAAATGAAGACTATATTAATGAAACTCCTGATTGGCTGGAAACAGTCATTGCGGCCGTGCTCTGTATGCTTACAGTTGCCGTGTTTTTACTCATTAATGGCAATTCAAGATTGGCACCTTGGTATGATGCACTCAGTTTGGTTATCCAGTTATCGCAGATATTGATTTTTAGCTTTGTTACCGTATTCTTTGTGGTTTGGTTCAGGCTGAAGCTTGATTTAACTACCTCTTTGGCGGCTTTAGCGGTTGTTGGCACAGGATTTGAGTTGTACAACTCGTTTATAAAAGCGCTTTGGAAAACATATTTTAGTAAGTTTGTAAAGAAATATTTGGACTTTATAGGTTTCCTGAGCAATTATATCAGCATTAAACGTCACGAATAGTAATTCAAACAACCCATAAAACAACGATCATGAAAACAAAACAATGGTTTTTATCCGTAGCGCTGTCACTTGTCGCTTTTGCATTGCAGGCACAAGATTATGCCTTTCAGGTAATGATAAACAAGGGAGCGAACGAGGTGAAATCTGGCACTACCTGGGCGCCTGTTAAAACAGGAGCTTCCCTGAAACCTGGCGATGAAATTAAAGTTTCTGACAACGCCTATCTGGGTCTTCGCCACACCAGTGGTAAGATGGTAGAAGTGAAAAAAGCAGGTCCTTATAAAGTGGCTGATTTGGCTGCTAACGTAACTGGAGGATCAAGCGTTTTGAATAAGTACACTGATTTTATTTTAAGCAGCAACTCAGCAGAAGCTAAGAAAAACAGATTGAGTGCCACAGGAGCGGTACACCGCGGAAGTGCAGATGCTATAAATCTCTACTTGCCTGAAAATCAGTTCTCAGGAATTTTTGGAACAAAAGTTATCCTAAACTGGGAAGCAAAAATGGCGGGTCCTTATGTGATCGAACTTCAGAATATGTTCGAAGATGTATTGGCTACCTATGAAACAACAGAGACATCTTACCTGGTAGACCTGAGCGATCCTAAATTGGCAGATAAAGATTTGAACGCCATTATGGTGAAAGTATCTTCTAAGGCTGATGCGAAGCAATCGTCTGCTGTGAAGATGATTAAGAAATTATCAGCGGATGAAGATAAGAAAGTGAAGGCCGCTATGACAGAAGTGAGCGGAGCGCTGCAAGAAGAAACAGCTATCAATAAGTATGTGTTGGCTAACTTCTACGAGCAAAACAATTTAATGGTGGATGCCATCACGGCTTACCAGGAGGCCATCAAATTAGAGCCTAGCTTCAAAGAAGACTACGAGGATTTTTTGATCCGCAAGGGAATGAAGCAAGCAAAGCAGCAATAATAGCTGGCACCATTCTCAAATCATCAAAAAGGCTCCAAATGGAGCCTTTTTGCATTTAAGCTTTCTTGCTCTGCCAATATAATCTCCTATTTTTGTGGACACATAAATTCAGCACCATGAGCGTTTTAGTCAATAAAAATTCACGTGTAATTGTACAGGGCTTTACGGGCTCGGAAGGTAGCTTCCATGCCGGCCAAATGATAGAATACGGAACTAATGTTGTAGGAGGTGTTACCCCAGGAAAGGGAGGCACCGAACATTTGGGAAGACCCGTATTCGACACCGTGAAAGAAGCCGTTGACAAGACAGGAGCAGACGTAACCATCATTTTTGTTCCACCTGCTTTTGCAGCTGATGCTATTATGGAGGCAGCGGACGCTGGAATCAAGGTTGTTATTGCTATCACCGAAGGCATCCCTGTAAAGGATATGATGCTGGCCAAAAAATATATTAAAGAGAAGAAGGTGACCTTGATTGGCCCGAACTGTCCTGGGGTGATTACTCCGGGTGAAGCAAAGGTGGGCATCATGCCTGGTTTCGTTTTCAAAAAAGGCACAATTGGTATCGTTTCAAAATCAGGAACGCTTACATACGAAGCCGCTGATCAGATCGTAAAGGCAGGCTTGGGTATCACTACTGCCATTGGTATTGGGGGTGACCCAATCATTGGTACACCCACAAAAGATGCCGTTGAAATGTTGATGAATGATCCTGAAACAGAGGCCATTGTTATGATTGGAGAGATTGGTGGTAACTACGAACCGGTGGCTGCACGTTGGATCAAGGAAAACGGAAATAAGAAGCCAGTGGTTGGCTTCATCGCTGGGCAGACAGCCCCTCCAGGCAGACGCATGGGACACGCGGGTGCTATTATTGGTGGTGCGGAAGATACAGCTGCAGCGAAAATGGCCATCATGCGCGAATGCGGTATTCACGTAGTAGAGTCTCCGGCAGAAATTGGAGATACTATGCTAAAAGCCTTAAAGAAGAAATAATCTAAAAGGAAGAGGATTTAAACTCCTTCTCCAAATGAGATTCTAAGTGTTGAAGACCCGGGCGCCAAACCAGCCTCTCGGGTTTTTTTGTGTAATCATCTTCCTCAAACAATACTTCGGCAATCAACTTGCCCAACATGTACAAATGAGGAGTTCTGCGTTCTGTATTGCGCGTGCCAAGGTACACGGCATTTCGTTTCACGTAGGCCACTTGCTTTTGCAAGGACATGCGTTTTAAAATAAATTGAAAAAACATGGGGAGTTGTTATTGGTCTTGAATACAATAACAAATCTTGAACCATATGAAAAAGGCCCTAATTAGGGCCTTTTTCAGTTGCGTAGTTCTCCTTTTGGGAGTATAAATTCTTACAGTAGTTCGTTGGCTAAATTGGCCAATTCTGATCGCTCGCCCTTTTCTAAGGTAACGTGAGCATACAACTCATGATCCTTCAATCGGTCGATCAGGGTGGATAATCCGTTGCTTTGAGAATCCAGATACGGTGTGTCAATCTGGTAGATATCGCCTGTGAAAATAATCTTAGTCCCTTCACCCGCACGCGTGATGATTGTTTTTACCTCGTGAGGGGTAAGGTTCTGCGCCTCGTCTACAATGAAGAAAATATTAGACAAACTTCTACCGCGTATGTACGCCAGCGGCTGAATGAGCAGCTTCTCCTGATTAACTAAATCCGTAATCTTGGAGTATTCTTTATCCGTTTCGTTGTATTGATTTTGAATAAATTTCAAGTTGTCCCACAGCGGTTCCATGTAGGGGTTTAGTTTGGATTTAATATCGCCTGGCAAATATCCAATATCCTTGTTGCTAAGCGGCACAATGGGGCGGGCCAGAAAGATCTGCTTGTAATCTCGCTTTTGCTCCAATGCCGCAGCCAAGGCGATCAGCGTTTTTCCGGTTCCTGCAATTCCCTGTATGGAGACTAAGCGGATTTCTGGCTTCATCAACGCATGGATGGCAAAGGCTTGCTCTGCATTTCGTGGTTTGATTCCAAAAATGCTTCGCTTCTCTACATGCTCAAGCATTCCATTGAAAGGATTGAAATACGCTAGCGCTGATTTCTTTCCACTGCGCAGAATGTAGTAATTGTTTTTTAGGGTTGAGGTATCACCCAACAATTCCTTTGGCTCTACATATCCTTTTTCATACAGTAAATTGATCATGTCGGAATCGACATTTTCAATAACTGATTTTCCGGCATGAAGGGAGGAAATATTTTGAACTTTACCAGTGGTGTAATCTTCTGCTGTTAATCCTAAGGACTTTGCTTTCAGGCGGAGGTTAATATCTTTTGAAACAAGAATTACTTTTTTGCCCTTCTCCTCCTGTTGCAGTTGCAAGGCTGAGTTTAGAATGTGATGGTCGGCCTTGTGTTCATTGAATACTTTGTTGGCATCTACTGAACTTTTGGTGTCCATCAATACTTTAAAGTTTCCTTTACCTTTTCCATTGATGGGGTTCCAGTGGCCCAGCATCTGGTCCTTTGCCAACTTGTCAATGAGTCGGATAAACTCACGCGCTTCAAAATTCTTGGTGTCGTTGCCCTTCTTAAAATTGTCGAGTTCCTCTAAGACCGTGATGGGAATGCCGATGTCGTGTTCATCGAAATTGAGGATGGAGTTGTGTTCGTAAAGAATGACAGAGGTGTCGAGTACAAAGATCTTTTTCTCCTTTTTAGCTTTCGCCATACCGTAGTGCTTGGTTTACTAAATGTATAAAAACCAAAACATTGTAAGCGGTTTTTGAAGAATATTTTTTGATCAGATTTTTTTTGTGCTAAAACCGAATGCGGATGCCAAGACCTGTGCCTGCCCAAAAGAGCTCTGTTCTTTCCAGAACACTGGAGGAATTCTGTTGGTTATAGATATCGACTGCACTAAAGGCGTGCCGCTTAAAGGCCTTATTAAAAGGGATGCTCGTGATAAGCAAGGCAGCACCGCCCATGGCCAGGCCCCATTCTGGGTCGCCTCCCAAGATAGCAGTGCCGAGAGGCACGCCAATCAAAAGTCCCCCGGAAAAGCCCAATACACTCGCCACCGCTGAGTTCAGTCTTGCTTTTTTAAATTCATCAAAAGCAGCTGGGTTTGCCTCGAGTATGTACTGTACTTGTTTAGGACTGATCATAATGTCCTGACTTCGTCCCACAAGAGTGATTAGGATAAGTGCACCAAGTAGAAAATGTTTGCGCATAGGTATTTAGCTAAATCTTTTTTCAATCATTTCCATGAACTCATGAAACTCTTCACTCTCCTGATCCCAGTTGCCGAGATGAATGCTTAGGTAATCCATGGCTTCATTAAAGTCATTTCGCTTATCCAACTCGGTGATGGCTTCGCTGAATTTCTCAAAATCTCCTCCGAACAAAGCCTTGGTAAACATGAATTTTTGATTGATGGTAAGGCTTTCTTTGATTACATTAATCTTTTGAAAATCTTCGGCAATGGTTTTTGTCTCTTTAGCGGGTGTGTTCGGTTTACTTACGGAAGGAGTGGCCTTGCCCTTATTTTTACCATCATAAAAACGATCGAGGGAAACAGGTTCTACAAGACTGAGTTTTTCCAATAAGGGTTCAATGTCTTCCGGGCTGAAATTCAATTCCTCCAATATTTTATCGAGAATGGCAAAGGCTTCATTACCAGAGATAGTGAGCGTCTTTTTTTCTTGCAAGATCTGTGACAGACGAAGGAGGGGGGCTTTGTTTAGCTTCAGGTATTTTAACTCTTCCTTAAAGTCCTCCAGATTTAATTCGTTATTATTGCCTGTAATGAGCTTGGTGAAGAAATCGTAGGGATTAAGTACATCGTTCAGGGTTTGACTTACAGCATTTATCAAAAGAGGCTCCAGGTGTTTTCGGTCTACCTGAATGTGCCTTGATAAAATATTCATGAGGTTTTGTTGTGCCTCTTTTACAGGCTCTGCTTCGTAGTCGAAATAGACACTTCGTGAGTTTGCCATTTCGGTCTTCCAGGCTTTAAATAGCGCCTGAAGAATGAATAGGTTAATCTGCTCAACTTCAGAAAGACTTAATAATTCCTGTCCGGTAATAAACTGCTTTCCGACAAAGAAACGGTCCAGTATCTTGCGGCTGTATTGCTGGCTGTACCCATGTATGGCTTGCGGGCTTACTTTCTCTTCCATAGTGTAAGAATAGTCAAAGTTAAACGCTTTATGCTTAAAATATATTTCGTCATGCGCCTGGTCATCAAAAATTTGAAGAATAAAGAGCTTGATCTCTCTACCTGCAGCACTTCCCTCTTGCATTGTTTACTGCAAAGTGGCCTGGATTGGATGCATGCATGTGGTGGTAAAGGACGATGCACTACATGTAAAGTCAAAGTACTTTCCGGAATGGAAAACCTTACTCCTTTAAGCCCTGCCGAGAAACGCTATCGTGATCAGCAATTGCTGGGTGCTGAGGAGCGACTGTCCTGTCAGATACGAGTCGCTCATGATCTCGTTATAGAGGTGCCGGAAGAAAGTAAGCTCCCGCATGTTCTTTATTCGGATGAAGCCCAAGACACTAACGGATAGCCGCTCTATTTATTTACCTTTACAACCATGTTTATTGAACCCCATTTAGGACGAAAAAAACAGCATGCCGGCTGGATTGAAGTGGTGTGTGGCTGTATGTTTTCAGGCAAAACAGAAGAGCTGATTCGCAGGCTTAACCGTGCTATTATAGCCAAGCAGCAGGTGGAAATTTTTAAGCCCGTGATTGACAATCGTTATCATGATACTGCGGTGGTGTCACACAACCAGAATGCCATTCGCTCCACCACGGTGAACTTTGCTAACGATATCTTAATGCTGGCGGGTGATTGTGATGTGGTTGGGATTGATGAAGCACAATTTTTTGATGAAGCCATCGTAGAGGTATGTAATAAACTTGCCAATAGTGGCAAGCGTGTAATTGTAGCCGGATTGGATATGGACTTCGAGGGTAAACCTTTTGGTGCGATGCCTTACTTAATGGCGGTGGCGGAGTATGTTACAAAAGTGCATGCCATTTGTGCACAAAGTGGAGAGTTGGCTTCCTTTAGCTATCGATTAACAGCGGATGAAAGACAAGTAGTGGTCGGAGAGAAAAATATTTATGAGGCACGCAGTCGGACCGCTTTCCTGGAAGGAATGAAAGATAAGAAATGAGGTCAGCTGCTTTTCTCCTTTTCTGCCAAATGGTAAACAACAGAATGGCTACAGCCGCAACAAGATTGTTGCTTGGAGTGTGCTTTACACTCTTTAGTTTGTTAGCTGTTGCACAAGAGAATATTCCCATTGGCACGTGGAGATCTCATTTGTCATTCAATTCGGTAAACCTTCTCGCGGAGGGAAATAATAAAGTGTTTGCAGCAGCTGATAATGGTGTGATGGCGTATGACAGGGTAGAACACACTGTGGAAACCTATTCAACACTGAATGCACTATCAGGCACAGGGATTACCGCATTGGCCTACGATGCTTCACGTTCTCAATTAATAGTCGGGTATGATAATGGAGCCATCGACCTAGTGAGTGAGACAGCTACTGTAACTTTTACTCGATTGGTAAATCCACCTGATGTAAGTGTATCGGGAAGGATCAATCATGTTCTTATTAACGGATCACTTGCTTACTTCAGCACTAATTATGGCTTGGTTTTATTCGATCTCAATCGTAATGAAGTGAAAGAGACCTGGAGAAACCTGGGCTCCGGTGGACAATTGCTTGCCGTTTACCAGAGTGTATTATTGAATGGGACCATTTTCTTGGCCACCGACAATGGCGTATTGCTTGGTGATCTGTCCAATAATCTTCTTGATTATAACCAATGGACTCGATTCAGCTCTGGTGATTTGAATGCTTCGGTTAAATTAGTTACAAGTCATAACGAAAGCGTTTATTGTGCGATTAACCAAAAAGGTGTTTATCGATTTGATGGAACAGAATGGATAGCACAAGTTTCGTTCCCTGTGCTATCAACGTATTCCTTTCTGCAAGGATATGGTACAGCACTTCTTCTTGGAGAGAGCGAGCGATTTTTTAACATTGGCAATACAGAAGTTGTTACAGAGATAACAGATCCATTGCTGATAAACGTACAAGTAGCCTTGCTAGTAGAAGGTCAATACTGGGTGGCGGATAAGAGCACAGGCTTACTTTCAAACGGAGAAGGTTTGTGGAAAGCGTACGCGTCTAATGGTCCATTTAGTCAGGCAATTTTTGGAAGCCGATATGTCAACAATTCTATGCTTACTATTCATGGAGGAGTAGCAAGTGATTTTTCAGGCTCATCTTCCTTTAAAGGAATTAGTGTCTTTAAACAGGGTTTGTGGTCGTTAGAGTCGAGTCAAGTAGATTTTATCTCGGATGTTGTGGGCGGGTCACAGAATTCCTTGTTCATCGCTTCGTTTGGAGAAGGATTGGAGAAAAAGGAAGAGAATGGTAACAGCACTATTTTAAATACGGGCAATTCTCCTTTGCAATACCTTACAGCATTGGCGAATTCACCCAGTGGTTTATGGATAGCAAACTATGGTTCAGCGCAATCTCTACACTTACTTTCTTCAACGAATGAACTGCAATCATTTAGCTTGCCAGGCACTCCGGCACGGTATCCTTTTCGATTGGCTGTGGATGGCGCTGAAAATGTTTGGATGTTGATTGGTGCTGCGGGTGGAGGCGGAGTGGTAATTGTAAATGGGGATGGAAGCTATTGTCTGTTGTGGTGGATAAGGAAGATTACGTTTGGATAGGTACGGGCAAAGGAGTCGTTTATTATACTTTTGCTGGAGAAGACGGGATACGGCCCATTGTGGAAGGACGCTTTTTATTGAGTGAAGAGCGCGTAACAGCTTTAGCAGTAGATGGCGGCAATCGTAAATGGATCGGTACAGAAAGAGGCGTGTGGTTATTTAATGATAGTGGAGAAGAGCTTGTCTATAACTTCACCACACAAAATTCTCCACTCTTGTCGAATAAAATTGTTGATATTGAAATTGAAGAGCAGAGTGGGGAGGTTTTTATTACCACCGACAAAGGGCTTATCTCCTTTCGTTCGGATGCAACAACTGGTAAGACTAGCACAGAAGAAGTGAAGATATTTCCGAATCCTGTAAATTCGGGTTTTAGTGGGGTGGTGGGTATTAGTAATTTATATACCGATGCTCTTGTGAAGATTGTGGATGTGAGTGGAAAGCTTGTTAATCAACTCCAAGCCAACGGGGGCACCGCCTCTTGGAATATGATTGACTATAACGGCAAACGTGTTGGGTCAGGGGTGTATTTAGTGATTGCTTCCGCACCCGATGGTAGCGAAAGTGTGGCCGGTAAGATAGTAGTAGTAGATTAGTTTTATTTTTTGCTGCCTTTGCTGAAGGAGCTCGTATGTTACAAAAGACAAGAGGTATCGTATTGCGCTTTACGCGTTTCAAAGAGACTTCTATCATTGTGACTATTTTTACCGAAGCCTTTGGTACGCATGCTTACATTGTCAATAATGTTCACTCAAATAAGTCAACGGCAAAGTTGGCCCTTTTTCAGCCGCTTACCTTACTGGATCTGGTGGTGTACCATCGCCCCAATCAACAGATTGCCAGAATTAAGGAATTGAAATGTTTGTATGCCTTTCAAAGTTTCTCGACAGATGTTAAGAAGTCATCCATTGCTCTTTTTTTAAGTGAAATTTTAAATAAGAGCTTAAAGGAAGAAAGTCATCCGGAGGCATTGTTTGAATTTCTACAGAACTCCTTCATTACGTTTGACCATCTCTCTACAGGTGTTGAAAATTTTCATTTAATCTTCTTGCTGAAGCTGAGTCGTTATCTGGGCTTTGGAGCCAACCGCTCCGATGAAGTATTGATTGATAGTCTGGCACATAATACGGATAATGAAGGAATTACTGTTCTCCTCGAAGCAGACTACACAACTCCACTAAATCTTTCTTACACACAACGCAGACAAGTGTTGGATGCACTCATTCAATTCTATGCCTCTCACCTTGATTCTTTTGGAGAAGTTCGTTCCCTTGAAGTGGTTCGGGAATTGCTGGCTAAGTAAGGGTCAAATTCTTATTTCTAAAATCTAGATACAGAAAACTCAACACAGTTACATACTCTACCAACACAATCCACAAATTTTCCTGGTAGCCAGTAGCGGTGTACCCCATGTAAGTAACGAAAATTAATCCTGACCAAACCAAGGGATAGCGAACGTTGGAAAACACACTGAAGGCAAGCAAGGGCACTATGTACCAGGGATGTACTGTGGTGGTGAAGAGTAAGTAGAGGGTTAACACAACAATCCACTCCGTAAATAGATGCTGAGTACTAACGGCAGATTTAATGATGATTCTCCTGAAGGAGAAGAGTAAAATGAGTGTGGCGGATGCAAGGGCCAGTTTCCATCCCGCTGTTTGAATAATGTTGTACCCATATTTCCAGAATCCCCATTCTCTTATCAGGTAGTAAAAACTGGCATTGAACTCAAATTTTTTAAAGTAGTAGGATAGACTTTCATTCATCCCAGTAAGAAAGGCTGTGTTAAGGAAGGGGGTAAAGAGTACAATAGAGGTTATGCCAACGATCAGATAAAACTGAAATGCTTTTCTAAAGCCAAGAAATGGCAATAGGGACGTGAGAAAAATCAGCGGTAATAATTTTACATGAACTGCCAGCGTAAATAATAATGCAGAGAGAATGAGTCGTTGCTTCACCAGCAGGTAAACGCTTGCTAATAGAAAGAAGATGACAAAGGCTTCGAAATGAAGATTGCCACTGAGTTCAAGAATGACTAAGGGATTGAGTGCATAGAGTAAATTATTTTTTAATGGTAGTTTGAAATGATGAAGTAAGCTTCTGATGAGAAGAATGCTACCAATTTCTGCTAAGACTACCAGAACCTTCAAAACCAACATGCTTCCAAAAACAGAAGACGGAGAAAGAAAAACGGTAAAGTATTCTGGAGAGTTGAGTAGGTGAAAAAGTTCTGGGGTCAGTCCGGGCACAGCATTTCCTTCCTGCATATAATAGGAGGGTATTTCTGCGAAGGGATGTATGCCATTATAGAGCAATCGGCCGTCCCAGATAAAGCGATAGAAATCATCGGACAGTTGGGGCACGGCAAAAAGCAAACTACAGCGAATGAGTACAGCAAGGAGTAGCCATGAAGTAATCTCCTCTTCTTTGGCGCTCACGCAAATTATGTAATAGAGTGAGAATAGTAATGCAATGGAAAAGAGCAACAGTGGCGCATCATGTCGAGGGACGAAGTAGCCAACAACCCAGAACACCGACAGGAATAAAAATGAAAACGTAAAAAATCTTTTGTGGGATTCTATGTGTGCTACTGAAAGCATTATGCGAAGCGAAGAGCTTTTATGGAAAAGTAAAAGACAGCACCAAAACCTAGCGCCAGCATACTATGAAAAAGCAGCAAACCTGAGTCTCCTAAGCGCAGTCCGACAACAATGCCATATACAAAGTAGACACAAAGTAGTCCTTCAAGAAGCGTAAGTGGATGTAACGAGGAGGTGATGTACTTGTTCAGCTTCCAGGAATCTTTCTTCTCGGCAAGGTTAAACTTAGGTGTACGGATAAAGGGTGTTTGTCTTCCCACTAATCCTTCCAACACAGCAAGGCCATTGTGCAAGGACAGACCCATGGAAATGATTAAGAATGCTGGAAACTTTTTTAGAAAGGCTTTGCCAGGCTTCGCATAGAATTGCTTGGTGGCAATCCAATAGAAAAATCCAATAGAGAAAAACCCAATGATGAATACACTTCCGGTATGAAAGATCCAGGCCAGATGAGGATGTGCTGCTTTTATGAAAAGCATAGGAATGCTCAGCAGAGCGGCTACCAACAGACTCACAAAAACAGAGCTATTAAATAAATGAAAGAAAGCATGTGTCTTGGTGATGAAGGAATTGTGGGAACTTAATACCTTCATAAAATTCTTCCGAGCAGTTTCTGCACCGCCTTTGTTCCATCGGTATTGCTGTGACTTGATTGCTGACATGATGATGGGCAACTCTCCGGGAGTAGCTACATCAGGTAAGTATAGAAACTTCCAACCTTTTAGCTGAGCACGATAACTTAAATCTAAATCTTCCGTAAGCGTGTCGTCTTGCCATCCGCCAGCATCAAGGATGGCTTGTTTTCTCCACACACCGCAGGTTCCGTTAAAATTGATAAAGCTGCCAGCTGCATTGCGCGCACTTTGTTCAATGCTAAAGTGAGCATCTAATCCAAAGGCTTGAAGTTGGGTTAATAACGAATAGTCCTGATTGGTGTGTGCCCAACGAGTTTGAACAACCGCTACCTTACTGTCTTGAAAGTGTGGTATGGTCTTTTGTAAAAAGTCTGGTTGTGGTATAAAGTCCGCATCAAAGATTGCAATAAACTCTCCTTTGGCCAGGGTTGTTGCGTAAGCTAAGGATCCAGCTTTGTAGCCTTTCCTGTTTTCGCGATGAATGAGTTTAATGTCTAATTGAAGAGGCCTGAGACTTTCGATCTTTTTCAGGATTAAGTCAGTTGTTTCATCGGTGGAATCGTCCAGCACTTGAATTTCGAGTCTCTCTGAGGTATAGTCCATTTTGCTGACAGCTTCGAGTAATCGCTCCACTACATATCGTTCATTGTAGATAGGAAGTTGAATTGTAACGAAAGGAATTGGTATTCCCATGTCTGGAAGCACTTTTTGATTTTTGCCCTTCTTTAAGTAAATCCAGGAAAGATGTAACTGTCCCAGACTGAACAGAAAGATGTACAGCAATGAAAGCGAATAGAGAAGAATAACTACAATGTCCATGAAGGATAAATCGATCTTTAAATATATCTAAAGATTGTGGTAATGATTTTATAACCCGCCAATACTGTTCCCTTTACCGTACCGGATACTTTTGAGTAGCCAATTCTTTTTCGGTAGCGAACAGGCACCTCGGTGCACTTCATTTTTTGTTTAGCAGCCTTTACTTGCATTTCTACGGTCCAACCATAAGTTTTGTCTTGCATGTTTAACTGCAGAAGCTTTTGATAGGTGATGGCTCTAAAAGGACCGAGGTCAGTGAACGTGATGTTATAAAATAACTTGATGAGACGAGTCGCCAGCCAGTTTCCAAAAATTTGTTGAGGCATCATTGATCCTTTTTCTTTGTTACCCAGGGCTCGTGAGCCAATAACTAACTCTGCTTGTTGGTGTAGGATAGGGTATATGATGCTTTCCATTTCCTCAGGATAATCTGAGTGATCGGCATCCAGAAATACGACTATGTCGGTTGGGTCAGAAAGTTGTTGAATGTAAGCAATGCCTTTTAAGCAGGCTCGGCCATAACCTGGGATTGGCTCTCGTAACACGGTGGCCCCGGCAGCTTTAGCGACTTTTTCAGTATTGTCGGTTGAGTTATTATTAACAACAATAATTTCTTCTATCAGGTGTTTGGGCATTTCTTCAATAACCTGCCCAACTCCATTTTCCTCATTAAAGGCAGGAATGATCACACGTATCTTCACAATCGCTTTTACTTTACTCCTGCAATGTTACAGTATTGTTGCCGATCAAAATAGGTTTTCCAAATCTTCCGGCTTCCTCTTTTACTTCCAAATTGAGGACACCTCGTGGACAAACAGAAGAACACACACCACAACCTACGCACGAACTTCTGACAATGTTTTGTCCACGTTGTGCATACCAGCGCACGTCTATGCCCATTTCACAATAGGTAGAACAGTTGCCACACGAAATGCATTGACCTCCGTTGGTTGTAATTCTGAAACGTGATTTGAAGCGCTGTACAAACCCCAGGTAGGCAGCCAGTGGACAACCGAAACGGCACCATACACGATTGCCCATCAGAGGATAAAAGCCCGTGCCAACTACACCGGAGAATACTGATCCAATAAGAAAGCCATAGGGTTTGCGTAAGTAGGTATAGGTGTCAAGCCCGAAAAGAGTAGTGCTACCGCTAATAAAATTGTGGAGAACGGCAGCGGTCATCACAACCGAGAAGATGAGAACAGCATGAATCAACCAGCGCTCTATTTTCCATGCTTTTAAAGATTTGTCAGATAATTGCCGAAAAGAATCGCCAGCGGTTTCGGCTAAGCCTCCACAACCACAGACCCAACTGCAATACCAACGTTTGCCAAAGAAGTAAACAAATACAGGAACACCGACCACGAATAAAGTAATGCCCCAGGCAAACATAAATACACCTATGCCTCCTGC
>LNEN01000314.1 GCA_001464155.1 Cytophagales bacterium Ga0077538 | reverse complement strand
CACATGTTTTTAAAATCGAAGTAGGGCTGATTGAGCCTCACCAATATTTCGGGAATGAGAAAGGCAAACGCCAACTGAAAAAACATAACGGAAGCGGTGCGCACTAATTGATAGTTAGAATGGCGATACTTCACCATCATGCGAATACCCATCACGAGGACCGCAAAGGTGTACAGAAAGCCATACAGAAACCATTGACTGGATTCTCCTGCCGGATTGATTAATTTTTTTACAGGTTCTACTAAGATGACCCAGTTTATAATGTAGGCATCGTAGAAGTACAAAAGGATATAGAACGAAATAAGCAAAGTGCCTACGACAATTCCCATCCAGCCTTTGTTGTTTAAGGCATGGTGAAAGATATTGTTATTCTTTATTCCTGCTTGCTCCGTTTGAAGTGGAATGAGGATGAATCCCAGGGAACCCAAGGCCCCAAGTCCAAAAATGAGTAGAAAAAATAGAGTCGTATGGTCCACGATGATTCCGGTAGCAGAGGCTTTTGTGAGCATGCTGGTGTAATCATCATAAATTACCTTGTCCCATTGTTGTTGTGCTCTGGCCTCATTGTTAAGGTTTGTTACAGTGTTTGTTATTTCATTGGAAAAGCTGAAACTTGTAATGTACTCTTTGTTAAAAATGGATTGTAGCGCAGGTTTTAATCTTTCCTGATGTTCTACTTTTATTTTCTCAGTAAAGATCTTTTCTGTTAAGGTGAAGTTCGACAGGAATAAGGAAATACCAAAGAGCAACAAGGATGCGAGGAAGATGCCGAGACTTATAATTCTAATCGTACGCATAGTTTAAGATAGTTGGGAAGAAGAGAGTACGTGTGGATTCGCCTGATGAAAGGATTCTGCAATCTCTGTTTCGTGTCTTTTAAAAAATTCCGGATCAAAATTGGCTTCGCTTAAATGATTCATAACAAAAGCCACACTCTCTTTTGCTTGTAACCATTGATCAAATTTTTCGTGTCTTAATCGTATGCCAAAAGTATTGGATGGCTTTTTTCCGACTGGGATGCTCCCAGTAAAATTCCGATTCGTGCGCTTGAGGCATATTTCCCACCGATCCATACGTCTGGTATTCGATATCGAAAAACTTTGCGGAGTTAAACCAGGGGCCGGGTTCATATTTGCTGGGTTTACCTGAGATGGTCTGTGCCACTGCTTCACCCATCATACGTCCGGTATACCAAACCTGTTCAATATTTTTTCTGCCAGATAAAGAATAGGTTCGCTCTACGCAATCACCAATAGCATATACATCCGGCACATTGGTTTGCAGATACTCATTTACTAAAACACCGCGCTTTGTCTCTATGCCGGAATCTTTCAGGAAATCAATAGCTGGAGATACGCCCACGGTGAGGCCTACAAATTCACAGGTAATTTTTTCGCCATGGCTTGTGATGACACCCGTAACACGGCCATTTTCATCTGAAAGAATTTCTTTCAATTCAGTAGATAATTTTAGATCGACATGGTGAGTTCGAATATGGTTAGATATGAGGGAGGCTTCTTGCAACGGAAGAACGTTGCTCCAAAACTCAGCTTCGCGCACCAACATGGTAACTTCAATTTTCCGTGAGAGCAACATTTCTGCCATTTCAATGCCAATGAGTCCACCACCTACAATCACGGCACGTTGAATGTTTTTTGTCTGAGCCTCCATTAACTCAAGATCCTGATAACTGTATAGCCCTTGAACACCTTTTGCATCTTGTCCCGGCCAACCAAATCGGTTTGACTTTGAGCCCGTAGCTATAATGAGTGTATCATAAGAAATACTTTCTCCCGAATTCAGTAAAAGTTCCTTTGACGATGTTCGGACCTCATTAACGTGTGTTTTGACTAAGTCAATCTTATTCTTTTTCCAAAACCAATCTTCATACGGTTTTGTATGCTCATATTTCATGTGCCCCATATAAATGTACATGAGAGCTGTTCTGGA
The DNA here is from genome assembly GCA_001464155.1 of Cytophagales bacterium Ga0077538. Taxonomy (GTDB): domain Bacteria; phylum Bacteroidota; class Bacteroidia; order Cytophagales; family Cyclobacteriaceae; genus Chryseotalea. The sequence goes on along the minus strand of LNEN01000314.1, from coordinate 23,124 downwards.
AAAGAAGTGCTCCGTTTCAGATGAGATGACGGTGATGGCATCGGTGGTTAATTTTCGTAAGTGGCGGGCCGCAGTAATGCCCGCAATTCCATTACCGATAATGACAATCTTCTTCATGAATAAAGTAAATATACAAAGCTGTTACATCCCAAGTGTATGATTTGTCACATGCTTGACAAACAGTATTGGCTCATTGTACGTCTTTTAGGATGAATAAGTAAGATTTTTATGACAAATTCAACCATACTCACTAAAGCAAATCAACTGTTTGCACTGATCGTTCTAGTATTAGCCGTCACTTTTTCAGCAAAGGCATCAACCCTCAATGAATTTCTTCCCAAAGCGGATGCTTTTCTAAAGGTCCATGTAAAAAATGGTTCCGTTGCTTATAAAACCATCCATCAAAATCCTGCAGAGATTGAGACTTTGTATAAAATGATTGGCGAGATGTCCTTAGCAGGTACTACTGAAAGTGATAAAAAGGCCTTCTACATTAATGCCTATAATTTGGTGGTTATTTATTGGGTCACGAAGCATTACCCTTTAAAATCTCCACTGGACGATAGTGGGTTTTTTGATAAGATTAAACATAAAGTAGCAGGGGAGGATATGACCCTGAATAGTCTGGAGATAAAGAAACTTCTTTTACCTTATAAGGATGGTAGACTTCATTTTGCCTTAGCCTGTGCTGCTAAGAGTTGTCCCCCGTTGGCAAGCTTTGCGTACTTACCTGCAAAACTGGAAGCGCAATTAAATGAGAGAACAGTACTGGCCATCAATGACCCGGAATGGATAAAAGTAGACAAGTCAAAAAAAGCAGTAGCGCTTTCTAAGATATTCGAGTGGTACAAAGGAGATTTTACTCAAAATGGAAAAACACAAGTGGAATGGGTAAATCAATTCAGAATGGAAAAGATACCTACAAGTTTTGCGGTTTCTTATTATGAATATAATTGGAACTTAAACGAGATGTAATAACCAGGTGAAAGGTATACTATTTTCGGATGTAGAGATCTCCCTTTTCAGTGGGGATGAGTTGAAGAACATCGGCTAGTACGAGCAGTATTAGTTTGCGTGAAGTTTTCCAGGGATTTATTTTTAATAGCTTAGAACACTCCTTAAAGGTGATAGTCTTGTGAACTTCCAGGTATTGCATGAGTAATTTTTCCTGGTCGCCATAGGTAAATTGAACTCCTGTCTTTTTTCTTGACCGCTTTAGCACCTCACACATTTGTCTGCTGGCTTTCATACTCTTTTCGTGCACACGAACGTATGCATGGATGCCGTCATGCTCCTTGATGAAATGTGGTTTTGATTCACTTTCTATCACATCATACCGGATTACCAACTTGGTGTCTGAGACTGGAATGAAACTTTCTTGAAAGGGAATAGCTGGTTTGCAGGCTTTCAAGGCTTCGCGCAACGCATGCGATTCTCCTTCTGCATGCTTCACTCCATAGACAGTTCCATCGTCATCAATGCCAATCAAGATGATGCCACCTTTTGTATTAGCCAATGCTACAAATTCTTTTGCAATCTTTTCCGGGTGAGCTACTTTGCGTTTAAACTCCAGGGTAAGTCCTTCCCCGCGCGCTACCAACTTCTTCAATTCCTTAAGTTGCTGTGCATTGAAGGGCTGGGCTTCCTGGACTTTGAGCATGACGGCTAAGGCTATTCAAGGGTGTAATGATAAAAAGTAGGAACTCAGAAATCAAGCGAGAGCTTATCGCTTTCCTCCCATACCCTCCTCTTCATCAAAATCATCCTCATCTTCAGAGCCTGGTTTCGGAAGACTAAACATACCGCCTAAAATATCTTTGAATTGATGCCCTTGTGTTAGAAGACCTTTGCTCAGTAAGCTAAATTCTGCCATTCCATGAAGCGCGAACTCCATCAAAAAGAGTTTGGTTGTCACATCCTGACCTTTGTGGAATTCGTCTACCAATTCTTTTAGACCGGGGATTGATTTAATAGCCGTTTCAAATGCTGCATGCTTCATGTCGTGCAACAAATCGATGGTGTTCCCATCTCCAAACCAATCTGTAATTTTTTTGTAAGGACTTTTTTCTTTTTGCTTTCTGAATTTATCAGGGTCGGGGAAGTAATTGACAAATTGAGAGCGAATGGCTTTACCAATAAGATTTTGTGCCACAATCATTGGCCCTTCTTGTTCGCCTTCGTAAACCAATTCAACTTTTCCAGTGATGGCAGGGACAACACCAATGAAATCCGCTACACGGATGGATACATTTTTCTCATTATTAATGAGGGATCTGCGTTCCGCTGCGGCCACTAAATTTTCATACGCGGAGATAGTAAGGCGTGCAGACACACCGCTCTTGGCGTCAACATATTCGCTCTTGCGTGCTTCAAAAGCAATTTGCTCGATCAGGTCTTTGGCGACTTCCAACACGGCAATGTTTTTCTGTTCAGGTTTTACACGCGCTTCCTGTTGTGTAATTCGTTTTCCAATTTCCAGACTCTTTGGATAATGCGTTACAATCTGACTGTCGATGCGATCCTTTAAAGGAGTGACGATGCTACCACGGTTCGTATAATCTTCCGGATTGGCAGTGAAAATAAATTGGATGTCTAAAGGCAGGCGAAGTTTGAATCCGCGAATCTGAATATCGCCTTCTTGCAAAATATTGAAAAGTGATACTTGAATTCTGGGTTGAAGATCCGGCAACTCATTAATCACAAATAAGCAACGATGCGAACGAGGGATTAATCCGAAGTGTAGAATTCGTTCATCCGAGTAAGGCAATTTAAGAGTTGCTGCTTTAATGGGATCAACATCCCCAATTAAATCGGCTATGGATACGTCTGGTGTGGCAAGTTTTTCGGTATAGCGATCGTGTCGATGCATCCAGGCAATGGGGGTTTTGTCGCCATGCTCTTGTATCATGTCGAAACCAAAACGAGAAAGTGGTTGTAAGGGATCATCGTTTAATTCAGAGCCGGCAATTACCGGAATATATTCGTCTAACAGATTTACCATCAATCGCGCCAAACGAGTTTTTGCTTGCCCGCGAAGTCCCAAAAGATTTATATCGTGACCAGAAAGAATGGCGCGCTCTAGGTCAGGGATTACCGTTTCTTCATATCCCCAAATTCCTTCGAAGACATTTTCTTTCTTCTTTAATTTTTCAATCAGATTGGTGCGTAGCTCTTGCTTAATACTTTTGCTTTGATAACCTGACGCTTTTAATTGACCGAGTGTAGTGATATCGTTTAATTTCATTCTTCTTTAATTAACGGTTATTTGTTAATAGTTAGTAGCGGAAAAAGAGTATGACCATTAACCTATAACTTTTTTCTTCTATTCTTTTTAAAGTCTTCAAATACCAAATTTCCCAAGCCTTGTAAGCCACTGTAATAGGCATTGCCATTATTGGCAGCTGTAAACTCTCTCACAAATTGCTTCAGATAAGGATCGGTGGCAATCATAAAGGTAGTGACAGGCACTTTTAATTTCTTTAACTGTGCCGCCAGAGTGAGAGTCTTATTTAGGATTTTATGATCCAAGCCAAACGCATTTTTGTAATAACGAATTCCTTCTTTGATGCAGGTTGGTTTGCCATCGGTGATCATGAAAATTTGTTTGTTAGGATTTTTGCGCTTTCGCAAAATATCCATGGCCAACTCTAAGCCGGCTACGGTATTGGTATGATAGGGACCAACTTGCAGGTAGGGGAGGTCTTTGATTTCAATCTGCCAGGCATCATCACCAAACACCAAAATATCGAGCGTGTCTTTAGGATACTTCTTGGTGATGAGTTCTGCCAGAGCCATGGCTACTTGTTTCGCGGGTGTGATGCGATCCTCACCATACAAGATCATGGAGTGAGATATGTCGATCATGAGTACCGTGGAGGTTTGTGTTTTGAATTCACTCTCCATGATCTCCAGATCACTTTCCGTCATCATGAAATCCTCGTACCCATGATTGATCTGCGCATTGCGCAAGGAGTCAGTCATAGCGATTTGCTCTGCGCTATCACCAAATTCATAACTTCTACGCTCGGTAGTTTGCTCATCGCCTCGGCCGCTGTGAACAGTGGAGTGTTCTCCACCCTTTGTCTTTTTAAGTTTTCCAAAAATCTCCTCTAATGCATTCTGCCGGAGTTTTTGCTCACTTTTAGCATTCAGCTTAAACTCACCCTTGGGTCCATCATCTGTGATGTAGCCATCGCGTTTTAATTGATCAATAAAATCTCCGATGCCGTAGTTGCCATTGGTGAGTTTGTATTGTTTGTCGAGTTCCGTTAGCCACTGCAGTGCCTCTTGCACATTGCCAGCAGTAATGAGCACTAGCTGCATGAAAATCTTAAGAAGCTTTTCAAAGTCACTGCTGTTTTGATCTTTTTTCGGTAAAAAATTGCTGAACCTATATCCGATCATGCTTTAGAGGGGTGATTTTATGCACTACATAACCAATATTTAGGCTTTTCTGTTTCAGAACGAAGCTTGAATTCAAAAATAAATAAGATCGCTTGGGTGTAGGATTTTTACGATAAATGGATGATTTGAAGAGTCGAAGACCAATACATTTGTCTCAAACAAACACAACCCATGAAACAAGTAGTAGCCCTAATCGTTGTTTTATCAATCGTATTAACTTCTTGTTCTGAGTACACCTGCCCTACGTATGCCAAGAAGTCTGAACCCGTTAAGAAATCAGTTCGCGTTTAACTTTTTAAGTATTTCTCCCATTTTGGAGGTGTCTCCCCCCAGCAGGCCATATGCCGGATTCACATTTCTGGAGGGGAAAAAGTAAATACCTTTTTTTCTGCCTTTTAGTTTGAGGCGGTAAAGATTAAAAAAGGGGACAATTTCCAAAGACTTAACCTCATCCCACTCTACTTTTTGTTTTCTGCCAGGTGTAATAACCACTAACTTTTTTTTGCCCACAGCTACGCGTTTTACTTTTTCCTTAATGATAAGGAAGACCACAAAGAGAACCGCTCCAAGTGTGAAAAACAGAAGAGCAGAGTATTGATTTTTAAGTGTGCTGGGGTATGTGAAAAGTATGATGCTGGCAACAAGCCACTGCATCAGACAGAGCACTAAAAAAAAGTAACGCGCTACATAGAACTTTATAGGATTGGCTTCAACCATTTCAAAAAGTGATTATCGTTGCAAACGAATTTAATAATAAAAAGCTATCTTTTAACTGTTTGTTGCTAAGTCAAGGTCATTTTGTGATTGGATTCTCAACGATTTCTTCCTCTTCTGCCACATCTTCCCAATTGGTTGGCTCTTGATTGTGGAGGTATTGAAGAATTTTTTGTTCCACCTGTTTCAGCTTGAGGGCTCGCAAGTATTTGCCGTTGCGTGCTAAAATAAGTCGTCCGCTCTCTTCGGAAATAGCTAATACCAATGTATCTGTATTCTCACTCATGCCCACTGCTGCACGATGGCGCAAACCGAAGTGTGGAGGCAAATGGTCGTTTTCACTAACGGGTAACACACAACGTGCTGCCTTTATCCGACCTTTGTAAATGATAATGGCTCCGTCATGAAGAGGTGTTGTTTTATTAAAAATGGTAAGAAGCAAGCGCTTATTCACTTCGGCATCTAACAAATCACCTGTTTCGGCATAAAACTTCAATTCCGTATCACGCGAGAAAACAATGAGTGCTCCTGTCTTACCTGCCTTTAGAGTTTTGCAGGCGTCAATTACCTGACTGATATCAAAATCATCGTGGTATTCGCTTCGCCAATTGGTAATGGTTTTCAAAAAATTCTCTCTAACCTCTGTACTTCTGCCAATCACCAACAGAAACTTGCGAATCTCTGGTTGAAAGAGGACAATCATGGCAATAACCCCTACGCCCATAAATTGCCCAAGAATAGTTGCAAGCAATTCCATCTGGGCGGCACGCACAATCAGGTATATCAAGTAAAGAGCGAGTATACCCAAAAAGATATTTACGGCAATACTTCCACGAATCAGTTTGTACACTTGGTAGAGCAAAATGCTAACCATACCAATGTCCACCAGATCTACCCAGCTTACTTCCAGAAACCCTATTTTAAATAGAAAGATCATGTAGACAAATGTACATAAAGTCTGCGGTGCGTAGATTAGGAATGATGGGAATTGGAGGTGGTTTTGCTAAACAGCTTTATGGTCTCTACGGCCTCCTTCACATCGTGTACGCGCAGAATGCTGGCACCTTTTAGCAAGGCGATCATATGAAGAGCGGTGGTTCCGTTCAAAGCGTCATCTGCAGTGATGTCCAATGTTTTCCAGATCATTGACTTGCGGGAGAGCCCAATCAGTAGTGGGGCTTCGAAAAGTTTGAAATGATCAAGATGGTTGAGCAGACTAAAGTTTTGTTCAAAAGTTTTGGCAAAGCCAAAGCCGGGGTCTAGTACAAGATCGTTAACACCAAGTTGACGAAGGGTGTTTACTTTTTGATGGAAGTAATCAAAGATGTCTTTTACTAAGTTGTTATACTTTGTTAACGAGGCCATGGTTTGAGGAGTGCCTTGCATGTGCATAAGGATGTAAGGAACCTTCAAGGAGGCAACAGTGTCAAGCATTTTAGGGTCCAGCGATCCTCCTGAAATGTCGTTGATCATGCAGGCGCCTTCCTGAACAGCTGCTTTTGCTACTGAACTTCGAAAGGTGTCGACTGAGATTAGTGCTTGAGGAAACTCTTTATGGATGACTTTTATGGCCTGGCTAACTCGCTGAATTTCTTCTGTTTCCGAAAGATCCTTGGCTCCGGGTCGGGAGGAGTAACCACCCACATCCAGAAAGGTGGCTCCTGCCATCAACATTTTTTCAGCCCTTGTCAGAATCTCTTTTTCTGACTGAACCCGGCTATCACTGTAGAAACTGTCGGGTGTAATGTTAAGGATGCCCATTACTTTGGGTAAATGTTTTATTTTGCACGTTCTACGAATCTATGATTGAGAAAACCGCCATCGAATATAAACAGGTGATCGCCACCTGCCAAGAATTGTTTGCAAAGAAAACAAAAGACTACGGAACGGCTTGGCGGGTGTTAAGGCTACCGTCTATCACTGACCAGATTTTTATCAAAGCGCAACGCATTCGCAGTATTCAGGAGAAGGGCATGCAAAAGATAGAAGATCCGATTAAGGATGAATTTATCGGCATTATCAACTACTGCATTATTGCTATGATTCAACTTGAATTGAAAGCAGATGAAAAGTTGGAAATGACTTATGAGGAGCTAAAGCCCTATTACGACAAGGCGGTAAACGAAACCTTTGCCTTGCTTCAAAACAAAAATCACGACTATGCAGAGGCTTGGCGTGATATGCGCGTGACCTCCATTACTGATATTATCTTAATGAAGTTGCTTCGCGTAAAGCAGATTGAAGATAATCAAGGGAAGACGTTAGTGAGTGAAGGTATTAAGGCGAACTATCAGGACATGATCAATTATGCCGTTTTTTGCCTTATTAAAATGACAGTCTAGCATTTCACAATTAAATAGTTTACCTGTTGTCCGTTAACAAGTAACGGATAACTGTTAACCAATAAGCCACGATATGTTTCAAAAAATCGCAGATCAAGTTGCCCGCTTCTTTGTAGGAGGCCTTTTTATTTTTTCAGGTTTAATTAAACTGAACGATCCTGTTGGCACGAAGATTAAATTGGAGGAATACTTTGAAGTATTTGCACAAGATTTTGGTTCCTTCTTCCATTGGTTTGTTCCGTATGCCCTCGAGATTGGCATGCTGCTCATTGTATTGGAGTTGGTGTTAGGAGTAGCAGTGTTAATTTATTACCGTATGCGCCTCACCACAGTGATACTTCTGTTATTGATGGTATTTTTTACATTCCTCACGTTCTACTCAGCTTACTTTAATAAGGTTACGGATTGCGGATGTTTTGGAGATGCCATTAAACTGACACCGTGGGAATCGTTCACCAAGGATATTATTTTGATGTTCCCCGTAGTTCATCTCTTTTGGTACAGGAAAAAGTATCAGTCAGTTTTTTATTCCAAGGAAGGACACATCATTATTGCAGTATTCACTGCCATTTTCCTTTTTCTGGGTGTGTATGCGGTGCGTCATTTACCCTTCATTGATTTTAGGGCGTACCGAATTGGCAACAACATTCAAGAGCAGATGCAGCCACAAGAGCAACCCATTATTGAATACGTATTTGAGAAAGACGGTAAAGAGGTAGCATCCACAAAATTTTTACCGGCCACCGAAGGATATACGTATAAAAGTTCTCGTGTCTTGAATGAAGATAAGACCATGCCAAAGATTACAGATTATGCTGTAGCAGATGAGAATGGAAATGACGTAACACAACAGACCTTCGAAGGGGTGAAGTTGTTTTTTATTATTGGTGATGTAAACAAAACATCTGTTGATAATATGGAGGCCATTCGCACCTTGGTAAAAAGCCTGGATGGAAAAATGGAAATGATGGAATTGACTTCCTCCACAGCTGAGCAGTTTGAGGCTTTTCGCCATACACACCAATTGGCTGTGTCCTATTATTTTGTGGATGCTACGGTACTGAAGACGATTATCCGTTCGAATCCTGGAATCACACTTTGGGTAAATGGAACCGTGAAAGGCATGTGGCATCACAACGACACACCTTCTGCGGCAGAGGTTCTCTCCTTAGTACAATGAAAATATTTTTAATCGGTATGCCGGGGGCAGGAAAGAGTACGCTGGGAAAACAACTGGCGGAACGAATGCTGCTTCCCTTTATTGATTTAGATAAACAAATTGAGCGAAGTGAAAACATCAAGATTCCTGAATTATTTCGAGAGAGAGGAGAAGAATACTTTAGGGAAGTGGAGGCCAGGCTGCTTCGAGAACATAGCGTACAACAACATTCTTTTGTGATGGCTACCGGTGGTGGAGCGCCCTGTTTCCATCAATCGTTGGAGTTTATGAAGGAGCAAGGCATCGTTGTTTTTCTGGATGTGGCACTGAATTCAATTTATGATCGCGTAAAAAACTCATCCGATCGTCCCTTGCTTTCTCTGGAGTCAGAAGAAGAGTTGAGTCAGCGCCTTGAAAATTTAAGAAGTAAAAGAGTGTCTTTTTACAATCAGGCACATATAACCTTTTCCGGAGAAAATTTATCTGCAGACTCTATGGCAAATACCATAATGCTCTTTAAAAAGGAAGCCCAAGGGTAAGCATGTAATGCGTGGATTGATAGTCAATGGCCACCTTTGGGCTGGGTAAATTTCCAGCATTGTAGGGGACACGCAGTGTTTCGCCAACAGCATGCACGATAGCCATATCAATAAAAAATTTTGCAAAACGTAAGCCAGCGCCACCGCTCAGGGTGTTTAGAGCAATGTTTGTTCCTGTGTTGGTGTTATAGGGGTTTCCTTGATGATTATACCCGAGTCGCACTCGATACATGTTGTGCCGAAATTCGGCTCCAATTCTGTAGTTGACTGCATTCCGATACTCCTGTTGAATCGCATCGTTTTCAGGTTCATAAGATTCTCCGTCAAACTGAGAGGAGTACTTCGCTTTTCCATAGTTGATAAACTCCACATCTCCACTAATAAAACCTCGCTTGTTAATAAAGGTTACTCCGAGCGATGCTTTACCCGGTGTTCTTAAATCGTATTCAGAAATAAAGGGCACATCAAATTCCTCCGAAGTAGATTCAAGCGTTAGAGATCCATCACCGAAATAATCAAAGTCGTTCCATTCACCTTCTACCGAGGCTGTGTAGGAGTCTGTGAAAGTATAGTACGTGGGCGTGATATACGAAACACCCACTTGTAGAAAATCTAAGGGGCGATAAATACCTCCAAACGAGAAGTTCACACCTGAACCTTGTATATCAAAGTTTTCGTTGGTTCTGAAATAAGTCAAGGGATTGTAGCTGGCATCCAGACTGTAGCGAAAATTCGATTCTTCAAAAACCTGAGTCTGCTCAAAGGAGGTGATCACAATACCCATGCCTGCACCAAAGAAAAAAGTATCATCGTAATTGCCTCCATAGGATACAGACAGTTGTGACTGCGCTCCCTTTCGAATCACTTCTTCAAGTTGATGAACGGTGCGAACTTCATCAGGTAGGGGAGTTAACACGGAGCCGTAGACAGTTTCGCCATTATCCTCAAAATCTTGTGTTAAGTAATTGTTGTAGGCAAGTCCGGTAAGGGAATAAAAATCGTAGCCCCCATACAGCATATCTTCTGGCAGGCGCCCTTGCGAATCGTTTATAAAAAAATCGATTAGAGAACTCTGGTCATTATCACCTTCGTAGCGATACGTAGTGTTGAAATTATTAATGCGGGAGAATGTAACGCCAATAGTGCCCCCTTGAAATTTGTCCTTGGCATTGTCTTGTCTGTGTACATAACTAAATCCAGGAATGTTAAAGGTGGTACGATTGGCATCGGAAGCATTGCCAAAAAAAGAGGACGTTGTTTGGTTATTCGTAACACCCATGGAGAGCGTTGCTTCCGACTTATTATACATACCCAAACCGGCAGGGTTAGACAAGGCACTACTGTAATCCCCACCTAAGGATATCTGCACTCCACCCAGTGCTTGAATGCGCGCGCTTCCTCCCGGTTGCGTTCTGCTAAACAACAAAGCATTGTCTACAAAATCCTGTGCAAACAGGTGTATTGATGCGGACACAAGAATAGTAGTGAAGAGTAGTTTCTTCATAACAGGTATTTGTTGTAAGAATGCTTAGTTGCCTCTGCTGCGAGAAGATCGCGAACCACTAGAGCCACCTGAACTACTTCTGGAAGGTGCGCTGAAAGAACCGGACCGTTGTGAAGGTGAGAAACTACCAGAGCTGCGTTGCTGCGTGCTGCCAGATCGATTTTGAAAAAGTTCGGAAGTAGCAGAACTGATACGCTTTTGAGTGGTGCTCGCTGCGTTGGTTTGCTGAGTCACACGTTTCCATTGTGGTGTGTAATATTCTGTTGTTGAGCGTGAGGCAGTTCTGGAAGCTGCGCTTCTTCCGGTACTGGAAGTGGTAGCAGTATTTCCGGGGCGGGTAGTATTACTTGTAGTGTAGCGATTGGGGTTATTGATATCCGAACTGCGTGATCCTCTCTTGCCGTAAACAGGACCTCGTGAATCACCATTGCTATAATTAACAGGATAGTATCCGCCATAAGCATTTCCATACCCGTAGCCAAAGTTACCCCAATACAAATTCATATTTATCCAAGGACTTCCATACATGAACATCAAACTAATAGAAGGACTTCCCCATCCATAATTCCAGTTATTACCCATCATGTAGCTGAAAGAAACAGACAAGCCAGATTGAAAACCCGGGTTACACCAGGGATTACTGGAATATCCCATCAGAAAAGGATCATTGTAAGGAGCATAATAAGGACTGTTCCAACCACTGATAGAAGGAGCAAAGTAATTGCTGGAGTAGAGTGAGCTGTTTTGCCAGTTTGTCAAACTATCGCTGTAAGAGGCAAGGCTTTTTTGCGTGGCGTATTCGTAATTCTCTTTGAAGTAAGAGGTCTCTTCACCCGTTAACATTTGAGATTGTGAGCGAGCAATGTATTCCGGATTAATGTCTCTGGCGGAAAGATTTGCCGTTTCTGATGATCCTGAATTTTTATTAATAGCATAATCAAAGCGCAGTGGTTTTTCTCCCCTTGTGAGTGCTTCGTCCACTGCAGGTTCGGCAACGCTGGCTTGCTGAATAAGCTTGGTGCGATCCTTTTTGTTGAAATACATATCGTCCTGTTCAACCTGAGCAAAACTGGTGGCGCACCACATCGATAAAGCACTCAGTACGATTGTTCTTTTCATGGGTTTTGAATTTACTCTATACTTAAGAACGAAAAAACGGATAAAAAGTGTCTCGAAGTTAGAAAATATTTGTGATTCTTTTAGAACAATTATCATACCGACATGGCAAAAGGAATCCCTACCCGCAGCGAAGATTATGCACAATGGTACATTGAATTAGTGAAGCAGGCCGATCTGGCTGAGAATTCGGATGTGCGCGGTTGCATGGTAATTAAGCCCTATGGTTATAGCATTTGGGAAAAAATGCAGCAAGCCTTAGATAAAATGTTTAAGGATACGGGGCATGTAAACGCCTACTTCCCCCTATTTGTGCCTAAGAGCATGTTTGAAGCCGAGGAGAAAAATGCAGAGGGTTTCGCAAAAGAATGTGCCCTTGTGACGCATTATCGATTAAAGAATGATCCTGATAGAAAGGGTAAATTAATTGTTGACCCAAATGCTAAGTTGGAAGAAGAGTTGGTGGTTCGTCCCACCAGTGAAGCCATCATTTGGAGCACTTACAAAAAATGGATTCAATCCTACCGCGATTTGCCTATTCTGATCAATCAGTGGGCGAATGTGGTGCGTTGGGAAATGCGCACGCGTTTGTTTTTGCGTACGGCAGAATTTTTATGGCAAGAAGGTCACACTGCGCATGCCACTAAAGACGAAGCGATTAAAGAAACGGAACAAATGCTGGAGGTATATGCCGCTTTCGCGGAAGAGTTTATGGCCTTGCCGGTTATTAAAGGACGCAAGTCTGAAAATGAACGTTTCCCTGGGGCTTTAGACACCTATTGCATTGAAGCGATGATGCAGGATGGTAAGGCATTGCAGGCAGGTACTTCACATTTTTTAGGACAGAATTTCGCGAAAGCATTTGATGTGAAGTTCTCCAATAAAGAAGGAAAATTAGAAGAGGTGTGGGGTACTAGTTGGGGTGTAAGTACACGCCTGATCGGTGCCTTGATTATGGCACATTCCGATGATGATGGATTGATTATCCCTCCCAAGCTCGCCCCAATTCACGTGGTGATTGTGCCGGTGTTTAGAAGCGATGATGAATTTGCGCGTGTGAGTGAGAAGGCAGAGGCTATTGCCAAAGATTTGCGCAAGCAAGGCTTCTCTGTTAAATATGACAACCGCGATACGCAAAAGCCGGGCTTTAAATTTGCCGAGTGGGAATTAAAAGGTGTACCTGTGCGCATTGCCATTGGTCCTCGCGATTTGGATAACGGAACCGTAGAAGTAGCCAGACGCGACACCAAGGAAAAGCAAGTGATGAAAATGGAAGACATCAACACGGCTGTCCCTGCCTTGTTGGATACCATTCAGCAAAATATTTACAATCGTGCGTTGAGTTTTCGTACCGATATGACTACAAAGGTTGATTCGTTCGAGGAGTTTAAGAAAGTGTTGAATGACAAAGGAGGTTTTATCTCTGCACATTGGGACGGTACAGCCGAAACAGAACAGAAAATAAAAGAAGAAACGAAGGCCACCATTCGCTGCATACCTTTGGATGCAAAAGAAGAGGCAGGTGTTTGTATTTATTCTGGTAAGCCATCAAGTAAGAGAGTGCTTTTTGCTATGGCGTATTAATTAGTAAGTATGAAACTATTATCTACTCAGTTAAAAGATTCAAGTCTGCATATAGGCTTATTATTACTTCGCCTTTCTGCAGGTATCTTGATGATGCCACATGGCTATGGTAAGCTTATTCATTTTGCGGAACGCAAGGATAAGTTCATGAATTTTTTAGGACTGGGGAGTGCGGTTTCTTTAGTGTTGGTCATTTTTGCGGAGTTTTTCTGCTCCATGCTTTTAGCAGCTGGCTTGGTTACCCGACTTGTGTTGGTTCCCTTAAGTATTGCCATGGCGGTAGCGGTTTTTAAGGCTCATAACGGAGAGATTTTTGGTGATGGAGAAACGGGATTCCTCTTTCTAACCATTTATATAATGTTATTGATCAGCGGACCGGGCAAGTATAGTGTTGACAACCTGGTTTTAAAAAAGTAGTAACGAATCAATAGACAATAAAAAAAGCAGGTGATGAGCCTGCTTTTTTATTGATAATTTTAAATCTTCAGCAAAGAATTACTTCTTATCTGCGGTTATTCTTCCTTCGCGGTTGGCAATTTCCCAAGCCGTGTAGAACACTAACTCTGCACGCTGCTTCAATAAGTCAAATTCAATTTTGTCCACTTCATCGCTGGGCTTGTGATAGTCTTCGTGTACACCATCAAAATAGAAAATGATCGGAATGTTGTTCTTGGCGAAGTTCCAGTGGTCACTGCGGTAGTAGATTCTGTCCGGGTGACTTTCAGCGTTGTACGTGTAGTCAAAAGCCAACTTTGTGTAAGTTGTATTAACCCCTTCGCTCAGGGTGTGCAATTCTTTCGATAAACGATCGGATCCAATCACGTACACATACGGAGCGCTGTCTTTATGTTGTGGGTCCGTACGACCAATCATATCAATGTTCAGGTTCACAACCGTGTTAGCCAGAGGATAGACCGGATGCTGGGTATAGTAATCAGAACCCAGTAATCCTTTTTCTTCACCGGTAACGGTCATAAAGAGGATGCTTCTTCTGGGGCCCTTGCCTTCTTGTTTTGCTTTCACGAAAGCCTTTGCTAATTGTAGCACGGCTACCGTTCCAGACCCATCATCATCAGCACCGTTGTTAATGCGATCGCCTTCACCGGCTGGTAACATGCCTATGTGATCGTAGTGAGAAGTGATGACAACGATTTCGTCTTTCTTGTCACCACCTTCTAAAAAGCCCAGTACGTTGGTTGATTTCAAGGGCATGAAGTTTTGGGTGATGGAAACAGAAAGTATCGCAGGCTTTACCTTCGCAACTTTCTTATCAGTGATGGCTTTCTTTAACTTTTCAGCACTGGTCTTGAACAATTTTTCGCAAGAAGCAGGGCCGGCTAATAGTGTTCCAAGCGTAGTGCTGGGTTTGTTGGTAAGACTTATTTGACCACCGGTGAAATTTTTGATCATACCGGTAAGCTCGGTAAACTCGGCTTGAGAATCGGTGATGGCAATCACTGCCACTGCGCCCTTTTCACGAAGTTTAGTAACGGCAGGATTTCTGCGAAGAGAGGCGTTGGCGTCCATAAAAATGGCAACGGCCTTGTCTTTCACATCCAGCGTAGCAATTTCTTCATCGCTGCCTTTGCCGGCAAAAATGAGCACATACTCTTTAGCGCCATCGGTTTGTCCACTTCCGTAGTAGGTAAAGTCTTCAAATTCTTTTAATTCACCTGCCTGACTTTTAAGCATTACGCTAGGCTGAGCCATGGTAAAAAGTTCTACAGGTTGGTAGAAACCTCCATTAACGGGAGGCACCAAACCCAAGTCTTCAAAATAGGCAGCAATAAAGGCAGCGGCCATCTTTTGGCCACGCTTTCCGGTTTCGCGTCCTTCCATGGCATCGGATGCCAGAATGGATAGGTTTTCCTTTAAGTCGCTGGTGGTAATAAGCGCTCCGTATTGTTGCGCTATGGGGTCTTGAGCCTGCAAGCTGAAGCTTAACAGCAGGCCAAGTCCAAAAAAGTAGGATCGTTTCATGCTAAACGTTTTGGGTTAAGCTTCAAAGATGGGCAGGATTTGCATTTTTTCAGCCCTTCAATGCTTTTTTTATACAGCTGGCAAGCCGTTTAAAAATTATCCTGAAATCAATTAATCTATTCAGAAAGATTTGTGTTTAGAGAATTACCTTTGCGGCACTTTTAAACCCCTGTAAAGTCTTTTGAAAATGGGTTTAATGAACCATCCGAATTCTCAAAAACGATGAAAATAGATTCTAACTACTCCGAAAAATTTGAAAGCCGCCACATTGGCCCCGATGCTAAGCAAACGGCTGAAATGTTGAAAGTTGTAAAGGCCTCTTCTGTAGATGAGTTAATCAATCAAACAGTGCCGGCCAGCATTCGCTTGAAAAATCCGTTGAATCTGCCTGCAGCTCAATCGGAATTTGAATTTTTGAAGGAGTTCAAAGTGTTGGCTTCTAAAAACAAGGTCTTCAAATCGTTTATCGGAACGGGTTATTACAACACCATTACCCCTGGCGTAATTCTTCGCAATATTTTAGAGAATCCAGGATGGTATACGGCTTATACGCCCTACCAGGCAGAGATTGCCCAGGGTCGTTTAGAGGCCTTGATCAATTATCAGACGATGGTCATTGATTTGACAGGCATGCAGATTGCCAATGCTTCTTTATTAGATGAAGCAACCGCTGCGGCAGAAGCCATGCACTTGATGTACGCTTCACGCAAGGCGTCTAAGAAAAATGCCCATAAATTTTTTGTGGATCAACATACGTTTCCTCAAACCATTGACTTATTAAAAACCCGTTCTGCTCCCATTGGCGTAGAGTTAGTGGTTGGCGATATCAGCAAGCTGGATATTACCGATGCCGATTTGTTTGCGGTGTTTATTCAAAACCCAAACAATGATGGAGCGATCAAGGACTACACAAGCTTTAATGCTTCAGCACATGAAAAAGATGTGTTTGTGGTGATGGCGGCAGACATTCTAAGTTTGGTGTTATTAAAGTCACCAGGTGAAATGGGTGCTGATGTAGTGGTAGGTTCTTCCCAGCGCTTTGGTGTTCCGATGGGCTTTGGTGGTCCGCACGCAGCGTACTTCGCTACCAAAGATGATTTTAAACGTCAGATGCCAGGCCGTATCATTGGTGCTTCTATCGATGCTTCCGGTAATCCAGGTTATCGAATGGCGCTTCAAACACGCGAACAACATATTCGTAGAGAGAAAGCAACCTCTAATATTTGTACAGCACAAGTGCTCTTGTCGGTAATGGCAGGCATGTACAGTGTGTATCATGGCCCGGAAGGCTTGAAGAAAATTGCAGGACGCGTCCATGGCCTGGCTAAGAATTTAGCAACTGGCTTGGAGGCCTTAGGGCTCAAGCAAGTGAATGAACACTTCTTTGATACAATTAAAATTGCTGTGGCGGATAAGGCAGCCATTGAAAAGGAAGCAACAAAACGTGAAATCAACTTCCGTTATTTTGCCGATAACCACGTAGGTATTTCAATTGACGAGACCACGAGCGCAAAGGACATTGAAACAATCGTACAGGTTTTTGCAAATGCCACCAATAAGAAAGCAGCAACGCTTTCGGTGAATGGCGTTCAATTGAATTGGCCAGCTTCATTGGTGCGCACTTCTTCTTTCATGACGCATCCTGTGTTCAATGCACATCACTCAGAACATGAGATGTTGCGTTACATCAAGCGTTTGGAGAATAAAGACTTATCGATGGTGCACTCCATGATTTCATTGGGCTCTTGCACAATGAAGTTGAATGCTACCGCAGAAATGATTCCCGTAACCTGGCCTGAATTTGGAAACATTCATCCGTTCGCGCCAAGCACCCAAACGTTGGGTTATCAAGAATTGACTACCAACCTTGAGGCATGGTTAAAAGAAATCACAGGTTTTACTGGTGTTTCCTTACAGCCTAACAGCGGTGCACAAGGAGAGTATGCCGGCTTAATGGTGATTCGTGCGTATCACCAAAGCCGAGGCGATCATCATAGAAATATTGCCTTGATTCCTTCATCCGCACACGGAACCAATCCTGCGAGCGCGGTGATGGCGGGCATGGATGTAATCGTTACCAAATCAGATGAAGAAGGAAAAGTAGACGTAGCAGATTTGAAAGCGAAGGCAGAGCAGTACAAAGATCGCTTGTCTTGCTTGATGGTGACGTATCCATCCACACACGGTGTGTTTGAAGAAGCCATCGCAGAGATCTGTGAGATCATTCATACGAATGGTGGTCTCGTGTACATGGATGGTGCCAACATGAATGCACAGGTGGGATTAACTTCTCCTGCCAACATTGGTGCGGATGTTTGTCACTTAAATCTTCACAAGACTTTCTGTATCCCTCACGGTGGTGGTGGACCTGGCATGGGGCCAATTTGCTGTAACGATAAGCTAAAAGATTTCTTGCCGGGTCATGCGGTTGTAAAGACGGGAGGTAAGCATGCGATCACGGCTGTGTCAGCAGCGCCTTGGGGAAGTGCGAGCATTCTTACGATCTCTTATGCTTACATCGCGATGATGGGAGGAGAGGGCTTGACAAACTCAACCAAGTATGCCATCCTGAATGCTAATTACATGAAGGAGCGCTTAGCAGAGCACTTTAAGATTTTATATACGGGCACGAACGGACGTTGTGCACACGAAATGATTGTGGATTGCCGCGATTTCAAGAAGGCAGGAATTGAAGTGGAGGATATCGCGAAACGTTTAATGGATTATGGATTCCATGCACCAACCGTTTCTTTCCCGGTAGCAGGTACCTTGATGATTGAGCCAACCGAGAGTGAGCCAAAAGAAGAGTTGGATCGGTTTATCGATGCCTTGGTTGAAATCAGAAAAGAGATTCGTGAAGTAGAAGAAGGCAAAGCGGATAAAGAACAAAATGTATTGAAGCATGCCCCTCATACTGCGGCTGTAATTACGGCCGATGAGTGGACAAGACCTTACAGCAGACAAAAGGCAGCGTACCCACTTCCGTATGTGAAGGATACTAAATTCTGGCCAAGTGTAAGTCGTGTAGACAATGCCTATGGCGACAGAAACTTAGTTTGCAGTTGCTTGCCGATAGAAGAGTATGCCAATGCGGAAGCATAAGATTGTCTTCTTTAATTTTTCAATTCAACAAGATGCATCGCGGTTAACGCGATGCATCTTTGTGTTTAGTGTCGCGCTGATTTTTTCCATTAGTGCCTATGCCCAACCGAAACCCAAAGCAGTCTATAAGGGATTCCCCTCTCTGGTGTGGCCGAAGTTGTACACCATTCAATACATTACGGGTTCAGAGGAATTTGATGGATTGGATAAACCGATATTTAGCGATGCTGCAAAAGCTCTCAATGGAAAGTCAGTAACATTGCCAGGTTATTTAGTACCATTTGAAAACGGAGCGCAGAAGAGCAATCATTTTATGCTTTCCTCCTTACCGATTAATGCTTGTTTTTTTTGTGGAGGAGGCGGTCCTGAAACGGTGGTGGAGGTGTTATTCCTAAATGACAAGAATCCTACTCAAATGATCTACATTCTCAGCAGCGCAGAATTGCTGGGACCTATTGAGGAGTAGACTACCCCAAATCGCAGTATTTTTCTTTCGTACCTTAACGTTATCAAACCAATTACGTGTTAAGGCTCATGAAAAGAATCTTACTCTCATTATTTTTAGTTGTCTTGATGTCTGGTGCAAACGCTCAGACCATTTCACCGAATCTTCAATCGCTGGTAGATGCCGAGTGGGCTTTTATCAATCTTGCTAAGGAAACCAATACACGCGATGCGTTTTGGGCTCAGTTTACAGAGGAGACTATTTTATTTGGTGAAGGTCCGGTCAATGCGAAGAAATCATACGAAAATCAAAAACCAAATGCAGGTTGGCTAAAGTGGGAGCCTGTGTATTCAGACATTGCTGCCTCCGGGGATTTTGGATATAATACAGGGCCTTGGGAATTTCGTCCTGCTAAGATAGATGAAAATGCTGTAGCCTTTGGTCAATTTGTTTCGATGTGGCAGAAGCAAGACGATGGTAAATGGAAACTATTATTAGACATTGGTATCGATCATCCAAAACCAAACTCAGTTCCTGCGTGGAAGACAAGTTTCATAGAATCAGCAAGAAAGAAGAATAGTGAGGGTGGTGCGAGGGCTACTCTTCAGAAGCTTGAGCAAGATTTTATAAACGCTCAGCTGAAGAACAAAACAAGTGCCTATAAAGAGAGCCTGTCAACAGAAATCAGGTTGTATAGACCTGGTAAAGAACCCATGACAGAGTCATTAGTAGTGGCCTCTTATATTGAACAAGAACCAGTAGTTCAGTATCATTTTGTGGATGGAGGGATGGCTTCTAGTGCTGATCTTGCCTATGCATACGGTACGGCTGTAGTTCAACTCACTCCTTCACAAACAAAAGCCGCGAATTACCTGCGCATCTGGAAAAATGAAAAGGATAGAGGGTGGAAAATTGTTCTAGACCTTGTCACCTATCGGTAAGTGAGTAGTCAATCGTTATCCGTTAATCGTTGTCAAACTCGATTAACTGATAACGATTAACTGTTAACTCTCTTAAAGTCCTTTCGAGTCGATTAAAAAAGTTAAGGCGGCCATGGCAGCGGCACCTAACTCCAACTCGCGTTTGCTTACTTTATCAAAAGTATCTTCTTGTGTGTGGTGGTAATCGAAGTAGCGCTGTGAGTCCGGCAGGTATCCGAACAGCGGAACACCTTGTGGTGCGAGGGGACCAATGTCTGCTCCACCACCTTCACCATTAAAATCGGTTAAGCCATATCCTTCTAACAAAGGCTTCCAGCTTTTTACTTTATTCTTCATTTCTTCGGGAGCACTCATCGTAAAACCACGAGGCGTAAAACCACCACGATCGCTTTCCATCGCAGCGATGTGCTTTTCTTTTCTCAACTCAGCTTGTTTGGCATATTCAATGCCACCGCGCAGTCCATTTTCTTCGTTCATGTACATCACAGCGCGAATCGTATTCTTGGGTTTATAACCGATAGCCTTAAAGATTCTTAAGACTTCAATGGCTTGTACACAACCGCTGCCATCATCATGCGCGCCTTGCCCTACATCCCACGAATCAAGGTGACCACTGACAACGATGTATTGAGTGGGATTCTCACTACCGCGCAATTCACCGATTACATTGAAAGAAGGAGCATCCGGTAAAATCTCACAGGTAGTCTGCATGAAAAACTGTAAGTCTTTTTCTTCTTTCAACAACTGACTTAATAACTCTGCGTGACGTGTGCTCATTGCAACCGCAGGGATTTTGCCAATGTTAGGGGCATAGCGCAGTCCTCCGGTGTGCGCATAATCTTCAAGGTTGGAGCCCATTGAACGGACCACTACCGCAGCCGCTCCGTATTTAGCGGCTTCACTTGGTCCGGCACCGCGTTGGTTTACGGCACCACCATAAGCAGAAAAAGTTTGAATGAGTGTTGGATCCATCGGACGATTGAAGAAAACGATTTTCCCCTTCACACCCTTCTCTCCTAAATTTTTCAACTCTTCAAAATCTTTTACTTCTACCACCTGGGCACTTATTCCTTGCGCACCGGTTCCAATCGATCCGCCTAGGGCAAGCACCGTCAGATCAATCGCTCCTTGCTTTTTGGTGATGGCTTTTGCCACCTCTTTGTTTCCCCTTACCCAATGAGGTACCATAACGGGTTGTAACCACACCGAATCAAATCCGAATTGTTCCATCGCATGTCTACTCCACTCTACTGCGGCCGCTGCATTGGGTGAACCACTTAAGCGGGCAGGTGCTTTGGTGGTCAACTCACGAAGCATGGCATACGATTCGCCTCGTGTGAGTGCCTCATCGTATATTTTCTTGATATCCTTTTCGTCTGTGGATTGCGTGTATCCTGTGATGGATACAGTGAGTAATAAAGTAAAGAGTGTAGTTGCTTTCATTTTTCTTAGTTAAGGAGTTTGGCGCTTTTTAATATATAGATGTGGTGATTGGGATCTGTTTCATTCAATACAATGATGCCTTCCATCGTGATTTGTTTGGTGCTGAACTTTACTTTGTCAGTAGTCTCAACCTCCACCACCGTTTCTGGTCCTGCGGCACCGCAGAAGTAGCACAAATTGAAAGGTAATGAAGAGAGCATAAATTTCCCTTCTCCACCTACTTCATCGAGGGGGATCACATACCCTTTTATCTGAACCTTCTTGCCCTGAAACGTTTTTAAGTATTTGCTAAAAACAGGCAACTCGGTGTCGTAGCCATTTTTATCTTTTACATTTTTAAAACTCACTTGCGCAAGTGTATGCCAAAAATTTTCCTGTTGTGTCGGATTAAGCGGAGTGATGAAGAGCAGTATTGAGAACAGTAAATGCATGTTCCAAAGTAGGCAGAAATTTCAATTTGACTGGCGTTTTTTGATAAATGGAAAAAGGAACCAATTAAATGCTTTCAAACGTTTGAAATGACTTGGATTAGCATCAACTTTGATTTGGGATTTGAATTTTTCCAGTACCTAGAGAATTAATTTTATGGCTTTTTTATTTGAATCATTTGCTGAATGGAAACGCTACGCAGAAGAAAGCAAGCAGTCGTTAGTGGAGGTTGTGCTGGAGTATGAGCGCACGCAAAAGAACCGTACCAACGAGCAAATCTATGATGGACTGAACAGAGCCTGGGAGGTGATGAAGGATGCAGTGCATACAGGCTTGACAGAAGAAATGACATCGCGCTCGGGTATGATCAACAATGGAGCGAAAAAAGTATATAACTACCCCACGCCAGTTCTCTCGAAGGAATTTCAGAATTTGATTTCACGCGCCTTGGCAGCAAAAGAAGTGAATTCGTGTATGGGGAGGGTAGTGGCTGCGCCAACTGCTGGAGCCAGCGGTATCATGCCGGGTGTACTTTTCACAGTGCAGGAAATTCATACAGTAGAAGACAAAAAAATTATCGATGCCATGTTGTTGGCAGCAGGCATTGCACTTATCATGGAGCAGAAGGCATCTATTGCCGGAGCAGTGGGTGGTTGTCAGGCGGAAACGGGTACGGCAGCGGCCATGGGATCTGGCGCTATTGTGTATTGCTTAGGAGGAAACACCGATCAGATCTTTAACGCAGTAGCTGTTACGGTGCAGTGTATGTTGGGTTTGGTGTGCGACCCGGTGGCCGGTTTAGTGGAGGTGCCCTGCGTGGTACGCAATGCCAGCGCAGCAGCGATCGCGAATAGTTCTGCTCAGATTGCCTTAGCTAATGTGAGCAGCGTGATTCCGGTTGATGAAGTGATAGAAGCCATGGGTGAAATTGGTGCCAGCATGGAAACGCGCTATAAAGAAACAGCGCTGGGGGGTCTTGCTGCAACTAAAACAGGTCAATCCATTGCTAAACGTGTATTGATAAGAGACATTGAAATTCTACCTGACGAGGATAAATAATTGGGAATTTGAAATCTGAGTTTTGGAATTTACAGGTTACGCTATCCAACCTTTGATCATATCAAAGAAGTAGTAAACACCGATGGTGAACGCACATGACCAGAAACAGGCACTTAAGAACATGTAGAAAATCAGCTTGTCTTTTGGGGTGCCAAAACTTACTGCTAACAGTGAGCCACCAATTGGTGTTAGCAAAATAGGAGTTAAGATCGCGGTTCCCACTATTCCGTACTTGCGCCAAATCGTTACAAATTTTCGATTGCGTTCTGAAAATGGTTTTCGTTTCGGAAAGAAACGTTGAAAGATATTTCGCTTAATCCATTCACTGGCAAAGGCAAAAAGAAACACCACCGTCATCATACC
>LNEN01000313.1 GCA_001464155.1 Cytophagales bacterium Ga0077538 | reverse complement strand
TTTCCGGGGCACCGATAAGGTTAAGGGCTCGGGGTTAGGACTTTTCATTGTCAAGGAAACGGTTGAAAAATTAGGGGGCAAAATTGAACTCTCCTCACAACTGGGAAAGGGATCCATGTTTAAGATCGAATTCCCATCTGCCGGTGCCATGGTGTAAGACCAGATCACCACTGAAATTCACAATGGAAAGAAAATTTATTTCGTAGACTTTCGTGGCTTAAAGGCAGACGAAATAATAACATTGGTCTATCTCTATTTGGATATGGATTCTAAAGCAAGAAATGAATACTGCGTGTAAGTGGAGAATGTAGTCAATGAAAAATGCTCCACCGCACGACTGACTTATGAAGGCGGTGTAAATTAACGGGAGACCAAAGATACAGCTTCGAAAGAAGTGAGGAGAAGGCCCTACTACTGCCAACAAAATGTTTGCGCAATGGTGCGGTGACGTGTAGCTCAAAGTGTTTATCTTCGTTCCACGTTTGGTGTCGGGGACAGGACGCGGCTTCGAAATCGCACCACTGCGCAAACACAAACGTTAGCGGTTATTGCAGGACGGACTAAAAAATATCGAACTGACTAAATTAAACTCTTGCTTTATGTCAAAATCGCAGAAAAAACATAATGCCCAGATTCTAGGGAAAGGAGAAAAGACAATGCTATTCGTTCACGGTTATGGTTGTGACCAAAACATGTGGCGATTTATTACCCCTGCATTTGAAACTTCTTACAAAATTGTACTTATTGATTTGGTGGGTTCAGGCCAATCTGATCTTAATGCCTATGATTTTGACAAATACAATACCCTCCAAGCACACGCAGAAGATATTCTTGATCTTATTGAGGAACTAGGCTTAAAAAATGTCGTGTTGGTCGGGCATTCTGTAAGTGCCATGATTGGTGCACTAGCCTCCATACAAAATCCTGCTACATTTGATTGCATCATCATGATTGGCCCCTCTCCTCGGTATATAAGCGACAATTCTTATAATGGAGGTTTTTCGAGGGAAAGTATAGATGAATTGGTGGAAGCCCTCGATTCTAATTACCTTGGATGGTCGAGTGCCATTACCCCTGTGATTATGGGAAACCCTGAGCGGCCAGCTTTAGCACAAGAATTAAAAAATAGTTTTTGCCGCAATAACCCCGACATTGCTAAACATTTTGCCCGCGTAACTTTTTTAGGAGATAATCGAGCGGATTTAGAAAAGGTAACAGTACCTACCCTAATACTTCAGTGTTCGTCAGATGTGATAGCCCCTCTACATGTGGGTACCTATGTGCAACAACACATTAAACACAGTAAATTAACCCAACTGAAAGCAAAAGGACATTGTCCACACTTGAGCGAACCGGAAGAAACCATTCAGAGCATGAAGAAATTCTTAAGTGCTAGGTAACAAATAATGTATGGAATTAGATTTCAAAACCTTATATCATCATGCACCTTGTGGCTATTTATATACCAAAGAGGATGGCACCCTGATAGAAATGAATGATACTTTTTTGGCATTCACTGGTTATTCTCGCGAAGAAATCATTGAAAATAGAAGATTCGAAGACTTTCTTACCCTAGGAGGTAAAATTTACTACGAAACGCATTTTGCTCCATTGCTGAATATGCAAGGAGAGGTCAGTCAAATTAATTTTGATTTTATTAGAAAGGATGAAACTCGCTTTCCAGTGCTCATCAATGCAATTAAAGAAAGCGCCAATGAGAAGCAGCACAACTATATTCAATTTATTGTGCTCGACATCACTCAGCGTAAGCAATACGAGATGGAATTAATGAACGCTAAAAGAAAATCTGAGGAATTGTTGACGCAACTCCGAAATGTAAATGAAGAGCTAACAAGCAATATTCAAGTAATTGCAGAACAAAGGGATCAACTGGAAAAACTAAATACTACTAAGGATAAATTTTTCAGTATTGTAGCCCATGACTTAAAAAGCCCTCTTAATTCATTGAAGTCGTTCTCAAGTTTGTTAATTAACCATATCGACAGTCTTAACAAGGACGAGATTTTGACTATGAGCAAGCAACTTCGCGACTCAGTTGACAATACAATTAAAATGGCCGACAATCTAATCACTTGGGCGATGGTACAAATGGAGGATTACAAATTCAATGAAGAGACAATAAAAGTTAAAGATATTACCTCAAATATATGTGACGTTTATCAAGACGTGGCATTAAAAAAAGGTATAAATGTAAATTGCTCAGTTGAGGACTCTCTTACCATCACCGGTGACAAAAATCAAATAGAATTCGTAATCAGAAATCTTGTGAATAATGCTATTAAGTTCACCCATAAGCACGGCTTTGTAAGTTTGACAGCTAAATCATTACCAGACGGACAAGTTCAAATATCCGTTTCAGACAGCGGAGTAGGGATTTCTGATGAATTTAAAAGAAAATTATTCTCTATTAGCAAAGAACAAAGCACCATTGGGACAGATGGAGAAAAGGGTACTGGGTTGGGTCTTATGTTGAGTTACGAGTTCATGAAACTAAACGGAGGACAGATTGACATCGAAAGCAGTTTGGGCAAAGGGACTACATTTCATACTAAGTTTAAAAGAGGACATTAAAGAAATGACTGTAGAGAATGCAACAACCGCTAACAACGGCTATGCATCATTGCTTTTATTTAATTAATTTTAAAGGATAAAAGCAACGCTGCATAGCCAATCGTTGCCTGCAATTTTCGCTGACGAAAAAATAAAGACGGAATAATTATATTTGATACTTACTGAATCTGAATAAATGAAAGCAAAATCACTACTATCAACTCTGACAGCAATTCTAATTTTAACTGGTTGCAATACTTACAAGGAATATGACAAAGAATCCTTCCCTAACTATACTTGGGACTATGGACAAGAGATTGTGTTCAAGCCAGTTATTGAAAATATTGACAAATCTTACAACCTAAGCCTTGGGATAAGACATATATACGGACTTCGTTTAAGCAATTTACTTGTGACTGTTAAATCGATTTCACCATCCGGTAAAGAAGACACAAAGGAATACGATCTCAAAATAATGGACGAAGCCGGAAAATACATTGGAAGTTGTGCTGGTGACATGTGTGACCTAGAAACACTGGTTAATGAGAGCATAAAATTTGATGAGGCTGGTGAATATCAATTTATAGTAACTCATAATGTGCAGAAAAATAGGCTTCCAGGAGTAATGGAGTTTGGACTTATCATTGACGAGAATTGAGGACAAAACTGCAGGCAACAACGGCTATGCATCATTGCTTTTATTTAATTATTTTTTAAGGAGAAAAGCAACGCTGCATAGCCAAGCGTTAGCTGCAAGGCAACAAACTTTTGGTGACATCTGACAGCGCTGCAAAAAAAATTCTTTTGCTAGAATTTGCGGATAATAACAGCGGACGGAAACGACCACTCTCCCCTTCTTGACTAAAATGACGCGCGAAGCGCAAATTTTTTTCAGTTTTTGGAGACATTGATAAAAACAACATTACTTCGGCTATACGGACGGATTAGCCTGTTAGTCATCTGGTGACTGAAAAATCTTTGCTCTACCAACAGCGGACGGACAAGCCTCTTAGTCATTTTATTCAATATCCCATGCTGGTCATTTCGTCTGACCTCAATGCCAACTAGGGATTAACACTCATTTACGGACTTAGATTTGACCCGTGACAGACAAAGAACTACGGATACGGTCGACAAAATGCCCAGCAGCTAACAAAGGCTATGCATCATTGCTTTTATTTAATTATTTTTAAAGGAGAAAAGCAACGCTGCATAGCCAAACGTTGCCGGCAAGCACCAAAGACGATATGAGAAATTTATTACTACTGAGTTTAATTATTGCCACACTGACGTCTTGCGGACAGGACAAAGTGACGTTCAAGACGTATTTTAAACCAAATAAAGTCTACAAGACAACCATGACGACTTCATCTGAGACTGAAGTAGACTTTACAGGTAACGAAGAAAAGATTGAAAAAATAAAAGCTAATGGGACAAAGCTCCCAATGATTGTTGCAGGATCAAATGAAATGACAACTACCATGACGACTGGAGCAATGACGGCTGATAACAGCTTTCCTGCAAAAATGACTTATGGAAAAGTGATAGCTAATCAGATTGTGAATGGCAAAGAGACTAAGGAAGAGAAATCTATGTCTGGATTGATAATTGAAGGCTTTTATACCCAAGAGAATAAGTTACGAATCGATACAATGATTAGTGACAGAATGGATGAAAATACAAAACAATTAATCAAAACGACTTTAGAGAATGTTCAACAACAGATTAAATTTCCAGAGAACCCAATGCAAGTCGGTGATAGTTTTGACCAAAGAATTCCCATGCAGATTCCTGTAGCTGGACTAAATCCTGTTAAAGTAGTGATTACTACCAACTATAAACTAAAAAACATAAGTAACGGAAAAGCAAATTTCGACATAGTTCAAACGGTGACTTTGGACATGGAAAACGAACAGACAAATGTTACAGCTTCGGGAGAAGGCTCCGGTATTTCAGAATTTGACATTGCAAATAATACAACCACGAGATACGAGTCAGACTTAACAATGACAATGAAGCTGACAGCTGACGACTTAGTGATAAGTGCAAAAATAAACTCGAAATCAAAACAATTAGTAACAGTGGACTAGGTGCCAGCCGGCAACAAAGTGTATGCGCAATTTAAATTTGTTAATATTTAAAGGAAATTTAAACTGCGCATACACAAACGTTGTGCACCATACTGATCCGTCCTGAAAAAAGGCTACACAAACGTTTAGTCGAATCCAAGAGTATAAAACAAAATACAGGAAAAATCAACACTAAAAACAATCCAAATCAGTGCAAATCGTGGTGCAAATGACTAACCAGAAATAGAAAGACCTTTCTGAAATTCATTCAGAAAGGCCTGATAATCAAGAAGTACCCCCAGAGGTCAGAAAGTCGAACCAGATTTGCCAAAGATTTAAATAGTCTTTATCAGATTTATGATGTGTTAAATAATAGGCCAATGGTTTGATACCTGCAAAAAAACACAAACCAAGCTGTGTATCTTAATAATGAAATTCAGCCACGCAATTGGCAATTCAAGCATTTTTGATCCACTATGGCTTTTCCATAGTTTTTTCCTATTCCCTAAACTTTTCTGGATGCAACTACGTATTATTGTTAGTGAACATTCACAAACTAATCCAATGACTATGAATGGCAAAAATAACATCGCAATTGGCTTCCTTACCATGGGAGCCTTTATGGCATACGGATTTCTCCTTATTTATTTTTATTTAAGAGACTTTGCACCAGACAAGGAAGAATGGGTAAACTCCTAATCTGAAGGTAAGCATTTTGAAAGTAGATTGGCGCACGTGCACGGTAATCTTTTTGCCTTTCAACTACTCGGATTACTCCCGTGTTTCAAAAATTGATGAGAGCAAAGAAGTAAGCGATGGAATTAAATCGGTTGTTAATATTCTGGATTCATTCAAAATATTAATTACGCTTCAGCGCGAATTAATCTCACTTTCAGCCGAGGCAGGAGACGAAGGAACCAATGCCCTGATGAGTGACTATATCCACGCCCAGGAAAAATCAGTTTGGATGTACTCTTCCTTTCTAAATAAATAAAAACCCAATATGGAATCTCCAATCAAGGAACGTCAACTGGAAATTATTGAGGCCGCTGGCGAGATTCTAACTGAATCAGGCATTTCAAAGGGAAGGAGGAAATAATTGTTACCATGCTGAGGTACCTCGCCAAGGATATGGATAGTCGCCTTACAAATTCTGTTTTGGATATTGAAAGCCCGGAGGAAAAACTAAAAGCCGTTTTCAACAATCAATTCGAGTTCTTCAACAAAAATCCGCACTTTCTAGTAACCATATTCTCTGATGGTTTGCTGGAGGAAAGTAAGACGATTAACGAGGCCATTATGCAAATAATGGGTACCAAACGAAAACATCTGTTGCACATAATTCAGCAGGGGCAGAAGGAAAAGCAATTCATCGACACATTAGTAGCTGAAGATTTGGTTCATATTATTATGGGCAGTTTCAGGTTACATATATTACAGTGGCGCTTATCAAACTTCTCCTTTGATCTAAAACTAAAAGGGAACAAGTTAATAGCAAACCTTCTCACTTTGATTCATGCTACTAAATCAATTTATTAAACCTGTACTCTCAAAATGATTAAGCAACTGCACTAACAGTCGTAGCAGTGATTCTTAGCACAACTAACTCGTTCGCTAGCTTATTTTGCAACAGTTCGATGCCAGTTGACTATTCAAACGATCCAAAAAGCAATGTAGAAATATCCTTAAGTGTAGATGATGTAAACAGCCTTAACTTAATGCGTGAAGGGGGAAAATTAGCGCGGGATGTTTACACATTCCTTTATACAAAATGGAACCTCCAGATTTTTACCAACATTGGCGAAAGCGAGCAAAGGCACATGGATGCGGTGTTTCAACTGCTAACGAAGTATAATTTACCTGATCCCGTTGGAAGTAACAACGCAGGTAAATTCAGCAATACTAGATTACAGGAGTTATACAATCAATTAACTGTACAAGGTTCAATAAGCCTGGCAGATGCGTTGAAGGTAGGTGCCACTATTGAAGACCTCGACATTTTTGATTTAGAAACAGCCTTAACGACAATAAAAAATCAAGACATACGCACAGTTTATGAAAATCTGAACAGAGCAAGCAGAAATCATTTAAGGGCTTTTAACTCCAATCTGGTAAGTCGAGGGGAAATGTATGTTGCACAATACATTTCGCAATCAGAATTCGATTCTAACATTAATAGTCCAAAGGAAAGAGGTGGACAACACGTGAAACATAAAAACTAAAAAAACTAATAATGAAACAACTACTAATCGGAATATTCATTTCTGTCCTTCTTATGGGATCTGGATGTACCCAAAAAGAAAAACTAAGTGAGCAAAATCATCATGACGAGTAAGCTAAGGTTGAACAAGTTGAAATGCCCGCAGAATCTGAATTAGCCTCGGTGCAACTAGCATTGCCTTACAATTTTGTGCCCAAATCCATATATTTGAATACCTTAATCGACACAAAGTGATTTTTGAATTTCATATTCCCGCTTATCCACTTAATCAGTTTATCGAGAGTTTTATTTATTACCGTGATTACAATCCCATTCACACCGTTGACCGATTTCTACCTGATGGCAACGTGAATATAGTAATTGACCTAACCGACTATCCCAAATTTATTTATGACAACGAAACGTTGAAGGAAATTCAAACTTGTCGTAATGTTTGGTTCTCAGGTGTTCGGAATAATTACATTACAATTCCTTCTGGAAAGGACAGTGAAATGTTCGTAATCAATTTTCAAAAAGGAAAAGCATACCCATTTGTACAAATGCCTCTCAATGAGCTGACCGATAGTGTGGTCGATGGCGACTTGGTCTTAACTCCGGAAATAATGAAATTAAGAGAAATGATTTTGGAGGCGACAACAATCTCTTTGAAGTTTCAAAAGGTTGAAGAATTCCTGATTCATAAATTTCATCCTAAACTTGTTGTAAACCCCTTTATTGATTATGCAGTCAATCAAATTGTCAACTCGCCAAATTTGCATTCCGTAGAGCAAATTTCAAATAAGGTAGGATACTCTCAAAAACACCTGATTAAGATATTTAAAGACAATGTTGGATTGACGCCCAAGGCCTTTTTGAAGATAATCCGTTTTCAAAGCGCCATTCAACAAATAGCACAGGCAAAATCAGTCGATTGGTCAACCATTGCATATGAATCTGGCTACTATGATCAGGCTCATTTTAGCAACGATTTTAGGTCATTTTCTGGCTTTACTCCAAAAGCCTACCTACAGAAGCAGTTCGAATATCTTAACTACGTTCCTGTAGGCTGAGGTAAATTTTTTCCAATAAACCCTCGTGGCAAACATGGTTTTTTACAATAAAAAAGCTATGGAACAGATTTACATTAATCACTTCGCGGTATTGGTTTCTGTGGTCACTAATCTTGCTTTTGGTGCCCTTTGGTACTCTCCAATCATCTTTTATAATTCTTGGAAAAAAGAAAACAACTTTACCGATGAGCAATTGAAAAGTATAAATCCCGCAAAAGTCTATGGTGTTAGTTTTATTCTATCAGTAATCATTAGTTATAACATGGCCTTTTTTCTTGGTGATTCTAAAACTGACATGATTTGGGGTACAACTGCGGGCTTCTTAGCAGGATTTGGATTTGCGGCACTCATCTTCGCAGTGGTAGCACTATTTGAACAGCGTTCGTGGAGATACATTTTTATTAATGGTGGGTACATAACAGTTTACTTCACCATTATTGGTTTTATTCTAGGTAGTTGGAGATAAACATTACAATCATGGCTAAGACATCAGCAGAATTTGAACAGGAGTTTATGCAAACCGTCAAAGAAAAGACGGGTAAGTCAATGGATCAATGGCTTCCATTGGTAAAGAAATCAGGGCTATCGAAACAAATGGAAATAACGAACTGGTTAAAGGCAGAGCATAAATTAAATCACCTTCAAGCATCACTACTTGCAGGCCTCTACTTAAATAACGGAAAGCCAGTCTATCAGAACGAGAGTAGTCTTCTAGACAATCAGTTTGCAAAGTCCGAATCTATTCGTCCACTATTTGACTCTATTTCAGAAAAAATACTAAAGTTGTTTCCTGATTCACAGATCATTGCAAAGAAGACGTATATATCGTTCACTGCTACGCGAGAATTTGCTGCGATAAATATCAAACCAAAAGAACTTCGCTTAGGTATTGACTTAGGTGATCTAGCGTTTACAGAGACACTTCAAAAATCAAAACTTTCTGGCCCGATGCCACGAATCTCTCACATGTTAATTCTGACTGAAATCAAACAGTTCGACAAAAAAGCGATTGAATATTTACAAACATCATACAACAGATCTCACAACAAGTAATATGTCATCAAAATTAAGATACTTAACCTGCCTTCTTTTGGCTATGTGCAATGCAACAGGGATTTCATTTGCTCAGAATAATCAGTCATCTGAACTTTCATACTATTTAGCGCAATGCGAGACTCTTTTACAGGATGGTGGGAAATGGTTTGCTAAAAATGGAAAGTACGATTCTTTAGAGGAGTGGTCTCCTAACTACTTTGGATATGAATATGTAAAAGGGATTAATCCTAATACCGTTAATCTTAAGATTACCGGGTATTTCCCAAAGAAATCTCAATGGCTCACGTTCTGGAATGGTATCTATGCTTGGGATTATAAAAATCAAAGAGTGGTATATCAAAGCGTAAACTCTGAAGGAGCTTTGGCGATGGGTGAGTCAGAAGGCATTAAGAAGGACGAATTGACATTGGTTTTTAATGTTACATTGCCAGATGGTAAAAGTGAAAAGCATCGGGACGTCCAAAAAATAATAAGCAATCAAATTCAATCAACAAGTTTTATTCAGAAAGGAAATAAATGGGAATCAAATAATTCAATGGTTTGGGAAAGGTTACCGCAGCCAACAGGAAGTTTGATGTTCATGAGTACAAGGGATGGCAATTTTGAAGTTTACTCAATGGATGCTAAAGGTGAAAATCTTAAAAACCTGACCTGTAATAAAGCAACCGACTATACCTTTTCATACTTCAAAGATGGACGATTTGTTTTTTACTCTAATCGTGATGGAAACGATGAAATCTATATCATGGAAGCCGATGGTAAAAAGCAAAACAATATTTCAAATCACCCTTCTGCAGATCGAATCCCCTACGCTTCACCGGATGGGTCAAGGATATTATTTATTTCAGACAGGGATCATAAAAATGGTGAGATTTATGTCATGGATATAGACGGTAAAAACCTTAAACGACTTACTAACAATGAGTATTTCGAAGATGCTGCAAATTGGTCTGCTGATGGAAGTAAAATAATATTTGCTCGTGACATAAGAGATCCTAAGGATAACAGTGAAAGCAACGTTGGCAATGGCGAAATTTTTACAATGAATGCTGATGGTAGTAATGAAAGAAGACTGACCAACCGTGTAGGGTATGATGGTGGACCACAATTTTCCCCGGATGGCAGCAAAATTGCATTTTATGGAAAATTCAATTCAGGGAATTCAGAAATAATAATTATGGATGCTGATGGCAAAAATATTTTTAACCTAACGGAAGACCCTTTAGAAGATTACTCACCTTCCTGGTCACCAGACGGCAAGTGGATTGCCTACACGAAAGGAGATTCAAAGAACTATGATGTCTGGTTAATTCACTTAGAAACAAGAATAAAAACCCGGCTGACAACTCAACCTAAAAGAGATGAAAGCCCTGTATGGATAAGCTTTAATTGAACATTGCAAGCCCAAGGGCTTATTATCATTCCTAAATAAATATGCCTGTAGGTTGGCCCAGGTTAATATTGGCGAGCTATTTTCTTATTTGATTCTCACCGTTTAATTGGCGACCATGATTTACTATGCGGTGGATAGGATTAAAGAGCGGATTACAGGACGGAACACATCGCATCTTTAAGCAGAATCGTCCTTCTCACCTATGGCTTTTGGCACATGCTATAGCCCGCCAAACTAAAAATAGCTGGCAAGTGTGAATTCGAGATAGGTCAGTTATACCTCCCTACGGCTAAGTATATTATAATTATAAAGTTCATCCTAGTCAGCAATAAAGCACCTTATTTTATTCGCTATTGGTTTTGGTTGACAGTAAAATTCTTTACAAAACATTATCTTTACAAAAAAAATGACAATGGATTTGCTCAAAATATCAAAAGCACTGGCTGATGCCACACGGTTCAAAATTCTAAAGACACTCATGGCAAAAGGAGAAATCAGTTGCAGTGAACTGGAAGGCCACTTTACACTTTCTCAACCTACTATATCACACCACTCTAAAATACTGTATGATTGCGGACTTATCCATGCAAAAAAGAATGGACAACATTCTCTTTTATCAGTAAATAAGAAATTATTGGAAAAATATCTTGAATCGTTGAAAGGAGAGTTGGTAAGGTAATTTTTTTACTGTATTACATAGATACATTTCAATATATCTTTATACATTTAATGTAAAAAGAACCATAAACTAACTCCCATGAACATCAAAGAAAAAATCGAAGACCTAATCAAGCTAATGCTGTCAGGTAAACAAATGGATGCTTTTGAAAAGTATTATCATGAAGATGTGGTAATGCAGGAAAACTCCAAACCCCCAATGTTTGGCAAATCAGCTAACAGGGAAAGGGAAATTCAAGGGATGCAGATGATTGAAACGTTTCATGGCGCTCAAGTACATGCCGTCACCCCGCATGAAATTGTGTCAGGTGTCCGTGCAAAAATGGAAAGACGGACAAATTATTCACGAACGCTTTTATTATTCAACAAACTAAAATCAAAATGAGAACAAGAGCAATTTCACTCGAACAAGCCATTGCCTTTATGTCATCGTTTAATGAAAATAACGGAAGCAATCCTTCCAATGAAAAATATATTCCCGGAACCTGCAATATGGGTAGAGAGGAAATCAAAAGACGAAAAGCAAGTGGATGGGCAGGGTTGGTACTTACGGTAATTGCCATTACACTCTTACTATGGTTTAATGCCCCCCATTGGATGCGACTTGTAGTTTTTATTCCGGCAGTAATGGGAGCAACAGGATTCATACAGGCGTACAATAAGTTTTGCGTGTATTTCGGATTTGGGCACATGTTCAATTTAGGAGCGGTAGGGAAAACAGATACAATCGATCAAAAAGAATTCAGGGTAAAAGACAGAGCAAGAGCCTGGCAATTGCTTGCCTATGCTTTTGGTACAGGATTAATTATAACTGTAATCGTTTATCTCCTGCCTTGATCGGATATAACCAGGTAAGTGAACTAACTGGCAGTTCTTGCTTGAGCATCATGCTTAAGTATAGCATTTATAGAAATGAAAATTCATTAATTAAAAAAACTATCATGGAAAAGCGAACAAAGAGTAAAACTAGAAAAATTGCAGCATGGGTAATAATTGGACTAATGTCAGCATTATTCATTATGAGTGCAACAATGAAGCTGATGGGCGGTGAAGAAATGGCTACCAACTTTGCTAAATGGGGATTAGAGGGCAAACTAGTGTTAATAGGAACAGGCGAACTCATTGCAGCAATTTTATTTCTTATTCCCCGAACATCATCGTTAGGGGTTTTGTTGCTCTCCGCTCATTTAGGTGGGGCAATTGTAACACACATGAGTAATGGTGAAACCTACCTTCCGCAGGCAACTATGTTATTGCTCGTTTGGATTGCCAATTATTTACGCAATCCCGAGATGCTTTCATCATTCACAAAAAAATAATGAGAATGAAAGTAATAGCTGTAGTGGGAGCCAATGGCCGAACTGGAATTGAAGTAGTGAAACAAGCCCTGGAAAAAGGTTGGATTGTAAAAGCACTGGTTCGCGACAAACAAAAAATTAAACTTAAAAATCCCAATCTGCAAGTTATTGAAGGAAATCCTATGCGTATAGATGATGTGAGGGAAGTTGTTAAGGAAACCCATGCCATCCTTGTTGCACTCAACATTGGAAGGAAATCTGACCTGCCTTGGGCAAAAGTGACTTCGCCACTTGATTTGTTGTATACAAGTATGAAAAATATAATTTTCGCAATGAATGAAAATGGGGTAAAACGGGTGATAACTGTTTCAGCCTGGGGAACAGGTGATAGTTACAAAGAAACAAATTGGATATTTAAATTTCTGATCAAAAAAACCAACGTTGGTGTAGCCTACGTAGGTCATGAAGATCAGGAAAGAATACTTCGTACAAGCGGACTCGAATGGACATCTGTTCGGCCTGTCGGGCTTAGCAACAGTGAAAAGCAGAAGCCAGTTCGGGTAAGCATTAAAGGTGATAAAAAACTAAACATGACCATCAGCCGAAAAGATGTTGCCCGCTTTATGCTGGACATTGTTGATGATGAAAAGTATTACCAGCGAGAACCTTCTATTTCATCAGAATGATTTTATCCGACAACGGAGGAACGTGCGTCCGTTTTAAATTTCCTTTTGAATTGTAAAATGAACCGATCAGACTTTATAAAAATAATGGGAGCAGCGACAATAGGTTTTGGAACTTCAAAGGCAAAGAGCTGGGCCAATTCGATAACCGGCTTACCCGAACAGCAGGTAACCCTTCCGGTCCTTTTTACTTCGCACGGAAACCCAATG
Source organism: Cytophagales bacterium Ga0077538 (assembly GCA_001464155.1). GTDB lineage: Bacteria > Bacteroidota > Bacteroidia > Cytophagales > Cyclobacteriaceae > Chryseotalea. The sequence goes on along the minus strand of LNEN01000313.1, from coordinate 211 downwards.
GACATACCCCTTCCTCACAAAGCGAATCCTTTTTTAACTTATCTTTTTGATTTAGGTGTTGACTTGCGAAAAAAATATGTCGAAGAAATTAAAGCCATATTGGTAGTATCAGCACACTGGTGTACCAAAGGCACATACGTAAATGTTTCTCCGTGGCCTGAAACAATTTATGATTTTTATGGCTTCCCCCCAGAATATTATACCATAAAAT
>LNEN01000312.1 GCA_001464155.1 Cytophagales bacterium Ga0077538 | reverse complement strand
TTAGATATATGGCAAAGAGGGATTTCTACTTCAGGGCTTTCTAGTGCAATTTTAGCTGATCGTTTTCGTTATGTATCTGGATCTAATCCAGCAGATCTAAGTAGAAGCACAGATGTTCCTGTAGTTCCAAATTTTCAGCCAACATATAGTTTTAGAGTTGGTAGAGTTACATCTAATTCTCCTGGAGCTGGGGATTTAACTTCAATTAAATACACTCTTGAGGGATATGATCTTGCAAGAATAAGAAATAAAACTTGTACATTTACATTTTGGGTTAAGGCTTCAAAGGCTGGCATTTACACTTTTTGCTTAAAAAATGCTAATGAAATTGCAACATATATATCTGAGTACACGATCAATGCTGTAAATACTTGGGAGAAAAAGGTTATAGTAATAACTCTAAGCGATGCCATTAGCACATGGAACTTTACAAATGGCTCTGGATTGAGTATTCATTGGATTATGCAATCTGGTTCAAGTTTAAGAGGAGGATCTGTAGGAAGTTGGAGTGCTGCAGGTGCATCTACTTTTACCACTAACAATCAAGTAAATGCATTTGATGCTGCAAACTCTTTCTTTCAAGTTGCTCAATTGCAGATGGTTGAAGGAAATTTACCAGATATAGAATTCAACACTGCTGCATCAACTTTTGCTGAAGAACTACAAATTTGTCAAAGATATTATGAGAAAAGCTATAATCTTGATATTGCTCCTGGAACTGCTGCTTTTTTTGAAGGTAGTATGGTATTTCAAAAATCTGGAACTAATCAATTTCTTCAAACTGTGTATTTCAAAACAATAAAGCGAGGAACACCTAGTATTACTCAAAGATCAGTTTCCACTGGAGCTGTGAATACAATTGATCAAAACGGAGTTGCGGTTGCTGGTACACCAGATGAAATAGGAATTAATTCTTTTTTACTTAGAGTATCAGCCGCAGCTGTAGATCAAGCTATTTATCGAGCACAATGGACTGCAGATGCAGAATTATAAAGGAATAATATGACAATATTAATAGTAAATAATAGTGATTTAAAAGTAGTTAGTTTTTATGAAGCAGATGCACCTAATCAGTCGCGTTATGGCGGACCATGGGGTGATGCTAATCAAACAACTCATATTGTTTGCTCATCGCTAATTGATCCAGATTGTGCCGGAGTAGAAGATCAAGATGGAGTTTTAGTTGCAGTTCTTGATGAAGAAAAACATGAAGCAAAGCAAGAAAGACTTTGGATTGTTTTCCGTCAACAAAGAGATGCAAAATTAGCAGCCTGTGATTGGACACAAATGTCAGATGCGCCATTAAATGCTCAAGATAAGCAAGCATGGAGAGATTACAGACAAGAACTTAGAGATCTTCCAGAAAATACAGAAGATCCAGCAAGTCCTGTTTGGCCTGATCAGCCAAACGAGCAGATTTAAGGTAGGAATTAATGAGTAATCCAAATTTAGTTAGAAAAGTTATTGATAATCCTAACGGTGAAGCTGGTGAAGTACAATCTTCTGAAATTAAAACACTAGCTGATAGCAGAATTGCATCAAGTAAAAATTTAATAATCAATAGTAATCTTGAATTTTGGCAAAGAGGTACAAATTTTACAGGTCTTGGTGCGAATCAAGTATATACCGCTGATCGATTTCAGTGGGCCGGTGGAACACTCACTGCTACTTTAAGCGGAACAAGAGTAGCTATCACAGGTGCTAATTCATCAATCGTTCCTACAAGAAATATTCCGTGGGCAATTAGATATGGTGTGTCTGTGGCACAACCATCTTTAGCGGCTGGAGCAAGTGCAGCCCCTTGGATGAAAATTGAAGGTTATGATATAGTGCCTTTAGCTCAAGCTGGCAATGCGGGTTTTACTTTTTCATTTTATACAAGAGCATTTCGTCCTGGTGCATACTCAGTGCAGTTTGCAAATGGTGCAATCACAAGAAGCTATGCAACAACATTTACAATTGTTGCTGCTGATACTTGGCAAAGAGTGGTAATCAAAGTTCCATTTTTGGATGTTGGAAATGGTGTTTGGAATTTCACAAATGGAATAGGAATGTATATTCGGATTTGGATGGCGGCAGGCGTAGACAACGTGGGAGTTACTCCTGATGTGTGGGGGACAAATGTTGGGCCTCAGATCCCAAATACGCAAGTTAATGCAGTCCAATCAACAAGCGATTATTTAGAATTAACAGGTCTTATGTTGCATACTGGTCAAGAAGAGCGAGATTTTGCAACAAGAGAATCTTATGTGCAAGAGTTGCAACTTTGTCAAAGATATTACGAAAAGAGTTATCCATTAGACACTTTACCAGGTACAGTGGTTGCTGTAAATCTTGCTAAAGCGACAGCAGGAGATTCTGGTGGAAGTCATTTTGTGTATGAGGCTTTTCTGACACCAAAGAGAGCAGTTCCAGCTGTAAATGTTTACAATGGTGCAACAGGAACTATTAGTCAGTGGCAAGTCGTATCTTCTGGATTTAATGGTAATGCTGCAGTTAACACTTCTGCAGATCAAATGAGGGCTCAATTTCAAGGATTTTCATATAATGTGAATGCTTCAGCAAGAGCATCATATCATTACACAGCTGATGCTGAGCTTTAATTACCAGAATAACATCTGGCTAACATCAACATAAAGAGAAGGTTCTACATTGTTTTTTATAATGTAGAACTTAGACCACCAAATGGTTACACCACGCACAGTTTGCTGTTCCCAAGACATAGGATCTTGAGAAGCATTAAATTCAACAGAAATTTTTGTACCTTTATCAAAGCCTTGGACTCTTGCTTGTAAGGCCCGCTGGGCCTGCTGAAATAAAGTAGAATCATATCTCTCACCATTGTGAAGCTTACGAGATTCTTCTATATTTTTGAAGAATTCAAAAACAGCACTTTCTAGTGATTTATTGCCAGCTGCTTCAACTCGCTTATTGCGAATTTTTTGAGCTTTCTTTTCAATCTCTTGAAGCAATTTATTTTTTGTTGACAAACTTTTTCCCTTTACGTAAATTATCAGTGCACCATAAAGGCCTTAAATTTGAAAAGTGCCAAGCTTTATAGAGATTAGATTCTACAGATAAATCAAAACTACTTAAAGGGATAATGTGATCAATATGCCAGCCATATACTCCATAATTCTCCCAATTCATTTTATCTGTAAATTGTTTTTCTAAATGAAATTTTAATTCTTCAAAAGAGCAGCCAATATATTTTTGAGAACTAGATTTTTTATATTTACCAGAAACTATATGAGATATTTTAGATCTAATATTGGCAGATATTCTAGCAATTGGGGTTTTAGGTCTTCGCTTTTCTGGAAAAGTTTCTCTAAAAATTTTAGATCTTAGTTTTTCTTTGTCTTGATTGGCCAAGTAATTAAGGGCTTTTCTTTGACTCACTTTAAGTTTATTAGCTTCATACCAAAGCTTATTATTAAGCTTTTCACGCTCTTTATTTTTAAGTTTCCATTGTCTTTTGCGTTCAGATTCTTTATTCATTAATGGGTTTAATATTTTTTATTACAAATTTTGCTAACTCTTTATGCCCTATATTTTTTAACAATACGTTCCAGTCTTGCTCTGTATCGCCAGTCATCACATAATGAGTTATACAGTCTAATTCTTTCATTTTGTTTAGCATTTTAAATCCAGCTTCGTCTGTATCTGGTGCTCCTACTACTTTGATTCCGGATTCTCGGAATCCTTTGAGCGCTTCTGCTTGATGTTCTGATAAACCGCTGCCGCTGCAAGCAAGAAGCCTCCAGGGACAACGAGACACACCACCGTAAACTTGATTAAGCGCTTGTTGGATTGATAGAGCGTTGAAAGCTCCTTCAGTGACAATGACTCCTTTAACTTGCGCCAAGAGTTTCGCTTGATTCCATCCATAAAATAGCAATCCTAATCTTGTTCCAGGAAGAGTGGTGATTTTCCATACACTTCCATCTTCATTAATACGAGGTTCAATAAATCTTACTTGAGCTCCACAGAAATGATTTTCAACATAATAAGGGAATACAATTCCTTCTTCGTTGATATCATAGTACATGTCACCATCTACATTGAGACCGCGGCTCTTGATATATTGTACGCCTTTTTCTGCCCTAGGATCTGATAGCGGAATGAAAGAATGTGGCCAAGCCATTGCTGTAACTTCATCAGCCTTTGCTTCTTGCATGTGAAATTCACCTGTAAGAAATTCAGTCATATCAATATCAGCGATATCGCAGTACTGTTCTAAAGAGTATCCACGGTCACATTTATTGCAATAACACCAGATCTTACCTTCATCATTTTGATGCCAGTAAAGTGTTCTATTGCGAGGTTGACAAATTAAGCACCAACGATTATCACGCTTCGCCATCGCCCACCAAGCCTTGTAATTTATCTAATTTTGCAGATGCAGCTGCCAATTTACCATTTAAGGTACGCTGTTGTAATTCTTCATCATCAATCATTGTGTAGCGACCTTTTTCAAAGCCGCAAACAATCTTAGATCCTTGTTTACCAAAACGATCTTTATGGATAATGAACTCAGATGTTTGATTATCATAGTTAGGAACAATTTCGATAATAACAGTTGCAGGCTCAACAATTGCAGAACAATCTTTAATACGAGTATCGATATCTTTAGCTCCACCCTTTTTAGATACAGAATAAAGCTGAGCAAACAATACAACCGGCATTGTAGATCCTTTAATGTATTGGCCTAACCAAACACGCAGATCATTTAGATTTTCATAAGCGGTTTTCTTAGAATCTTTAATTGAATACTTAACAAGTTGAAAGTAATCGATAAGAACACAAGAATAGCTATCTTCTTTCTTAACGGCCTCTAGGGCCTTTTTGATTCCCTCAATTTTAGTCGTAATACCATCTTGGTATGTAACATCTAAAACCTTAACATATTCAGATATCTCAGGAAAGAGAGCAACTACTTTAAGCATATCTTCATTTGGCATCATACCTTTTTTATAGTCATTGAAATTAAGACCAGTATGAAGACAAGCAATACGAAATAGAATATCTTGTTTTGATTCTTCGTTCGATATAACTAATGTTTTCTTCTTTTGTTGCCATAATGGATAAGTAATGTTGGCTGCCACCGTTGATTTACCAGAACCAGTGTAAGCGCAAAACAAATATAAGTTTTCTCGTGTGAATGGGATTGTTGCAGATAAAGCATCGTTAATCAACGTAATACGTTGAGATAACATCTTTTTATATTTACCAATATCAGTTAACATTTCACGCATCGAATCTTTGTCACCAAAGCTTTCGATTGATTCAAGACTGATATCTACTTCAGCTGCAGGGCCTTTACCGGCCAGCTTCAACTGAGCTGCTATTTGCTCATTTGTCAGTTTCATTATTGCCACCTAAAACGTTATCCAATACATCTTCTACATCAAGATTGTACTCGGTCTGTTCTCGCCACAAACGCACAGCTTCACGTGTGTCTAATGTAGGGAATTGATCAGCGTACCTTCGTTGAGCTCTATATTCCGTAGCTGACATATTTCCATAAACTTTAGGTTCAGGGTCGTGATCAGCTGGAGTTGCAGGAAAAAATTCAAAGAATACTTCTGTACCAGTTCCTTCAATAGAGTCATTCCACTCTTCAACAAATTCTTTTTCGGTTTTATCGATAGTAGTTTTTGATTTAATTTGCTTATACATACTTCTTGCAACAGATGGCAATGGCTGATGAGCTTTAATTGCTTTAGGCAAGAATGTTTCATACAGATCATCAAAACCGGCACCGAGATCTTTCCATTTTTGGAATAGATCTTCAAAGTTAGGACGAACTGCTTTTCGTGAACGATCACGAGATTTAAGGAGTGCAATCCATTCAACTAATGCGATTTCAATTAATTTAGTCTTGTCCATTTAAGACCTCAGACGGATCAGCGGAAGATTCCATCACTGCACCTGTCTTAAGGTTAGTAACACGAATCTTTGCTGAGTTGTTGATCTTGTTAACAAACAAAAGCTCTAACTTGTATTCGTCATTAATAAAGAATGGTCGCTTTTTGCCAAGCCACCAGTACAATGAATCTTTTAACTTATTAGCATAAGTTGTCATATAACCTCCAAACGGTTCACAATCGTATTTGAATTATACGATCAGATTAAAAAAAAGGCGAGATGTGACGTTCGCTACGCGTCCAGGTACCGGATTGCTATGAGTTGCCATAGCTCTAACCACTTTGGAGGAATGCAACCAGTGTTAGCCTCCTAAAGATCCCTCGGTTCTAATACGTTTTAAGTATGCTACCGACTGACATCTCGTAGCTATTTATACCCGGGTAAAATAACACAATGCAGATAACAGTCAACAATGACTTCATTCAAATAGATAATCCAACGTTTCAAATAGATTCAGCTATTCGTGAAGAGTTGACTTATACAGATAAAGCTAAGCAGTATCAGTTGCGTCGCCTTAGTAAGACTTTATGGGGACGTCAATCTCCACTATATAAACAACTTCAACAAGAGGTTGAAGGCAAGCTATATAGCGAAAATAACGGCTCATTAGTAATTCCATCTTCCTTTTACAAACAGTATGAAAGCATGTTTATTAATTGTTCTGTTACTGATAATCGCAAAGAAACAGGAAAGAAGATTGTGGTTCCATGGGTGAAGAAGCCTTATGCTCTTCGCCCATATCAAGAAGAAGCTGTTGATTTAATGTTAAGTAATTATCGTGGTGTTATTAATTTCGCCACGGGATTGGGGAAAACACTTGTCGCAACACACCTCGCTCAACGATATAAGAGAAGAACTCTCGTGGTATGTCCATCAGACTCAGTTGCTAAACAGTTCTACAATCAATTTGTCGAATGCTTTGGCAAAAACAAAGTCGGATTTTACGGCGGAGGCAAAAAGAATATCAGCGATATTACAGTTGGTATCGCTGCTAGTGTCTCTAAATATGTTGCAGAATTCCAGGCCGCAGATCTTGGATTGGTTATCTTCGATGAAACTCATCACACTCCAGCCTCAACATTTTTTGATATCGCAGAAGGATTAT
>LNEN01000311.1 GCA_001464155.1 Cytophagales bacterium Ga0077538 | reverse complement strand
AAAAGCAGCATCAAACTGATCCACATCGTTCAGTCGTGCAGTCGCTTTGATGTAACGTGAATCACAGAGCGCCTTGGCAGACACGCCGCGAGCCAGCAATTCCTCGTCGTTGAAGAAAGTGATTGATTCCACCCCTTCCTTCAGGTTATGCCAGAAAGATTCGGTATCATCCGCACCGGGAAAACGGCAGGCCATACCAATGATGGCGACATCCAATTCCGCACCTTCCGGAAATTCTTCAGAGTTTTGCATCAGTGTATTCTCTCTATGTTGCGTTTGCGTTGAATAAAAGCACCACGCTGTCGCTGAGCTCGCTCCCGGTGACGCTGCAAAGCATTGGAGTCAGTATTTCCTTGCTGCAGAAATTTCGCCAGACTCGCAACCGTGGTGTATTTAAACAGATCAACGATAGCAATATCCGTACATAGCTGTTCTTCCAGTCTCTGTTTGACCTTGATCAGCAACAGCGAATGGCCGCCCAAATCGAAAAAATTATTGTGCAATCCAACACGAGGGATCCCCAGGATTTCCGCCCAGATCACAGCCAACACTTCTTCCATTTCACCCCGCGGCGCTTCATAGTAATCCGCACTAATCAATTCCGGTTCCGGCAACAATTTGCGATCCACCTTGCCGTTGGCATCCAGCGGCAGATGCTCCAACACAACAATAGCCGCCGGAACCATGTAATCCGGCAAGGATTTTGTCAGCAATCCGCGCAGCTCAACCGCATCCGCCACATTGCTCGCATGCAGTGATACATAGGCAATAAGTCTGGTGCCACTCGGTCCTTCCTGCGCCACCACCACCGCTTCACGAATTTGTGGTTGTAACAGCAGTTGCGCTTCAATCTCACCCAATTCAATACGAAATCCTCTAACCTTGACCTGATGATCCAGCCGTCCTAAGTATTCAATCTGTCCGTCCCGGCGCCATCTCGCCAGATCTCCGGTGCGATACAGTCGCCCTCCCCGTTCGTCAAACGGATCAGTCACAAACCGCTCCGCCGTCAGGCCGGGGTTATTCAGATAACCGCGCGCCAGTAATTCTCCGCCGATATAAAGTTCACCAGGAACACCTGAAACAACCGGAACCAGATTTTCATCCAATAAATAAACTCGCCGTGCTGGAAGCGGTTTGCCAATCGCCACCGGTCTAAGCGCGACATCGCCTACTGATAGGCTGTTACCGCAATCCGACACAGTTGCAGTAACCACTGCTTCAGTCGGCCCGTACACGTTCAATAAAGTGACAGCGCTGAGTCCAGCGGCGCGCCAAATATGAATCGCTTCCGGCGGTATCCTTTCACCGCCTACATTGATTTGCCTTAATGCGCCGTAATTGTGCAGACTCAGTTTCTCGAAATCACTAATCAATAACAACCAGTAAGCCGTGGTCAGATCGGCAATCGTTATTTTCTTGTCAAACAACTCGCGATAGAAGGTTTTGCTGTCCCATAGCTGGGGCCCACGTAAAATCACTCCTGCACCCACACATAACGCAGGAAAGAGTTGATCAACAAAGGCATCGAAATTAATGGTGGAAAATTGCAGTATTCGATCTTCGGTGCTGAGGTTAAATACATTGGCGGCAATTTGAGCATGTTCAGCCAGCGCGTGATGCGCCACACCCACGCCTTTGGGTTTTCCGGTAGAACCGGAGGTGTAGATGATGTAAGCCAGGTGTTCGCCATGCAGGTTCACTTTCGGATTATTCTGCGGCCAGCCGATCAAATCCAGTGTGTCCAGTTCCAGCACCTTACAGCCTACAGCTTGCGGAATCCGCGCTTTGATAAAGCTTTGCGTCAGCAACAGCTCGACTGCGCTGTCGGTCACCATGTGATTTAATCGCTCATACGGATACTCCGGATCTAACGGCACATACGCTCCGCCCGCTTTCAGCGTCGCCAGTAGCCCAACCACCATGTCGATCGAACGCTCCACCGCAATTCCTACCCGGCTTTCAGATCTGATTCCCAGCGCAATCAACTGATGCGCCAGCCGATTCGCGCGCTCATTCAGTTGTGCATAACTCAGTTCCGTATCGCCAAAAACCAGTGCGGTAGCATCAGGACGCTCTGCTGCCTGACGCTCAATCAATCGATGTACCGGTTCCGCATTGGCATAGCGCTTCTCGTTGACACCCCAATCTTTGAGCTGTTGCCATTCCGCGCTGCTTAACAGCGTAATGTCGCCCACACAGCGTTGCGGCTGTTCTACCAGTTGTTCCAGCACATGCAGAAAATGCTCACCCAGCCGTTTGATCGTGTCCGCTTCAAACAGCTCAGCGGCGTAGGTGAAACGGACATCAATCCTACCGTCCGGCCGCTCCAGCATGTCCAGCGTCAGTTCAAATTGCGTACTTTGTTCGCCCAGTTCGTATTTCTCAATCATCAGGCCCGGCAGTTGTTCCAGTGCACGGTAATCTTCGCGCAGGTGGTTGAACATCACCTGAAACAGCGGGTTTTGATTCAGACTGCGTTCCGGCTGCAGTGCTTCAACCAGTTGTTCAAACGGCAAGTCTTGGTAAGTCTGCGCACCCAGGGCCGCTTCCCGTGTCTGATCCAGGATCGTATTCAGCGGCATGCGCCCGTCTATGCGGTTGCGCAGTACCTGAGTATTAACGAAGAAACCGACCAAATTTTCGATTTCCATCCGATGACGGTTGGCGATCGGCACGCCCACGCGGATATCACTATGCCCGGTATAGCGGTGCAGCAATACTTGAAAACCCGTCAATAATGTCATAAACAGCGTTGCACCACGGTCAAGCGCCAATTGACGCAGTTTTTTCAATGTATTCTCAGGTAAACCGCAACGATACTGCTCTGCCCGGTAGCTGGTAACCGGCTGGCGGGGATAATCCGTTGGAAACATCAAAGCCGGGTGCTCCTCGCCCAAATGACTTCGCCAATAGGCTAACTGCCGGTCTCTTTCACCCGTTTCCAGCCAATTACGCTGCCACAGCGTGTAATCCGTATATCGAATGGGCAAGTCATTGAGACAAGCAGGTTTTTCTTGATTATGTGCTTGATAATAAGCCGCTAACTCATCCAATAAAATTTGCATCGAAGTACCGTCCGAAATGATATGGTGCATAACGATGACCAAAATATTTTCAAGTTCCGCCATACGAATCAAGGTAACCCGCAGCAATGGACCCTGCGTCAAATCAAAGGGCACCGCGATAACGCGCTTTGCTTCCTCGGCCGCACGTTGCTCACGTTGCGGGGCGGTCAGATCCTGCAAGTCGATACCGGTAATGACCAATGGCATTACCGGTTGGATAACTTGCTCGGGTGAACCTGCTGCACTGATACGGAAAATTGTGCGCAATGACTCATGCCTATTGACCAGATTCTGGAAGCCGGTATAAAGCGCTTGTTCATCCAGCTTCCCTAATAAGCGTATCGCGTACTGGATATGATAGGCGCTACTAGCGGAATCCAATTGCCACAAAAACCAAAGACGTTGCTGTCCGTAGGATAAAGGTAATGTGTTGGTTTTATCTTTGCTGGGCAATATGCAGTTGTCAGTAACTGGTTGGGAAGCGTTTAATGACAACAGCTGTTTAATTTCCGCTGCGCATTCATGCAATCGCGGATACTGAAACAAGCTGCGTGGAGTAAATGGGATGTGCCACTGATCGGAAACACGTGCCACAACCTGAACAACCGTGAGTGAATTGCCACCGATGGCAAAAAAATGATCCTCACGTCCCAGTCCGGTTCGATTTAATACCGTTTCCCAGATGGCGGCCGCTGCAATTTCTATTTCGTCCAGCAATGCTTGGGAAGATTGATTGTTTCCACCCAATACGAAATGACCATATTCGTAAATAGCATAAGCGTCCAGTGTGCGCTCGCGCCATCCTTGGCGACATGCGGAACGCTGCAGTTTGCCGCTTGATGTTTTGGGCAACGCGCCCGGATTGAGCAATACCACAACAGACAAGGATTCGTGACAACTTGCACTGACTGCTTCACTGAGCGCTTCTACCAATGTTTCAGCGGGAATGAGTTTTTGCATGCTGCGCGACACTTCGACTGCAACACCGATGCCTTCACTTTCTTTATGCTCGACTGCAAATGCGGCCACTCGCCCTTTACGCACGGCTTCGACGTCTTCCTCAATGACCAATTCGATATCCTGCGGATAAATATTTTGTCCACGGATAATGATGAGATCCTTGCGTCGTCCCATAATGTACAACTGCCGGGCATGGATAAAACCTAGGTCACCCGTACGTAACCAGCGTTCATCGTCATGATCCACGAAAGTTTCTGCGGTTTCTTGGGGACGCTGCCAGTAGCCGCAGGCCAAACTAGGACCATCAGTCCATATTTCACCAACATAACCATCCGCCAATGGCATCAGCTTTTCCGGATCAAATATTTTAACTGCATGGTTCGAGGCGGGGAAACCGCATGCAATAATTGGAATTCCCTGCACCGCTATTTCCGCTTTGCCTTGTGCGAGCAATTCGGAAGAAAATTCATGCGCCTTCACCCCTTCTCCGCGCACCCCTCCGGTGACAAATAATGTTGCCTCAGCCAAACCATAACAAGGATAAATGGTGCCCGCCGGAAAACCGGCGGATTTGAAGCGTTCAATGAATGCAAGCATCGTGTCTCTGCGTACTGGTTCTGCGCCGGAAAAAGCAACACGCCAACTGGACAAATCGAGACCTTGTAATTGCGAGCTTCTCACACGTTCAACGCAGAGCTGGAAAGCAAAATTGGGTGCACCGCTGACGGTGGCACGATAATGCGAAATGACCTCGAGCCAACGCACCGGCCTTTCGATAAAAAATCGAGGGGTCATCAGTATTGCCGGAATTCCGCGATGCAGCGGTTGCAAGAGTCCACCGATCAACCCCATGTCATGGTACAACGGTAACCAGCTCACGAAGATGTCGTCGGCATTGATTGACATGCCTTCTTCAAACGCTCTGGCATTCACCATCAGATTATGATGACTGACCATGACACCTTTGGGTGTAGAGGTCGATCCAGACGTATATTGAAGAAAAGCGATCTCAGCTCCTCTCGGAGTATAGGCATGCCATCGTGAGGCGTTACTCTGCTCAATCGTATCTACAGCAAGAATATCAGTCTCAGAAAACTGTGCGATCGCCGCACTGCTGATCAACGGGAGAAACTCGCTGGTCGTAAGAATACAACAGGCCTTTGCATCACTAGCAATCGCAATTAATCTTGCCAAATGCTTTTCTCGTACAGATTCAGGCGGGAAAATGGGTACGGCAATAATTCCTGTATAAAGACACGCCAGAAAACTAATGACATAATGCTCATCGTTGTTCAATAGCAATAACGCTCGTTCCCCCGGTAAATATTGATTTTGCAGCACCGCAGCCAATGCTTTGACTTGTAGATCGAGTGACACATAATCAAATTTCCTGTCGATGAGTGCCTCACCTTCCGCACTGACAACGATCAACGCAGTGTCTGCCGGACGTTCACGCGCCAGCGTCTGAAGATGCACAACAATGTTGTCAGGGTATCTGCGCGATGGAATCAATCTTGTACTCATTATTTACACCTAATCAATTTACATTCATTGATACCAGTAAATTCTCTACAATTCGATCGTGAAGTTCGTACTTCATTACATTTATATATAATTTTCATCTGGATTAGGCACATTTGGAAAAACAAGGTAGGAAGGGGTGGCGTACTACCGCCAGCTTGCGATGTTTTGTCAATGCCAGCGGGCACGACGGTCTTAGGCAGATGCAAGCGTTGCACTTAACACCTCAGCCCGGCTTTCCATCAAACGTTTTTTTAACACATACATAAACCAGTCTTCCGACTGACGAAGAAAAAAATGTCCTCCATCAAACCAATCCAACGTGAATGCTTGAGTACTTTCCAGCCGCCAATCATTTAACCTTGCAGCACTAATCTCATCCGCACGCCCACCAAAGCTGTGAATCGGAATTGACAAAGGCGGTAATTGAGCGTAGTCAAAACTTCCACACACACGATAATCCACTCGCAATAAATCCAGTGTCATTCTCAGCAATTCCTGATTTTCAAACACCTCTACTGGCGTACCGCCCTGTCTGCTCAAATCCGCTATTAATGCGGCATCGCTCTGCATATTGATGTAACGTTGACTGTCCTGACGACTTGGCGCTGCACAGCCCGATACCAGCAATGCTATTGGCATGGATGACTGTTGAGCGCACAAGCCCTGTGCGACACCATAAGCAAGCAAGGCACCCATGCTGTGACCAAAAAGCACATAGCGTTCAGGCAATGAGGGCGCAAGCTCATCGCACAGACTTTGTGTCAGTGCCGCATAATTTTCTGCGGGAAACTCATCCATTCGACTACCACGACCTGGTAATTCAACCGGTTCCACTGCTATCCAGGAAGGCAATAAGCGTCGCCAGCGTAGATACATCGTTGCACTTGCACCTGCGCATGGCAAACAGAAAAGTGTTAATGGTTTATGCATCGTTCTGCAAAGCACTAAACATGATTGTCCATGAATCGTCTCAAGCTAAGTGGACGCATATCTGTCCATACTTTCTCGATATGATCCAGGCATGTTTTTTTGTCGCCCAACACCCCTGTATCTTTCCAGCCGCCCGGAACAGCTTTCCATTCCGGCCAAATGGAGTATTGTTCTTCATGATTAACCAACACACGAAACACGCCATCTTCACGATCAAAACAACTCGTCATAGTCAACACCTCAAATTTACCGAATAATTAGTTTTGAATTCTCTTTAATAAGAATGCTTCTTATTCAGAGTAGACGAATCGGCTTATGAAGAATACAAAAAAACCTGCAAAAATTGGAGAAGACTCCTCTCGTAGAGAGCAAGTTGATACTACTTTACCAACTTATTAAGAAAATCAATGAGCCATAGCCCTCGTTGTATTGTTCTAAAAATAATCACAGTGGAACTAGTCATTCAATTTGGCATTTTGCATAAAAAAACAGGGCACCACATCACTGATAATAGATTTACTAAGTCATTTTTTCCAAGAAAATACCTCGACAATGCTCAGTTGCCTCATGAATAAGAATATTTGCCAATGAAGTAGAGATATTTAGTTCATCGGCAATCATTCGATGTGTATATCCCTCTACTCGATAAAGCATAAAAACCCGCTTTGTACGTTCAGGGAGCTCAGCTAAAGCCTTTACCACCAGCGCCAAATGCTGGCGATGGATTGCATTAGCTTCGGGCATTTCTGTCAGAGTCTGGACGTATAATCCCTCCTCCTCTGTTCCAAACAGTTCTGTCTCAAATGCACCGCGCCGGTAGTGGTCAATCGCTAAGTTACGTACGATCCGAAATAGGTATGCCAACGGTTGCCGGATATTCTGCGTCGCCGATACCTCGGTTACTTTAATATAAGCATCTTGTACGACATCATCCGAAATATCCCAATCTCCTAGGATTTTGTATGCAGCTCGACGCAATTGCATGCGATTAATAATGAACAATGTATTTAGTTCTTGAGTCCATTTTTCTACAGGCACCATCATGATCTTTATAATTTATTGTTAATCATTTTTTAAAATATTTACTTGATATATCGCTGCAATTTTTCACATTTATCCAAAATTTTCCTTTCAATGACTTAGGGTCCGTGAATACCTAGCCACCAACTTCACCTGACAACCCTGCATTAAACTTAGATAAATAAATCAACCGCTAAACCGCAATTTCCTTCAATCGTTCAATAACATCGCCTTTCAAATTCACTTGATCTGAAAGGACTTGGGTAAGTGCTGAGGTGAAGCTGGAAATTCCACTTCCTTTGAATGGCAAACAAGGTTTACCGCTACGTTTACAAAGACGCTTCACCCGATAATAGGCAGCAGGACTGACACAATCAGTTTGGCAGATGGCAACAGCAACTCGACTGATCATTTCCGGCAGGCGAGAAAGTGCATCATTCTGACCACCGTCATGGTGGATTAAATCAATCCCTAATTGCTCGGCCAGCAAACGATATTTTGGAAATTGTGTGACATGCCCACCAACACAAATCACACAACAATCTTTTATTTGTGATGCATTGTGAAATTGAGCAGGATTACAAGGAACATTACTTGCATTACTAGATTGCACGAGTATTTCTAGCGAATCCCTTTCTGCAGCCAAAACATTACGTTCATGAGTCAGCGCTGCTATTTTGCCATTAGCAACCTGCAGCGCTTGCGCGAGAGAAGTAGCTTGTTTGGTTGAACTCTGTAACTGCTCATTCGCCACAGTTAATTTCATCAAACGTTGCCCCATTTCAGTTATCGCTCTACCAGATTCAATGGTTTCCAGGCGAACTTGTAGCGCCTTCATGTCTTTCTGAGCCTGACGAAAAAGCTCCATTTCAGCCAGGATTTCCTGAAGCCGCCGGCGCAATTTTGCTTCAACATGCACATGGCGTTGCTTTTGAAGCACTATCGCCACTTCCATCTCAGCATAGTCTTTTTCCAACTGGGCTAATCGACGTGTATTAGTAGCTTGACCCGCTCCCATTTGATGGCAATGCATATGGATGTCGCCATAAATTTTTCCTCTTGTTTCATTGCTGACTTGTTTATGTGTCAGTGCAGCCCACAAAGCACCCGCAATATCTCCGTGTGCAAAACATCTTTTCCACAAATTGAGAACTTCAGCATCTGTTTTGGCTGACTTAAAACGTGCCAGAGAGACTTGATACTTTATATCGAGGTGCTTTTGTATGGCTTCAGAAACACTATTCCGTGTGGCGATGCGATTTATCGTTTCGATATGCAGAGAAAAAGTATCGTTTAGCGATGCGTTAAAATGATATCGCTGGGCAAATCTCACCAATTCGTCCATCGATAGACAAGTACCAATAATGGGGCAACGATTGGCTTCTTTAAGCTCCCAGATTTTGCTACGTTTGAGCGGCAGTATTTCAAAATCCGATCGCGGAAATTCCGATAGATCCTGGTTTCCTGTCGATAACAAATCTTTAATCGGTAGCACGGGCATGAGGGATTCATTCATAACAGTATTTCTCCATTTGCGTCGAGAGGCTCTCTATCTACAAGGTTTTATCGTTGATCTATTAGCATTCTCGTTGCCAAATTGATTGAAAATCATCAACAGACTTAGGAAGCGGTTCCATATGTGGATTTTCTTGTCAAACAACTGCTAATTTAAGCGGGACGTCGACTAATTAGTCGTCCCTGAAAAAGTATCAAACAACAGTTGTTCTGGAAAAGCCACCCGAGAAAA
>LNEN01000310.1 GCA_001464155.1 Cytophagales bacterium Ga0077538 | reverse complement strand
TACAAACTTCTTTACAATGGCGAGTCCCAATCCGGTCGATGTTTCATTGCCAGTAGGGTATGCACTAAGTTTTTGATATTTGTTATATAATTTCTTCTTATCCTCCTCGGTAAGCCCTGGTCCCTCATCCCGTATTTCACACACAGCCCTATTATCGCCTGGAATAATACTTACATAAATATTTCTGTGGGTGGGCGAAAACTTTACAGCATTCGATAACAAGTTCTCTAGAATTTGTTCTGCATAGGCCGGATCAGCACTTACCTGTACACCATCGGTTATAGAAGAATAGATTCGGATCTGTTTTTTATGAGCTTCTGGCTGAAAGCGTTCTACGATAGATCGCAATACGTCAGAGAGATTGACATTGATGAGTGAAACATTTAGCTGCCTGGAATCAATTGCCTCTACATCGAGAATTTTACTGACCATCTCTGTAAGTCGGTTGGTACTCTTCTCCACCATTTGTAAGTAGCCCTTGGTTTCTTCATTCAGAGGAGTGGTAGATGCTCGTATTACATTGATCAAACCCTTAATCTGATTCAGTGGACTCTTTAAATCATGCGCTACGATCCCGATTAAATTATTCTTTTCTGTGTTCAGATTATTCAACTCTTCATTTTGCGCAGCCAATTCTTCTCGTTGTTCAGACAACTCCTTTGTTTTCTGCTTTACGTCCTTCTCTAGTTTTTGGTTCATGTTACGGATACTTTGTGTACGCAACATCGAAATAACCACAGTCAATCCAACAACGCTAAAGGCAAGTGCTATCCGAAACCACCAGGTTGCCCACCACGGTGGAGTAATCGTAATGAGTAAGGTACTGCTCTCCTCATTCCACAGTCCATCCTGATTTGAACATTTTTCCTGAAAGCGATACGTTCCGGGATCCAGGTTGGTGTAGGTGGCAAACCTTCTACTAGCGTCTGTATAATTCCAATCCGTATCAAAGCCTTCCAGTTTATAGGCGTAGGTACATCGCTCGGGCTGTGCGTAGGACAAGGCAGCAAACTCCAGGGTAAAGACAGATTCCTTAGCAGACAGTACCAGTTCATCCAAATAGGCAATGGCTTTTGGCAACACAAAATCATGGTAGGTCTTCCCCGCTTGTATGGATTTATTGAATAAAGAAAAACCGGTCAATACAACGGGTGGTGTGTAGGTATTGTCCTGTATACTGTCTGGATGAAAAACGTTAAACCCGTTAATCCCACCAAAATACATTCTGCCATCTTTTCCCTTATGCGTAGCGCCTAAACTATATTCATTGTTCTGCAAGCCATCGGCAGGCACATAGTTTCGAAAGATACCCCAGTTCCCAGGTTTCGGAAAGAGTGCGGGTGTGAACCGGGACAATCCCTTATTTGTACTCATCCATAAGCGACCTTTGTCATCTTCCAGTATTCCGTAGATAACATGGTTAGGCAAGCCTTCCTTCTCCCGCAATACCTGAAAGATTTTCGTGTCAGGATCAAAGAGATGGAGCCCATTGGCAGTACCAATCCAAAGCAGGCCGTTGCGCGCTTCATGAATTGAATACACAAAAGGACTGCCGAGCGAAGATGGATTTTTTGGATCGTGTTGGAAGTGCTCAAACTCCTTCGTTGATTCGTCCCAACGACTCAAGCCACCATCGCTCCCAATCCACATTCTTCCTTTGGAATCTTTTACTAAGCAGGTTACTGCATTCTTTAAAAAAGAAGAGGGCCTGGCCGGATCATGGGTTAAGTTTTCAAAGGTATTATCCGGCTTCAGTATGCTGATGCCCTTATTCGTACCCACCCATAAACGGCCTGTAGGATCTTCATAGAAATAACCCACTTGATCATTCAATAAGGAGGAGTCATCGGCAGGATTATGTTTAAAAACTTGAAAACGCTTGGTCTGTGGTGTGAAGAGGCAAAGCCCACCCCCATGGGTTGCGATCCAGAGTCTGCCCTTCTTATCTTCGTAAATACCCGTAACACTGTGATTCGGGATGGACGTTGGATTTTCCGGATCGTGTGTAAAGTGTTCAAATGTTTTTGTTTCCTGATGAAAAAGACTCAAGCCCATATCTGTGCCAACCCATAGCCTTCCGTGGCTATCTTCGTAGATCGACCAGATAATATTGTGCAGTACAGTACTTGGATCGCCCGGATCGTGAGAAAACGTCTCAAAAGGTTTTGCTTCAAAGTCGATGAGGGTAAGACCACCCCCGTAAGTACCCACCAATAAATGTCCGGCTGCATCTTCTGCCAGAGAAACAATGTGATTGTCCGACAGGGTAGAAAGGACTTTCGGATTTCTTTTAAAAACAATAGCCTGG
>LNEN01000309.1 GCA_001464155.1 Cytophagales bacterium Ga0077538 | reverse complement strand
GCTTGTACGGTTTTCTCTACGCCAACCGCATCCCACGTTTCGAAGGGACCGAGTTCCCAACCGAAACCAGCACACACCGCATCATCAATTCTGAAAAGCTCGTCACTGATTTCGGGAATTCGATTGGATGCATATTGAAAAAGACCAAAGAAAGAGTCGCGATAGAAATCGCCTGCTTTGTCTTTACCAGCCAACAATACCTTGAAGCGATCTTTGATATTGTCGATGGTCTTGGTTGTTTCCAGCGTAGCAAATTTTGCTTTTGCTTTACTCTTATATTCAAGCGTGTTGAGGTCGAGGGTAAGAATTTCGGTTTTACCAGCAGCATCTTTGCTCTTCTTATAAAAACCTTGTCCTGTTTTATCGCCCAACCAATTGTTCTTCTCCAGTTTTGCAACGGCTTCAGGCAGTTTAAACATTTCACGACCTTCATCGTTTGGCAAGCCAGCGTATAAATTGTTGGCAACTTTGACGAGTGTATCTAAACCAACTAAATCAGAGGTTCTGAAGGTTGCCGATTTAGGACGACCAATTACGGGACCCGTGAGTTTATCAATCTCGTCTACATTCAAGTCGAACTTGCGCATAGAGTCGATCACTTTCAACAAACTCCAAACACCTACACGATTACCAATGAAGGCGGGAGTGTCCTTACACAACACCGATGTTTTTCCTAAATACAAATCACCGTAGTGCAATAAGAACTTGGTGATTTCCGGATCGGTGTGGGGTGTCGGGATTACTTCAAATAATTTTAAGTAACGGGGTGGGTTAAAGAAGTGCGTTCCCGCAAAATGCTTCTTGAAATCTTCACTTCGGCCTTCGGCCATTAAGTGAATGGGAATACCCGATGTGTTGGATGTTACGAGTGTGCCCGGTGTTCTGTATTTCTCAACTTGCTCGTAGACTTTCTTTTTGATGTCGAGGTTTTCCACTACTACTTCTATAATCCAGTCGTAGTGTTTGATCTTGGCTAGATCATCATCAAAATTTCCAAGCGATACGCGCGAAACGAAACGCTTTGAATAAATCGGGCCCGGGCTCGACTTAATGCTGCGATCGAATGAGCTCGCAACGATTCTGTTTTTAACGAGCTTGTTATCAAGCGTAAGCCCCTTGGCCTTTTCTTCTTCGGTTAGCTCTTTTGGCGCAATGTCCATGAGCAACACCTGGCAACCAATGTTGGCAAAGTGACAGGCAATGGCGGAACCCATTACACCGGAACCGAGTACAGCTACTTTTTTAATTGTTCTATTCATAATTAGTTACTCGTTACTTGTTATTAGTTATTCGATCAACAGAGAGCGAACCACCAATAACTAATTTAAGAATATGCTTTTTGGTTTATGGTATCCTTTTCTACTACGTTTTGTATGGCTTGAATGACTTCAAAAAAGACTTCTAGTTTTTCTTGTGGTACTACTTCTCTTACCGCCTCGTTAAAGTTCAACACCGTTTCTTTAGCCTTTTCACGCTTCTTTTTTCCAGCCTCTGTTAAATAGACTCGCACGGAGCGTTTGTCTACAACATCTGTTTTACGGATAATCACCCCCCGCTCTTCCATGGTGTTGAGCAAACGTGTTAAGCTTCTTGCTTCCAAACCCATTAAAGGTGCTATCTTAGTAGCGGGCGTTCCCTCCTCTGCATTAATAGTGAGCAGGACAAAACCCATGGCCATCGTAGCATCGTAGGCAGCCGCCTGCTGATTGTACATGCGGGCAATGCCGTGCCATGCTGCTTTAATGTGATGGTCAACTGTTTCTTCTCTCCGCATACGATTTCGCTAAAGGAGTTCGAAGGTATAAAATTTTTGGTATGCACGCAGAGTAAATTGATTTTTTTTGGTTTTCTGTGACCGAAGCGTGCTTTTCTACTGTTTTTTGGCCATTTTCAATAGATTAAGTAGGTAGTTTGGTGGGGGCTGTCTGACTAATATTTCCATCTGGTCTGCTTTTCGTCAGTTTCTGCTCAGCGCTTATTTACGTCCTTTAATAAGGTAAAACTCTATAGCTATGAACATACTTGTTCCTACCGATTTCACGCCCTGCGCTGACCATGCCCTCAATTTTGCGGCCTTATTGGCAAGACGAACCAACCAAGGGTTGACTTTAGTACACGTATATACTCCCGTTGATTTGGCAAATACTGCCATGATTGACTTTGTAGAAAGGGAAATGGAGCAGGCTAAACAGGAGATAACTACAAAACTGACCGAGCTGAGCCAAAAAGTTGCCCACGACAATAACATTTCTTGTGATCACGCACTTCGGGTTGGTGGTTTAACTGAAAATATTCTGGAGGAAGCCCGCCATGCCAATAGCAGTATGATTGTAATGGGCACAGAGGGCGCCAGCGGCTTAACCAAGTTATTGTTTGGAAGCCGTACGAACCAAGTAATTGAGCATTCCGATTATCCAGTATTAGCTGTGCCAGTTCAAACGCCTCTGGCGCTTCCAAAAAAGATCGTCTTCGCCACCAATTTCTTCGATAGTGATCTCGATACCCTAAAGCAATTGCTCGAGTTTGTGAGGCCGTGGCATCCGGAGATTTATCTACTCCATGTATCGCACGAAAACATGCGCTCGGAGCGAGACTACATTGAAACTTTCTCCCTTGCCGTGATGAATGAGACCAATTATAAGCATGTGTATTACTATGTGCTTCCGCACGATAGCGATGAAAGGGGCATCGAGCTTTTCATCAAATCTGTAAATGCCGATATGCTCGTACTGTCTACTCGCAAGCGAAATTTTATCGAGCGCTTGTTTAGTGTTAGTCTTACCAAGCGTATTGCCTATCATTTACAAGTTCCGCTGCTGGCGTATCACACCCGATTAGTAGATTCAAAAAAGTAAAAACAGATTGACCATGAAACTGCTCGTTCCAACCGATTTTTCAAAGCCCTCCAAAACAGCCCTGCTCTATGCTGTGCACATGGCTAAAAAACTACAGGGAGAAATCACTGTGTTGTGGTTCAACAGTATACAGTCTACCAAACAAACACTCTCTAAATGGAAAAAGCTGGAGGCAGAAATGGTTGCCATTGCACAAGAGGATGCACAACAATTTGTAAAAGAAGTGCTGGCAGAAGCAAAAAGTAAAATGGCTATAGACTATCACTTCACCAGCGGGCCTTCCTTTGCCGACAGTGTAGATGCCTATGCCGTAAAAAATGACTTTGACATGATTGTCATGGGCACCAAAGGTGCTACCGGGTTGAAGAAAGTATTGATCGGTAGTCATGCCGCTTCCATGATTGATCACAGTCGCGTACCCGTATTAGTAATTCCTGAAAAGGCTGTTTTCAAACCCTGGAAAAAAATGGTGTATGCTTCTAGCTTGTACGAGCTGGACCAGGAAATAAAAACCATTGCCATGCTGGCCTCTATTTATGATGCTACTCTTCATGTACTACACATAAGTCCATCGGCCTCTAAGGCAAAAGCTGACAAGAACTTTTTACCAGAGTTAATAAAGATAGCGGCTTATCAAAAAATTGTTTACCAAGACATTAAAGACGACAACATCAGCAAGGCCATCGATACCTACATTCTGGACACCAAGGCGGATATGTTGGTCATGTTTACCCATAAGCTAGATATGTACGAAAAGCTTTTTGGTAAGAGTGTAACACGCCAGTTGGCTCTTCATGCTCATGTACCCCTGCTCACCTTCAATAAGACTCTTCTAATTTAATAGCCTTACCCTGGGAATTATTGTCGGTTGCAAATGGTTATTGTTTTTTAACCCTAAACAATCTTGCTATGCTAAAGAAAATACTAATTGGTGTCGGCATTTTTGCAGTCATTGCCTTTGCTGCCTATTCCTTCTTGATGAATAGGAACCGCACGATGAGCCCTCCGGGAAGTGCTTCCTTAACGAAT
>LNEN01000308.1 GCA_001464155.1 Cytophagales bacterium Ga0077538 | reverse complement strand
TTTCGAGAGAACGTAAAATCTATTCGGGGGCCGATCAGAATTAAGTCAGAGTCGTTGTAGGGGTCTGGCAATCGTATGCGATCATAGCTAAAATCAATAGACGTAATGCCCCAGGGTTGATAGCGATACGAGAGCGTGCCGTAAAGCCCTAAAGCATTTCCATTGAAATATTCTCCCATTCGCCATTCCAGTGCAGCCGTTAATTTTTTCCTTTGGTTGGAAAAAGCTTCTCCTCTGAATAGCCAGGCATTGTATTCACTATTAGCAGGTAGCTCCTGGCCACCCGTGCCACTGGGATCGAAGGATTCATATAAATAGGTGTATTGATTTCTGAATCGAAGGCCAACGTAAGCAGTGTTGTTAAACTTGAATTGATACAAGAGGTTAGCGTCCCAATCCAAGAGACCATATACCTGGTTGCCTACAAAATCTACATCTACACCTGGTCCATGACTTTGGATTCTTCCCTGAGCGGGGTAAAGATTGTAATTCACGGTAGAGGCTGCTTGCTGTATATCTTTTCTTCTTACAAAACCCACCTCGGGATTATAATTGGCACCTGTGCTCCGTGTAAATACTTCCACATTCCAGCGAAGTGTGTTGTAATTAATATAAGCTCCGGCTGCGTAGGCTGAATCAGGCTGGTTGTCTTCAAAGGAACGATGGTAGTAGAATTTACCAGCCCACGCATTGTCCTTCGAAGCCAGGTTATAATCGACTCCCACCATTCGGTTGTAATTCGTTGGGCTACTTGTAAACTCTCCACCAATGGAATCTTGTAAGGCTTGCTTGTTAACAAAGATCAAACCCACATTAGAACGTGAAAAAACTTTATGCTGCAAAGCAGCTACAGTATAGTTGGTAGAAGGCAAATTGATCTCTTCATCGCTTCCTGCCTGCATGCTGAGTAAACCTACGCGCACATTGTTATTAATTTTTCCACTCAACCGGGCCCCTGCATAAATAGTGTTTTGCACATTTTGTCCGGTGGCACTGTCTCGGGCCACACCAATTCGCCTCGAGAAAAATGGAGTTGAATCATCGAAGCCAAAATTGGCAAAGAGGTCAGCATTTTCCAGAAAGAATTGTCTGCGCTCTGGAAAGAAAATTTCGAAGCGATCCAGGTTGGTGACTTGTTGGTCGACTTCAACTTGTGAAAAGTCTGGGTTTACAGTTAGGTCTAAGTTTAAAGCTGGGCCTACCGCAATCTTTGCATCTCCGCCAAAGGCCAACTCATTGTTAGCATCTTCTTCCGAGGTGTAATCTTTGTTCGACCGTGCCGCTACATAGGGAATAAGGGAAACATTTCCTCCGGGATCTTTCAGGGGCTTATCCCATATCAACTCTTTTCCAAAGGCCAGTGTTAAGATGTCATAATTTCGGGAAATGGGTGCCCAGGTAGAGCGTTCGGCATGGTAACTATCAATTCGATAAAAGTTTACAAACCAGGAATCGAGACCGTGTTTAAAGCGAATGGATTTAAAAGGAATGGCCACTTCGGCAATCCAGTAGTCATCATACATTTTAGCTGCTGAAAACCATTTGTTATCCCAATTTAAAGAAAGGTCGCCACCATTATTACCACCGTTAGAGATGAGTCCTTCGCGCTGCACGCCAAAAGGGTTCACGCCAAACATAAAAGCATTGGTGCGATCTTTAAACGTATCAAAAACAAAGGTGATACCATCGTTGGCCTCTCCGCGAAAATCTCTTCGCAAGGAAGGTGTTACGTATTTTCTCGGACCGAGATTATACATTTTGGCAGCCAGGTAAATGAAGTGATCGTCATAGGTAAGACGCACCTCACTTTGCGATTCAGCAGGTTTTCCATCGGTGGGGAAGTATTGTTGAAAATTGTTGGCTACATCAGCTGTTTGCCAATCTGCTTCCTCCAATACAGCATCAACGGTAATGGTACCAGTAGCTCTTTTGATGGAGATACCTTGTGCGTGAACTAATTGTGTCAGGAGAGTTGTAGCAAGAATTAGACTTAGCTTCACGAACGGAGTATTCACAGACTACCAGGTTTAGGAAGCGAAAAATAGGTAAAAGTGCTTTCTTCAGGCGTTGAATTTGACAGACGGATTTTTTAGAGTTTGAGATAGAAATCCCGGGTGAGCAGTTGATAGCTTTCGGACCAATCGTCATCTTTTTCGTACAAAAGGATTTCTCCTGTATCAAGCGAAGCGTTTTCCTGGGAAAAGGAAAGTAGCCAGCGTTCAATCGGCTTCTCCGGTCGTGTTCTAAAACTCCATTGCCGAGCGAGGTGCAGGGATTTGTTTTTTGCCTGTTCTATGAAGTGTGTTCCTTCGGCCTTCGGTAGTATGACATGCAGACGCCCATCTTTTGCAAGCAATCGTTTACTATGTTCAATCAATTCATCAAAAGGAAGTGTATCGGTGTGACGGGGTGTAATACGACTTTGTACCGGGGGTTTAAAACTATTGTTGAAAAAGGGTGGGTTGCTAACAATACAGTCAAATTTTTTTGCAGATTCAAAATGCTGCAAGCGTGTGTGATGAATGCTTATTTTCCGAGGCCACGGGGAGTGCGTTACATTTTCGCTGGCCTGGCTGCAATCACTGGCCACAAGCTCAATGGCATCAATATGGGCTGAGCTGTTGCTTCGTTGTGCCATCATGAGGGCAATCAGGCCAGAGCCCGTTCCTACATCTAAAATGTTTTTTGCATGGTCCAGGTTAACCCAGGCGCCCAGCAATGTTCCATCAGTACCCACCTTATGAGCGCAGCGATTATCTTCAATCGAAAATTGTTTGAATCGAAACATCAGTCAGGCAGCGAAGCAATAATTTCTGTCATCATTTCTTCCATGGCAAAACCATGATGAGAAACGCCTAATCGAACCACCACTAATTTTTTGGAAGGAACCACCATCACGTATTGCTCTTCAAAGCCATCGGCCCAGAAGGTATCTGTTGGGAGGTTGGGGTATTTTCGTTTGCTCGTATCTTCTTTTGCTCCGGCATTTAACCACCACTGTGCTCCGTATTCTCCCAAGGGTGCAGCTGCAGCCGGATTAGTGGTATATTTTACCCAACCTTCAGGTAAGAGGCGTTCACCCTCCCATACACCATCTTGTAAATACAATTGTCCAAAGCGTGCCCAGTCGCGCGCTGTGGCAAAGCTGTACGATGATCCCACAAAAGTTCCGGAAGCATCGGGCTCCATCACGGTGTTGCACATGCCAATTTTATAAAAGAGCTGTTCGTAGGGAAATTTATAATAGTCAGCATCTCCGATTTGTTGCCGTATCATTCGCGATAAAATATTGGTGGTACCACTGGAGTATTGAAAGACTGAGCCAGGTTCGAATTTCAGCAGACGACTGGCGCCATAAGCTCCTTTGTCATCACTCTTAATAAACATCTGATGAAAATCTTCGAAGGGATTGAAATACGTTTCGGACCAATCCAGTCCGCTGCTGGCTTGTAATAAATTATGTAGTGTAATTTTCTGACGCTCATCTCCCTTCCATTCCGGCACCGGTGCGTTTGCTTCAACGCTAAGTTTTCCCTCGCGTACCAAGATTCCGATCAACGCATTGGTAATACTTTTGGTCATGGACCAACCCATTAATTTTGAGTTGGCGTTTCTTCCTTCTGCATATTGCTCACCTACAATTTGTCCGTTGTAAACCGCTAGCACAGCTAAGGTATTGGCAGGTTTTGTAGGGTCTTTGTCTATAAAGGCCAGTTTGATAGCGTCTTTTATTCGTGCATAATCAACACCAGTCAATACAGTATCCTGCATTCGATTCCCCATTGGCCAGTCAAGGGTATCTTGCGAATAGGTTGGAAGCGTGGCCAGGTTGATGGATTGTTTTTTTACTTCTTCTTTACTGCGTTCAGCTAGCAAAGTACACCCCAGGCCTTTTCTGTAAATAGCTTCGGCAGTTGAAAATAAAACCGTGGCGCGTACCGTTGAATCTTCAGTGATTTCAATAGTTGCACTCGCCAAACCAGGAAAAACCTGGAGTTCTTTTTCTTTCACACTTTCCACACTACGGTCAGAAACCAATACACAGGAGCAAACGGTTTTGGCCGCCATGCCAGCCATAATGGGAGGGAAGGTGATGGCCACCGCAAGCAGTGCTAGCAGAAAGATCGTTAGCAGACTAAGTAAGCTTATCTTTACAAACTTTTTCATCGTATTCTTTGTCTTAGCTAAACTAGCGCATTTTGCATGAAGTACATAACCCTTCTATTTTTCTGTTTACCTTCTCTTCTCTGGTCACAGCAGCAGGGGATAGAAGTCTTTTCTGAGAAGACCGACACAGCCATTAATTTTTATGTACGAAGTCCTTTTTACTGTCACTATACCGTGGAGGTTCGCTACGAAGTTTTCGAGAACATGACCAGTTCTGTTTCGCTACCGGCCAGCTTTGCCATAGAACCGTTAGCCAAAAGACAATTCATACTTTCCGTAAAGCAGAAGCCGGAAGCGAGGAGTTGGAAATATAAATTTCAATACCGCTTCGATCAGGGCAATTTGTTAAATGCCCAACACGATAATGCCTACGCTTATCTGTTGCCGTACAAATCTGTCAGAGCGCATAAGCTGGTGCAGGGGTACTTTGGAAAATTTTCTCACTTCGATACACATGCGCTTGATTTTGAAATGCCTGAAGGCACTGAGATTGTCGCTGCCCGTGAGGGAGTGGTCACCGCTGTAAAAGAAGATTCTAAAGAAGGCGGAGCCTCTCAAGAGTTTATTGATAAAGGCAACTACATTATGGTTTATCACAGCGATGGCACCTTTGGAAGCTACTACCATTTAAAAGAAAAGGGAGTGCTGGTGGAGGAGGGGCAGCACGTGAAACGAGGAGACGTAATTGGATTGAGTGGAAATACAGGCTGGAGCAGCGCGCCTCATTTGCATTTTGAAGTACTTTTGCCTTCTACCGAAACAAAAAGAACAGTACCTACTCAGTTTTTACTCTCCAATGGCAAAAGCGAAACGCTCCAGGAAGGACGATCCTACTAATGAACTGAAAGCCTTTCTGGATGCGAAGGTTGAACAGTTCAATAAGCCTGGTTTTATTGAAAACGATCCGATTAGTATTCCGCATCGATTTAAGAAAAAGCAAGACATCGAAATTGCAGCTCTCTTTGCAGCCGTGTTGGCTTGGGGCCAGCGCAAGACCATTATTAATAAATGCACGGAATTGCTGCACCTGATGGACAACGATCCACATGCGTTTGTGTTAAACCATAGCGAACAGGATCTGAAATCGCTCATGCACTTTAAACACCGAACCTTCAATGCAACAGATACGCTTTACTTTATTGAATTCCTGAAGCATCAGTATACGCACTTCTCTTCTTTGGAAGAACTGTTTAAGGTGGAGAAAAGCGATGTAACGATTGAAAACGCGTTGGTGAACTTTCATGAACGTTTCTTCAGCTTACCGGATGCACCTGCCCGAACGAAGAAGCATATCTCAACACCTGCACGCGGCTCGACTTGTAAACGTTTGAGTATGTTTTTGCGCTGGATGGTGCGCGATGACAAACAAGGCGTTGACTTTGGATTGTGGAAAAGTATTCAACCTGCTCAATTGGTTTGCCCCTGCGACTTGCATGTGGATAGAGTGGCCCGACAGCTTAAGCTTATCAAACGGAAGCAAACGGATTGGTTAACAGCCTTGGAGTTAACCGATGCCTTGCGAGCGTTTGACCCGATAGATCCGGTAAAGTATGACTTTGCCCTCTTTGGTTTAGGTATTGAGGAAGGCTGGTCCAAGCAGTAGACACATGATTTGTGTAAAAGCCTCGGTGCAGGTTACTGGCCTTAACATCTAATTACCTGAGTATTAACTGATCGGGTTTTAAAACAAAGCTGAAAATCAGAACTAGAAGCATGACTACCGCCATCGCTGCATGCAAGCTTTCCTTTTTGCTACGCGAACCTAATAATGCCAAGAAGAAAAAGGCCATGGTAAATTGTGCGTATTGTTCCGAGAAGGCATAATCAAGTAAGAAGTGATTTTGTAAGATGCTGATAACGAGGAGTAAAAGTGCAGCACCAAAGTATTTGGTGAAGTTGTTGAAGTAATGAACTTTCAGATCAACTCCTTTCATCTTCCATTTTTTTGGGAATAGGAGATGCGCCAGTATAAACAAAACAATAGGATAGGTGATGATAAAAAGGAAATGAGGGAGTGTCCAATTCATTTCGGAGCGAAGACTGTACGTTGTCCACCATTCTTGTATGTGAAGAACAAAGACAATCAGAATCCAACTCAAATAAGGCCAATACATCTTCACTACTTGCCAGTTTCGAATGATGTCGGCCAGTCCGGTTAGAAGAACCGTAATTCCTAAACCAAGAATAATGGAGATGAGAACACTGACGTATTCAAAAGGTGTCATTTTTTAATTTATAAAGATTCTAAATTACATTTTTAATCATCGTTTACTCCAATACAAACATATCTTCGCTGCCTTATAAAAGTGGCTATAATCTTTTAGGAATAGACCCCTAAATCCTTAAATAAATTTGAAAAAATGACTTCGGATAGTAGATTTGTGGCTCTTGCTTTAAAACCGGACACTAAACCAGACATGACAAAGCATCTTACCACTTTAACGAGACAGTCGATACTGTTAACGTTCCTCCTAATTCTGTTCATTTCCACCACATTTGCTCAAGATATTTCAACAGACGCAGGTGTTATCAGTGCGGGAAAGGAACTATTTAACGCCAATTGTAAATCCTGTCACAAAATCCACCAAAAATCAGTGGGGCCTGCGTTGGCAGATGTGCAAAATCGTGTTCCTTCTATCGATTGGCTTAAGTCTTGGATTAAAAACTCTGCAGCCCTTATCGCTTCTGGCGATCCGTATGCTGTAAAAATTTATGAAGAGTATGCAAAGAGCCAGATGACGGCCTTTACAACGCTCAAGGATGACCAGATCATGTCCATCCTCGCGTACATTCAGGATGAAACAGTTAAGGGTCCTGAGGTAGCGGTTGCTGCCACACCTGCAGCGGGTTGTAATAGGCTTAGTCCTTATTCTTGTTTTATTGGTAGTCATCCTTGGCTTCTTAGTTTCGGCTTTGAAGCGCTTCTTAGATCAGAAAGGTCTTAGCGAAGAGGAAAAAGAAATTGTACACTCACCAATCACTACGGGTTCTATCGTTCGCAGTCATGGGTTCACCTTTATAGTGGTGTTTCTTGTGGCAGCTCTTGGTTTCAAGGCCTTGATCAATGGTTTGTATTCTGTTGGTGTTCAGCAGGGTTACGCTCCTAAGCAGCCAATTGCTTTCTCACACAAAATTCACGCAGGTCAGTACGAAATTCAATGTCAATACTGTCACACAGGTGTTACAGTAGGCAAAAGTGCCACCATTCCTTCTGTGAATGTGTGTATGAACTGTCACAATCAAATTAAAGAAGGAGCGGCTTACGACAACAATACGCCTATTCAGTGGGTAAGAATTCACAACCTGCCTGATTTGGCTTACTTCAATCACGCTCAGCACGTAAAAGTGGGTGGTATTGAATGCCAGACTTGCCACGGTCCTATACAAGAAATGGACGTTGTGCGTCAGCACTCTTTATTAACCATGGGCTGGTGCATTGACTGTCACAGAAAAACGGACGTGAATTCAAAAGGCAATGCCTACTACGATAAGCTGGTTGAACTCCACAACAAGTCGAGCAAGAGCGCGATGAAAGTGGAAGACATTGGTGGTTTGGAATGTGCTAAGTGTCACTATTAATAGCTGAAAATCAACGTAATACGATCGCGATAAATAACGTATGAAAGAAAATACGAAGATATACTGGAAGGGTCTGGAGCAATTAACTAACTCCCCTGATTTTGTTAAAAATGCTCATAAGGAATTTGCGGAGGCACCTCCTGAAGAAAATCTCGACCATACGCGTAGAGATTTCCTAAAGATGATGGGCTTCGGTATGTCTGCAGTGGCCTTGGCTGCTTGTGAGGCTCCGATTCGTAAGGCCATTCCTTATGTTAATAAGCCAGTTGACTTAGATCCAAGTGTGGCTAACTACTACGCCTCTACCTATACAAACGGTGGAGACTATTGTAGCATTGTGGTAAAGACTCGTGAAGGTCGCCCGGTAAAGGTGGATGGCAATAGCCTTTCCAGCGTTACCAAAGGTGGAACCAGCGCACAAGTAGAAGCTTCTGTTCTTTCTTTATATGACAATGACCGTTTACGTGCTCCTAAGCAAGCTGGTAAGAACACTAGCTGGGAAGAATTAGACAAAGCGGTAGTAGCGAAGCTTGCCGAGATCAATGCAGCTGGTGGGCAGATCAGAATTGTAAGCAACACCGTGTTAAGCCCTAGCACGAAGGCAGCCATCGAAAAATTCAAAGCGAAATATCCAACTACTCAGCACGTACAATACGATCAAAACTCTGCTTACGGAATTTTGAAGGCCAATGAAGAATCGTTCGGTTCTGCCATGTTCCCTTCCTACGATTTCAGCAAAGCAAAAGTGATCGTGAGTGTAGCAGCTGATTTCTTGAACTCATGGGGATCATCCATCGAAAACACTAAGCAATATGCGTTAACACGCGATGCAGGTGAAGGTAAAAATGATCTTTCTCGTCATTATCAGTTTGAGGCGAATTTCTCCATGACAGGAGCGAACGCTGATTACAGAACACAAATTAAACCTTCGGAAGAAGGAGCGGTAGTAGTGGCACTCTATAATGAGATCGCTTCTGCAGCCGGTCGCGCTACCGTTTCTGGTGGTGTGGAGAAAAACCATTTGAAAAAAGCCGCAGCCGAATTGTGGGCCAATCGCGGAAACGCATTAGTCGTTGCCGGTTCTAACGATAAGTCAGTGCAAGTATTGGTGAATGGCATCAATGATATGTTGGGAAGCTATGGTACTACCATTCTTCCGAATCTTCCGGTTTATTTCCGTCAGGGAGATGATGCCGCCATGGCCAACTTCGTAACAGAAGTGGAAGGTGGTAAAGTTGCCGGTGTTATTTTCTTTAACTGTAATCCTGTTTACGATCATCCAATGGGTGAAAAGTTGGGTGCAGCCTTGAAGAGCGTAAGTCTTTCTTTGTCTACTTCTTATAAGGAAGATGAAACAGGTACGCTTGCTGCTTTCTTAGCACCAGACCATCACTACTTAGAGGCTTGGAATGATGCAGAACCAAAGAAAAATCATTTCAGCTTAGCACAACCTGCGATTACACCGATTTTCAAAACACGTGCTGCTCAGGAGAGCTTCATGGTGTGGGCAGGTGAAAGCAATGTTGATTATTTTGAATTTGTAAAGAACAACTGGAAAAACCGCTTCTTTAAAGGAGGCAACTTCCAATCTTTCTGGGATAAGTGCTTATACGATGGAGTGTTAGAATTACCAGTAGAAGCGTCTACGGTTTCCTTCTCAGGAGATGTGAATGCTGCTGCGAACGCCATCGCCACTAACTATAAAGCAAGTGCCGGTTTCGAACTAGCCATTTATGAAAATGGAACAGTGGGTAACGGTTCTCAGGCCAACAATCCTTTGTTGCAAGAGCTTCCTGAGCCAATGACGAAAGCGGTTTGGGATCACTATGTATTGATTTCACAAAAAGATGCTGCTACTGCGGGAATTACCAATCCTGAAAGCAAGACACGCTATGCGAACGTTTCTGCCAATGGCAAAACAGTAAAACTTCCTGTGTTGATTCAACCAGGATTGGCGCAAGGTGTATTGGCTATCGCGATTGGATATGGTCGTACCAAGGCTGGTAAAGTAGCCGATGGTATTGGAGCCAATGTGTATCCAATGATCAGCATGACCAATGGTTCACTGAACTTCAGTGCAGGCGAAGCAAAATTTGAATTATTAGACGAAGCCTATCAGATCGCTCAAACACAGACACACCATACCTACATGGCGCGTCAAACGGTGATCAAAGAATATACACTTTCTGAAGTGCGTGAGAACCCAGATTTGTTGAAGACTGGTTTTGCACCGAAGGTAGCTACCTGGTTAGATCCTGAACATCAGGTGAAGCCCGGTGAACTTTCTATGTGGAAAGGTCACGATTACAAGAATCACCACTGGGGTATGGCCATTGACCTGAACACCTGTACAGGTTGTGCCGCATGTGTGGTAGCATGTAACGTAGAAAATAACGTAGCCTTGGTAGGTCGCGAAGAAGTAATCAACCGCAGAGAAATGCATTGGTTGCGCATCGACCGCTACTACAGCAGCGATGCACCAGTGGATGATTGGAAGGGATTAGAAGAGGCAGCTGAAAACCCAAGTGTGGTATTCCAGCCTATGCTTTGTCAGCATTGCAATAACGCACCTTGCGAAACTGTATGTCCGGTAGCCGCGACAACTCATAGCACAGAAGGCTTGAATCAAATGACGTACAACCGTTGTATTGGTACACGCTATTGCGCAAACAACTGTCCGTATAAAGTAAGACGTTTCAACTGGTTTAAGTACCACGATAATAAGCAGTTTGAGAAATCAAACGTGGCGCAAACATCGGATATCGGTAAGATGGTATTGAACCCAGATGTAACCGTACGTTCACGCGGTGTAATGGAGAAGTGTTCTTTCTGCGTACAGAAAATACAAGCAGGCAAGTTAACAGCTAAGAAGGAGAAGCGTGAGTTGAAGGATGGTGAAGTAACCACCGCATGTCAGACGGCTTGTTCTACCGGTGCAATTACCTTCGGTGATATGAACGATGAGAACAGCAAGATTTCTAAACTCTTGAAGTTGCGTCCGGCAAATCCTGACAGACCTTATGGTATTGATAAGATCGCGGAAAATCCTCGTGCCTACAGCGTGTTGGAAGAAATTGGTGTGAAACCAAATATCTTCTACCTCACCAAGATCAGAAACAAGGAAGAGGCAAAAGCTTAAAAGAATAAAACGAATAACTGTTAAAGCTAATAGACAAAGAATATGCAGGTAGTTTCAGGAGTACGCGATCCGCTGGTAACAGGTGGTAAAACCGTACACGATGTTTCTCACGATATATCCATCCAGGTAGAAAACCCTCCGGCCAAGTTATGGTACATGGCCATGGCCTTGTCGCTCGCTGTGTTGGGATACGGTCTCTATTGCGTGGTGATGGTATTGTGGAACGGTATCGGTATGTGGGGCTTGAACAAAACCGTAGGCTGGGCGTGGGATATCACCAACTTCGTGTGGTGGGTCGGTATCGGTCACGCAGGTACATTGATTTCTGCCATCCTTTTGTTGTTCCGTCAGAAGTGGAGAATGTCTATCAACCGTGCAGCGGAAGCGATGACGATCTTTGCCGTTATTTGTGCGGCTACCTTTCCACTCATTCACATGGGACGTTTGTGGTTAGGTTTCTATTGGGCACTTCCGTTACCAAATACATTCGGTTCTCTTTGGGTAAACTTTAACTCTCCCTTGTTATGGGACGTGTTCGCGATCTCGACATACTTCACCGTATCCTTAGTATTCTGGTACATCGGTTTGATTCCTGACTTTGCTGTTATCCGCGACCGTGCGGTTGTACAAGGCAAACAGCTAAGAGCTACAATTTACAACGCCCTCAGCTTCGGTTGGGAAGGTGGTGCAAAAACATGGATGCGCTATGAAGCAGTAGCCTTGATTCTGGCAGGTTTATCAACTCCTCTTGTATTGTCAGTGCATACAATCGTATCCATGGACTTTGCAACGTCTATCATACCAGGATGGCACACCACCATTTTCCCTCCTTACTTTGTGGCGGGTGCGATCTTCTCTGGTTTTGCGATGGTCTTAACACTTCTTTTAGTAACACGTAAGGTGTTTAAGCTGGAAGACTACATCACGATCTACCACATTGAGTTGATGAACATCATCATCATTGTAACCGGTTCAATTGTAGGTGTTGCCTACATCACAGAGTTGTTCATCTCCTGGTACTCTGGTGTTGAATATGAAGGCTATGCTTTCTACAACCGTGTACAAGGACCGTATGCCTGGGCGTACTGGTCAATGATGACGTGTAACGTAATTTCCCCTCAGCTTTTCTGGTTCAGAAAAATCAGAACCAGCCTTGTAGCAACCTTTGTGTTGTCCATCATTGTAAACATCGGTATGTGGTTTGAGCGTTTCGTGATTATCGTTACCTCGCTACACAGAGACTACGTTCCTTCTAGCTGGACGATGTTCCACCCAACCGCTTACGATATTGGGGAATACCTCTTCACCTTTGGACTTTTCTTCACAGCCTTCTTATTGTTTGCCAAGTTCTTCCCGGTAATCAACATGGCGGAAGTGAAAAGTATTATTCGACACAACTCTGAAAAGGTAGGTGCCGCTAAAAAAGAAGAAAAACAACACGCATAATCAGATAGCATGGACGCAAATAAGAATTTTGTAGTAGGCATTTTTGATAATGAAGACATCCTGCTGGAAGGAGTAGAGAAGATTCGTGGGAACGGAGTAAAAATCCATGAAGTATATTCTCCTTTTCCGGTTCACGGATTGGATGAAGTGCTTGGATATAAGAGAAGCCGTTTACCCATAGCCGCATTCCTTTTCGGTATGACGGGTACTTCTCTGGCCCTCTTGATGCAAATCTGGATGTTGGGCTATGACTGGCCGATGATTATTGGTGGTAAGAACTATGCTTCTTTGCCTCCGTTCATTCCCGTAACCTTTGAATTAACAGTACTCCTGGGAGCCTTGGGTATGGTAGCAACATTTATGATTGTGAGCGACATGAAGCCCTACAAATGGCCTCGTCAGTTCGACCTTCGCAGTACCGATGACAAGCATGTGATGGCAATTGACCTTGCCTTGAACGCAGGTAAGAGCAAGGAAGACATTAAGAGAATTTTGAAAGAAGCCGGTGCTTCAGAAGCAAACGATAAAAACTTTGACTAATAGTTTGGATACCATGATGAAGATCGTGAAAAATATAACGGCTTGTTTCGCAATAGCGATCATCCTTACTTCTTGTGCCGCTGGAGGGAATGATCAGGGAACTGAATATGCTCCTAACATGTACCACTCCGTGGCTTATGAGCCCTATTCTCAAATTACAGATCCAGCTGCAGGTCGTTGGTTAACATCAATTGACTACGAAGATGGACATGCTGAATTCTACAATAGCAATACATTAAACGCAAACACCATGGGAGTTGCCATGAACATGCGCACACCTCCTGCGAATACAGTACCCAGAAATAAGCAAGGCTGGTTGCCATACCGTATTCCGAAAGACAGTTTGGAATTAGCGGCAAAGCGTTTGAAGAATCCGTTGGATTCGACTACACAGGTAATTGCTGATGGTAAAGTGTTGTATGAGACCTATTGCCAGCATTGCCATGGAGCCAAAGGAATGGGCGATGGTAAGGTGTCTGATAAGTACAATGGTATAGCCAACTTAAAAGGAGACGCCATTAAGAATGTTACGGAAGGTCATATTTTCCATGTAATCACAAACGGTAAAGGTTTAATGTGGGCGCACGGCTCGCAGATGAGCGTAGAAGACCGTTGGAAAATTTCCAAGTACGTAAAAGTGTTACAAAAGTAATTTTGATAAACCGATCAACTCAATAGACAATGGGTCATCACATAGCAGTAGAATCCGAGCAGTACATTTTTAAGCCGGAAACAAAACGCAAAATTTTCATTCTCATCGGAGTGGGATTGATGGTGTTTGCGCTGGGTGTAATCATGGCGATGAACAGTGGCCATGGTGATCATGCCGCAGGTCATGCCAGTGCCGAAGTTTCAAAATCATTAGTAGCCAGTGCAGAGACTGTGAGTGCTGAGCCCGCTGCAGAAGCAGGTGGCGAACACCATGGTAGCCCTACTTGGTTAAAGCGGATCTATACTTCTTTGTGGATGAACAACATCTACTTTGTTGGATTGGGTATTGTTGGTTTATTCTTTGTAACGATTCAATATGCAGCGCAAGCAGGCTGGTCATCCGGTATGCAGCGTGTAGCGATGGCCATGGGCCGTTGGATTCCTATTGCTGGTATTTTAACCATCGCCATTTGGTTTTTGGTAAGTGGTGACTTGTTCCATTGGACACACCACGATGTTTACGAAGGGGAAACAGCTGATAAAATTTTAACAAAGAAAGCTCCTTATTTCTTCTGGCCCCTACATGCCGGATCATTCCCTATTTTCTATGTAGCCAGAATGGTTATTTTCTTCGGTGCCTGGTATATGTTCTTCCTGGCCATTAAGAAAAGAATGGAAGCGGAAGATCTTGCGCCAGATACACAACATTGGTTGAAGTCACGCAGCATCTCTGCCTGGTTTTTGGTGTTCTTTGCCGTAAGTTCATCAGTAGCGGCTTGGGATTGGGTAATGAGCATTGACGCTCACTGGTTCAGTACAATGTTTGGCTGGTATGTATTTGCCAGCTGGTGGGTAACAGGTTTGGCTTTCTTAGCCTTTACGGTAGCTAGCTTAAAGAATGCAGGCTATTTAAAAGTGGTTAACTCTAACCATCTTCACGACTTAGGTAAGTTCTGTTTTGCCTTCTCTATTTTCTGGACTTACATCTGGTTCAGCCAGTTCATGTTGATTTACTACGCAAACATTCCTGAAGAAACTGTTTACTTCCTGGAGCGTATGAGAACGTCTCCTTATAGCTGGATTTTCTACACGAATCTGATCCTAAACTTTGTATTACCATTCTTGTTATTAATGACAAGAGATGCGAAACGTCAGATTTCGATGCTTCAGGTAGTAACACCCATTATTATGATTGGTCACTGGTTTGATTTTTATAACATGATCACTCCTGGTGTTATGCAGCACGATGGAGCCATTGGATTCCTCGAGTTGGGCTTGTTCCTAACTTTTGCCGGTGCATTCTTGTACGTGGTACTGAATGGGTTAACGAAGCTTCCGTTAATCGGAAAGAATCACCCTATGTTGGAAGAAAGTTTACATCACCATATTTAATAGTTTACGCATATGATGAGTTTGATAATTGGTATAGGTGTAGTTCTGGTACTCACCATTTTCTACCTTATTTTCAAGGTAAGTAGTTTGGTGAGAATTGCGAAAGGGGAGCGCCAGGATGACGTTAGCAAGAATAACGGTGTACACGCCACCCTGTTTCTGGTGACCTTGATTGCGGGTTTAGGTGCCTTCTTTTGGTATTCATGGACTCACTTTGATTCTTATACATTGCCGGTTGCTTCCATACATGGTGAAGAAACGGATATGTTGTTTTGGATTACCATGGTGGTCGTGGTACTATCCTTTGTGATCATCAGTATTATCATGTTCGTCTTTACGTACCAGTACCAATACAAGGAAGGACGTAGAGCGAAATTCTATCCAGACAACCACTACCTGGAATTAGCCTGGACTGTTATTCCTGCTATTGTACTGGCCTTGTTGATTTTTTCAGGTTTGCGTTCTTGGAATGATATCACCTCTCCAGCGTCGAAAGATGCGGAAGTGGTGGAATTGATTGCCCAACAGTTTGCCTGGACTGCTCGTTACCCTGGCGTGAAAGATGGTCAGTTAGGTACTAACAATTTCAAATTAATTGATCCTATCAATGAGTTTGGTCTTGACTTAAGCGATAAGAATTCATTTGATGATTTCAAATCATTAGAGTTGCACATACCTGCAGGAAAAGAAATCTTGTTGAAGATCAGAGCGAAGGATGTGTTGCATAGCGTATTCCTTCCGCACTTCCGCGTGAAGATGGATGCGGTACCAGGTATGCCAACGCAGTTTAAATTTACCGCTACTAAGACTACACAACAGATGCGTGATGAATTGGGAAATCCCAATTTCAATTACGAGATGGCCTGTACAGAGATTTGTGGTAGAGGGCACTTCTCCATGAGATTCCCTGTAGTGGTTCATTCCATTGAAGAATTTGAAGAGTGGAAAAAGACGCAGGAGTCATGGTTGAAGCAAAACCCTTCTTACCTGGACAAGGTGCCGGCTGGGTTGCGTGAAGCAGCTATGATCAGTGCAGGTATTCCTGTAGAATCGTTGAGCACCAGTGCTCAAAGTGTTAGTCAGACAATCAGTTCGAATTAAGATAGAAGAAAGACATGGCAACAACAGACATTCACGTACACAGTGCCGTTCATGGACATGATGATCACGATCATGAGCACGAGCATCACGAAGGTAATTTCTGGACGAAGTATATTTTTAGCGAGGATCATAAAGTAATTGCGAAGCAATTCCTCATTACGGGTATTTTCTGGGCGCTATTAGGAGGTTCCCTTTCGGTGATCTTCCGCTTACAATTGGGTTTTCCCGACATGAGCTTAGAATGGTTGCGTCCTGTATTGGGCGGCTGGATCACCCCTGAAGGAAAATTAGATCCTGAGTTTTATTTAGCTCTTGTAACGATGCACGGCACCATCATGGTATTCTTTGTATTGACAGCAGGCTTGAGTGGAACTTTCTCTAACTTTTTGATTCCTCTTCAGATCGGTGCCCGTGATATGGCTTCTGGTTTTATGAACATGCTTTCCTACTGGTTCTTCTTTGTCTCCGGTGTGATCATGTTTGTCTCTTTATTCCTTCAAGACGGTCCTGCCGGTGGTGGATGGACAGTATATCCGCCTCTGAGTGCTTTGCCTCAGGCCATTAAAGGATCTGGCATGGGTATGACGCTTTGGTTAGTGTCCATGGCACTGTTCATCGTCAGTTCTTTGTTGGGAGGTATTAACTACATCACTACGATCATCAACATGCGCACAAAGGGTATGTCCTTTACCCGCATGCCGCTTACTATTTGGGCTTTCTTCTTTACAGCCATTATTGGTTTGCTTTCTTTCCCTGTATTATTCTCCGCAGCCTTGTTGTTGATTTTCGACAGAAGCTTCGGAACGAGTTTCTTCTTATCTGACATTTACATTGCCGGAGAGGCTTTGCCAAATGTGGGGGGTAGCCCGATATTGTTCCAGCATTTGTTCTGGTTCTTAGGACACCCTGAAGTATACATTGTATTGTTGCCAGCGCTGGGTCTTTCTTCTGAGATCATTGCAACTAATTCACGCAAGCCAATTTTTGGTTACAAGGCCATGATTGGTTCCATGCTCTTCATTGGTATTCTTTCCTTCATCGTGTGGGCTCACCACATGTTTGTAACGGGCATGAATCCTTTCCTCGGATCGATCTTCATGTTGTTAACACTTATTATCGCGGTGCCTTCAGCGGTTAAAATCTTTAACTATGTAACAACTCTCTGGCAGGGTAACATTCGCTTTACCCCAGCGATGTTGTTCTCTATCGGTTTGGTTTCCTTCTTCTTAACAGGTGGTATCACCGGTATTTTCTTAGGAAACTCAGCGATTGATATTCAGCTCCACGATACGTATTTCGTAGTGGCCCACTTCCATTTGGTAATGGGTAGCGCTTCTTTCTTTGGTATGATGGCCGGTGTGTATCATTGGTTCCCTAAAATGTTTGGCAGAATGATGGACAACCGTTTGGGCTACATTCATTTCTGGTTAACATTCGTAGGCGTTTACCTCGTATTCTTCCCGATGCACTACATTGGTATCGCTGGTTTCCCAAGACGTTATTACTCTTGGACAAACTTTGAAACTTTCAGTGGCTTCACCGATCTGAATATG
>LNEN01000307.1 GCA_001464155.1 Cytophagales bacterium Ga0077538 | reverse complement strand
TTAATCCAACAGAAGTGTCAAATAAGAAAGTAAATGTGGGCACCGTGCAAATGTCCTGCACGGCCAAGCCAGAGGAGAACCTGAACAAGGCTATTCTGAAAATTCGGGATGCAGCCGCAAAAGGTGCACAGATTGTTTGCTTACAGGAGCTGTTCACATCCTTATATTTCTGCGATGTGGAGGATTACGAGAATTTTAAACTGGCCGAGGCAATACCGGGACCTTCAACAGATGCACTTTCAGCAGTAGCTAAGGAATTGAATGTGGTAATTATTGCATCGCTCTTCGAAAAAAGAACCGAGGGATTGTATCACAACACCACCGCTGTTATTGATGCAGACGGCTCTTACTTGGGTAAGTACAGAAAGATGCACATACCAGATGATCCGGCTTATTACGAAAAATTTTATTTCACACCGGGAGATTTAGGATACAAAGTGTTCAAGACCAAGTTTGCGACCTTCGGGGTGCTTATTTGCTGGGACCAGTGGTATCCGGAAGCTGCGCGCATTACTTCACTTATGGGTGCTGAGATTTTATTTTACCCTACTGCGATTGGTTGGGCAACTTCGCAGGATGAAGCCACCAATACGGAACAATACAATGCCTGGCAAACCATCCAACGCAGTCACGCAGTGGCTAATGGTGTACACGTTGTCAGTGTAAACCGTGTGGGCTTTGAGCAAAACGGTGCTATGAAATTTTGGGGAGGTTCTTTTATCTCCAATCCGTTTGGCAGTGTGGTGTACTTAGCATCGCATGAGAAGGAAGAAGTACACGTGCAAGAACTTGACTTGGCAAAGACAGATCGTTACAGAACACATTGGCCTTTCCTCCGCGACAGACGCATTGATTCTTATCAGCCGATTACTAAACGATATATTGACGGAGAGTAAGTGTTACTTGTTGTTGGTTGCGAGTTGTTAGAAGTTGACAACGGATAACTAACAACGGACAACCAATAACGACATGACACCTAAAGAACTCGGATTCCACTTCCCTGCAGAATTTGCCAAGCACGATGCTACGTGGTTAAGCTGGCCTCACAAAGAAGCCTCTTGGCCGGGTAAGATCGAAACGATCTATCCGCGTTATGCAGAATTTATCAAGCTTGTGGCGGAAGGAGAAAAGGTGAAGATTAATGTTTTGAATGAAGCGATGAAACAAAAGGCCCTGCGTCACATTACCGAAGCAGGTGCTGATTTGAACAATGTTGAGTTCTTTCTTCATCCCACCAACGATGCGTGGTGCCGCGATCATGGTCCTGCTTTTTTGGTAAATCCTACAGAGAAGAAAAAAATGATTGTGGACTGG
Organism: Cytophagales bacterium Ga0077538; assembly: GCA_001464155.1. GTDB lineage: Bacteria > Bacteroidota > Bacteroidia > Cytophagales > Cyclobacteriaceae > Chryseotalea. Next base: position 1,828 of record LNEN01000307.1, on the reverse strand, counting down.
GGCTACAATGCCTGGGGAGGGAAATATCCTCCTTTTGATCTGGATGATGTAATCCCTACACATATAGCCAAGCATTACAACATCCCTGTAGTTCACCCCGGCATTGTGATGGAAGGAGGTTCTGTAGAATTTAATGGCAAAGGAACACTACTCACAACACGTGCGTGCTTGCTCAACGAAAACAGAAATCCGCATCTGAACCAGCAGCAGATTGAAGAGTATCTCACGAATTATTATGGTGTTAATCATATTTTATGGTTGGGTGATGGTATTATCGGTGACGATACCGATGGGCACATTGATGACTTGACCCGCTTTGTGAATGAAGATACGGTTGTCACGATTGTGGAGGAGAATAAGCAGGACGAGAATTTCGAAATCCTTCAGGAGAATTTGAAAGAGTTGAAGAAGCTTAGATTAGAGAATGGTAAGCAGATGAACATTGTTGAGCTACCCATGCCTTCTCCAATTGTGTATGATGATATGCGCTTGCCTGCATCTTACGCCAATTTCTACATTGCCAATAAGTATGTTGTGGTTCCCACGTTCCGTGACAAGAACGATGATCGCGCATTGGATATTTTACAAGGCTGCTTTCGCGATCGCAAAGTAGTGGGTGTTGACTCTGTCGATATTATTTGGGGATTGGGATCTTTCCATTGCCTCAGTCAGCAAGAGCCTTCTATTTAAAAGTAAGCAGACCTTCTGGTGTTAGTACAGAGTCGAGGGGAATGTCCTTTTCGTATAAATCGTCTATTACTTCAGTAGTATTAAAAAACGAAAGACCAATCTTTTGGCAAGATGGTTTGAAGGAGGCTAGAAATGTGTCGTAGTAACCTTTTCCATAGCCCACTCGATTACCTGCTTTGTCAAAGCAAAGAAGAGGAACGAGAACGAGATCAATTTTTTCAGAAGGTGTTGGTACACCCTGTTTCGGTTCCTCTATACCCCACTTACTTTTTTCTAATTGGTGTATTCCTTCGAAATAGATATTCTCCATTTCTCCTTCCAAATTCAGTTTTGGTAAGGAGAGTCGGATGTGAGGAAATTCTCTGCGGATTCGATCAATGATCAGCCAGGTATCCGGTTCCTTCTTTTTCCGAATGGGAAGAAAGGTGTGAATTACTTTAAGAAAGGATACATCGATGGATGAAAAAAAATGTTCACAGAGTAAACGATTCAAATGAAGGTATTCGGCTTCTGTGAGCTGCTGCCTTTTTTGTAAGTATTGTTTTCGGAGCTCCGCTTTAGTCAAGGTATAAGAAATTTTACCTATTAAAGATAAAGCACATTGAAGCGTAAATCAAAGGGATCGAACGACTGAAGAATCTTATTAATGAAGTCAGGATCTTGCTGATAAAAATTCAAAAAGTTGTCAGAACGCTCCTGTAAACTTCCATTGGGGAACAAGGTGTCTTTAATGGCTTCGATTTGACGGAGTTTATCCGATTGATGACGTTTTTCGGCCTTCAGTAATTTCTGTTCTATCTTGTCCAGACTCTTCATCAGTCTGCGTGTTTCGGCAGCCACCAATGGGGAGAGTGATTTGTCAACCCTCTCTGCTTGTTCTTTAATTTTCTCGAATTGTTGCTCAATCAGGATACGTTCACCGTTCACTGTCAGCTTCTCTCTGGAACGTTTTAAAATGTAATGATTGAATAGATAATTCTTTTCAAGAAAAATTTCCTCCAACTCCAGTTCTGATTTTTCAATCTTTCTGGCAGTGGGTGCATCGATCACCAAACCAAAATTGCGAGGCAAGAGGATGGGGAAGGGTGCAGAGAAGTGTGTGAACACATCTTTTAACTGTAACCAGTAAATAACTTCA
>LNEN01000306.1 GCA_001464155.1 Cytophagales bacterium Ga0077538 | reverse complement strand
CCACCTCAAGATGAGATTTCCATTGAGGATCGTCAGAGACTATGACGTTGATAGGCTGCAGGTGTAAAGTCAGTAATGGCAAAGCCGAGCAGTACTAATAATCCGAACGCTTCACGACTGCTGGCAACTGTTGATCACAAGTCAATAGTTGTCAGCAGAGAATTAACATGCCTGTATGCTTGCTTGCTCACTATCTTAACTACTATTCTTTTTTCAATACTGTCAACGATATTGGATAATCGATCTATCGATTATAGAACATTAAGACCATCCTGTGCTAAAGCTACGGATGGCAAGTCTTAAGGTGACTATAGCGGTGGGGATCACCTCTTCCCATTCCGAACAGAGAAGTTAAGCTCACCAGCGCTGATGGTACTTGGATAACACCCGGGAGAGTAAGTAGTTGCCTATTTTTTATTAAAAGCCTTCGAGCAATCGAAGGCTTTTTTGTTTTCTGCCTACGCCAAGGCTTCGGCAGATGATCTGCCTACGCCACTACCTACGTCAAGACTACGGCAATCAAGAAGGCTTCGGTGGATAGACCCCTCTCCGGCCAGGGATAGCAGCGGAAAGCCCGAAGTGTGTAAGGTCAAAGCCAGGACGGACTTGCAGCGAATAGCCCTACCTTTGTTTCACTCCGGTAGGCAGGCCGGTGACCGAGCCAAACACAACTCTTTTATCTCTACTGTGGATCCTTTAAGGCGAGGGCAGGACGCATGAAAATAGACTTTTGAGTCGGGACAGAATGTGTGGGAAAATTATCGGGTGTGGTTGAAGGTGCAGTGCCTATATTCGTATTTGAATCTGACATGAATGAAGAATAAGGCTCTTCTATTTACATTGTTGACAGTACTGTTGGTGGCGGGTGCTTATTACACCTACACTTATTTACTGCAACCAAAATCGGTGGGTTATTGGGAAATGATTCCCTCCTCAGCAGTGGCTGTCTACCAGCGAAGTAGTTGTGAGGAATGTGTTGATTCAATCAGAAGTTCAGCATGGATAGAGTTATGGAAAAGAAAACTTCTACAAAATACTTCAGGGGATACTGCCTTTGTTGCTGCTTTAACAAGGGTGGCTGAAAATGCTGAATTCATATCTCTTCATCGAACGACTAAGAATGATTTTGATTTCGTTTTTTACACCAAGTTGAATATTGGTTCGGAAGGGCTGAAGGCAGATGGGAATAAACGTGAAAAAAAACAAGATCGGATTTTTGATGGCCTAATTGTACATGAGCGCTCGTTCAATAAGCTCACGTTGGCGTGGACCCAAAAAGATAAATATGTTGCTTGTAGTTTGTCTGCCATATTAATCGAAGATGTGATTCGTGCGATCAATAAAGAAGGGCACAATTCGTTTAGCGAGAAACTTGGAGAAGCAGCGACACTTCCATCGGTAAAGAATGATGCCGGAGATATTTTCATTGATCTACGGGAATTAAAAAACTGGTTGAGTGGCTTTGCTGCTGATGCTGGTGTTGAGATGCCAACACTAGGTAAGGCAAGTTTACTTGATATTAAGAGGTCAAATAACGCCTTGATCCTAAATGGTTTTAGTACAGTTGGCTCTACTGACAAACAATCCCTATTGCCAGTTTTTGAGGGCCAGGCGCCTGTATCGTTTACGCTAAAAAGATTCATCAGTAACGAAGCTCAATTTGTAATCCACTTAGGTTTTTCTGATTCAAAGTTGCTTGGCGAGCGATTACAGGAGGGGCATACGGAAATGAATCGAACAGCTTTGTTAAAATCATTAAGTCTTAGTGATGCTGAGCTGAGTAATCTTTATGAAGGACTTGGTCAGGAATTTGCCCTTGCTTCGATGGAACTCGGTAGCGGAATCTCTGCGCCTGTATTGATTGTAGATGTAAAGGGTTCAGGGAAGTGGATGGAAACCTTGGATAAAATCGCAAAGAGCACAAGCAGGGACACTGTATTCGTTGAGCAATTTTCAGCGTATTCCATAAGGAAAATTCCTGTAGGAGGATTAGTGGAGTTGATTTTTCCGATTCTAAAAAGGAAGTATACGGGTTTGTATTACGTGCAGGTAGGGAATGTGATCATGATGGCGGAAGATCTGCGAGCACTTAAGATTGTTTTGCAAGATTTTGACCTGGAAGATACGTGGGCAAAGTCGATGGATAAAAACAGATTTCTAGAATCAACGCTACTGGAAAGTAATATCAGCTTTTATTTAGATCCTGCACGTTCCAAAAAAGTAGTATTAGATGCGTTGCATCCAGATTGGGCTAGTTTTTATACGAGTCAACAACAGGTGATTTCTAAATTGGGTGTAAGCGCCATCCAGTTTAGTTTTCTCAATAAGAATTTCTACACGAATATGCATTTAACATTTGCTAGTGGATCGACTTCAAAGAAATCAGCGTCTAGTAAAGAGGTTTCGGTATCATTACCTTCTGGGATCAGCTCAAAGATTTTTATTGTCAGGAATCATAACGACAAGGGCAACGAAATTGTAGTGCAGGACTCCTTGCATCAGATTTATTTGATAAATACCAAAGGTGAAATTTTATGGAAAAGACAACTGGACGGATTTATAAAAGGAGAAATTACTCAGATTGATTATTTCGCAAACGGAAAATTGCAGTTATTGATTTCAACAGAGAAGTCACTTCATATTATCGACCGGCTGGGTAACTATGTTAAACCTTATCCTGTAACGTTAGGGTTTAGTAATGAATTGATAAGACTTGTTGATTACGATCACAGTAAGAAGTATCGCTTTTTATTGACGGATAAGCAAGGTGTGGTTCGAATGACCGACAAGGAAGGTGAGTTATTGGAAGGATGGGAAGGACTGAAGTCAGGTGGAGAATTGTTGGCAGCTCCAAGACATTATCGAATTGCAGCAAAGGATTATTTAGTCGTTGCCCAGAAGTCGGGCAAACTCCAATTGTTTACAAGAAGAGGAGAGCTGCTAAAGGGTTTTCCGACTGATTTGAAAACCAGGCCACTCGGTGATTTTTATTATCAAGAACAGAGCAAGGACAATGCGGCTGGGTTTGTGCTGATTGGGGCTGAAGGTTATCGTATAAAGGTTGATCTTCTATTGAAACACAATTCAAACTTGTTCCGGAAGACACTGACAAAGGATATGTGATTGCAAAACAAGACAACAAGTCCGTCACATTATTATCAGAGAAGCTAGAATCAATTCTAACAAATGAATTTATTGGGCTGAACCAAACGGATATTAAATACCATGATTTTGGTGCGGGTAAGATATATTATGTATTGATCGACCAAGATCAGGATTTGGGTTACGTATACAGTGCAAGTGGCGTCTTACTCACGACACAACCAGTTCTCTGCCATGATCTTTCGGTTATGTATAGTCAGAATAAATTGTGGCTAGTAGCCGTGCAGGGGAATCAGCTTCGATTAACGACCTTTGAGTAGGTTTAAGAATGATTCAATAGCTTTGTAAATTTTCTGAAGCTCCATCTCTGTAATCACATAAGGAGGAACGATGTAGATAATATTCCCTAATGGGCGCAAGAGAATATCTTGTTCCAGAAAATATTCATAGATGAATTTCCTCAAATTATTTTCATAGGAAGTTAGTCTTGTGGATTTTACTTCAATTGACAATATGGTTCCAAGGGAGTCAGCCGTTTTCACCATCGGGTGGTTTTTGTTGTTGGCAGGACTCACTCATCAATAGATCAAAACTAGCATTGGCAGCTGCACAGGAAAGAGGATTCGCTGTGTATGAATGCCCGTGCAAAAAGGCTTTGACCAACTCATCAGACTTGAAGGCATCATAAATTTCAGCCGTACAAGCAGTAACCCCCATTGGCATGGTGCCCCCTGTGATTCCTTTGGAGAGTGCTATGATATCTGGTTTTATGTTGAGTGCGTCAGTGGATAAAAACTTACCCGTGCGATAAAATCCGGTAAACACTTCATCAGCAATACAAATGATATTTTTTTCTTTCGCTATTCGGAGCAGTGCGTCTAGAATTTTTGCCGAATAAATTCGCATTCCTGCAGCCCCCTGAATAAGCGGTTCGAAGATGAAGGCCCCAACGTCTCCTGAATTTGCTAGCTGAGTGAATTGTGAGATTGTTTCTTCCTCTTTTTCAGCAGTTGGAAACTCAAGAAATTCAACTTGAAACAAGTAATCAGTGAACGGACTTGTGAAAAGGCTCCGATCACCAACGGACATGGATCCAAAAGTGTCTCCATGGTAAGCACCCTTTAGGGCAACAATTTTTTTCTTTTGGATGCCTTTGTTATGCCAGTATTGAATGGCCATTTTTATGGCCACCTCGTTGGCTGTACTTCCATTATCAGAAAAGAAAATCTTGGTGAATGTGGAAGGGAGAATACTGTGGAGATTTTTGGCTACTTGAATTGCGGGTTTGTGTGTGAAGCCGGCAAAAATAACATGTTCTAAGATGCTTGCCTGGTCGTAAATGGCTTTTGCAATGTGAGGATTGGAGTGGCCGTGTAAATTAACCCACCAACTCGAAATAGCATCGATTATTTTTCTTCCAGTTTGCGTATGCAAATAAACGCCTTCAGCCTTTTCAATCAGGATAGGCCCGGGAGTTCGATCACCTTGAGGGGTAAAGGGATGCCAAATAAGATCTTTATCTACTTTTTGCAAATCATCCATAAAGTGATTGGTTGAATGTATCTGCATAGGATTTGACAATATCTTTAGTAAGTAGCTTTTCGCGGTTTACATGTAAAAGCATTTTGTAGCCGGTGTGATGTAAAATGATGGACTCACTTTCTGGATTTGAATCTCCGTTAAAAACAATCCCAAGAACCTGGACGTTTTTTTGTTTTAAAAGCTGTGCGGTGAGAAGGGTGTGATTAATGCTTCCTAAATAGAGGTCAGCTACTACTATTACCTGAGACTTAAATCGTACCGCTAAATCAATAACAAAATCGTATTGATTAATGGGAACGAGGCATCCGCCAGCGCCTTCAATCACTAAAGTTTTATCAGTGGGTGTTTCGAAATCTGAAAGTTGGATGGTAATATTCTCTTCTTTTGCTGCTGCATGTGGGGAGGCTGGCATTTTAAGTAAATGGCGCTCTGGATGAATAGTAGTAAGGTTGTTAGAGAGTAAGGATTTTACCATGTCTGCATCCTTTGGTAATCCTGCTTGAATGGGTTTCCAGTAATCTGCTTTCAGTGCTTCGCAGACAATGGCCGAAACCAATGTTTTCCCACTATCGGTGTCTATTCCTGTAATGAAATAATTCATGCGGGCGAAGATACAGCGCGGAGTTCAAAAATTAGTTTATCAATCTCGGATAGTGTGTTGAAGGTGTGTAAAATTATTCGAAGACGCTCTTTTCCTTCCGGCACTGTTGGTGACAGGATGGGGCGAACATCCAAACCGGCCACCTGCAACTTATTTGCTATCTGTTTTACTTTTTCATTTCCGGGTACTATGAAGGATTGAATAGCTGAATTGCTTTTAACTAGCTGAGGCACACCATGCATGGCGGCAGTAAAATAATCTATCTTTTCGCGAAGCGCTTTTTGAAGAATGGAATGAGTTGGTAGAAATTTAAAAACTGTAGAAATGGCGAGAACACTTTTTGGGTCCATAGCCGTTGTATAAATAAAGGGTCTGGCAAAATTGATGAGGTAAGTAATAAGTTCTTTGCTGCCCACCACACAAGCCCCATGAAGTCCGATAGCTTTTCCAAAAGTATAAATGCGGACGGGTATTTTTTTATCAAGATTCAACTCGCAACTTAAGCCATTCCCATTTTCTCCGTAGATACCTGTGCTATGTGCCTCATCAACAATAAGGTGTGCTCCATGCTGTTCGCACAGCAAACTAAGATCCACAAGAGGAGCAGCATCTCCGTCCATGGAATAAATTGACTCGACAACAACAAAGATGTTTCCGTGTGCCTTATTTATTTTTCTTTCTAAATCTGTTAAATCGTTGTGACGGAAAGGTTGACGTGTGGCTACGCTTAGTCGCATACCATCTTTAATAGATGCGTGAGAGAGTTCGTCATACAGGATCGTGTCTCCTCTTTTAGGCAGGCTTGACAAGACTGATAAATTTGCTGTGTAACCAGAGTTAAACAAAAGAGCAGCTTCACTCTTGAAGACAGCAGCCAGCTCATGCTCTACACCCTCCGTTAGTGCAGAGTTTCCCGTTAGTAGTCTGGAGCCGGTGGATCCATTATACTTATTTAGCGAAGATGCCCAGGCATCCTCTATTTGTAAGGAGAGTTCTTGCGAACGTGCCAGGCCTAAATAATCGTTGGAAGAAAAATCCAACAGGCCTGAATTAAAAGACTTCAATGTGCGCAATGCACCACTGGCTTCCCGAACTTGTAAGTCTTTACGTAGAAGGTCTTGAAAGGATTTCATTCAACTACAAGACTACAGAATTTCTCTCTTTTCTTGTAAACAAATAGAAAAATCTACTCGTCAGAAAACAAAATTATACCCCACGCCTTTAATGGTGATAATTTCAATGGAAGTATCTTCTTTCAGGTAGTCGCGAATTTTGGTAACATACACATCGAGATTGCGTGAATTAAAGAAGGAGTCATCTCCCCAGAGTTTTAAGAGAATGTCCTTTCGTTGAATTGTTCTATTCTTACTTTGTATGAACAGGAGTAGGAGCTCTGCTTCACGATGGGATAGTTTGCGGCTTTTACCGTCCCGCTCTAATTCAAATCGCTGGATATTGTATTCGTAGGAGCCAATAGAAATTTTTTCACTTAAGAGGATATTTTCTTTTGGTTGTGTTATCGAAAGTAAATTGTTAATTCTAACGATGAGCTCTTCCATGCTAAATGGTTTTCTCAGATAATCATTTCCTCCACTTTCAAAGCCCTTTAGTAAATCCTCTGTCTGTATTTTGGCGGTGACAAAAATTATGGGAATGCTTGGATTTATTTGCCGTATTTCTCTCGCAATGGTGTAACCATCTTTCGAAGGAAGCATAACATCCAACACGCAGATATCTGGGCGAGTACTTGTAAACATCCTGATGGCTTCACTTCCGTCCGCTGCCATATATACATCGTATTTCCTGCTTTCAAGGCTCTCTTTTACAATGCGACCCAGGAAGGGTTCATCTTCTACATATAAAACTTTCTTCACAATGGCATCCATCTTTGTTTAGGAAGAATACGAAGGCAAGGTAATAATGAATTCACTTCCTTCACCAGGATTGCTCTTGACCTCTATCTTGCCTTTGTGAGCGGAGACAACATTGGCAACATAACTTAATCCAAGTCCGTACCCTTTTACTTTATGAATATTTCCGGTAGGAACCCGAAAGAATTTTTCAAATATTTTTTTCTGATATTCTTGAGGTATACCAATACCCGTGTCCCTTACAGAAATGGAGACAGACCCTTGGTCGCTTAGTAGCTTTATTGAGATATCAACTTTTCCTGCACTATACTTAATGGAGTTTTCAAGAAGATTAGAAATGGCGTTAGTTAGGTGGAGTGTACTTCCCTTCACTTTGAAATTTCCCCCACGTTTTTCAATCGTAACATTTGCTTCGGCTTTATCTAATAAAAGTTTAAGCGAAGCACATGCTACAGAGGTAGTTTCAGCGAGGTCAACAATTTCCTGATCGACTACTGAGTCATGCTCTTCAAAGACAGTGGTTTTTAAAATGGTATCAGTGAGTTCTGTTAATCGATTTAGCTCATGTTGAGCAATAGCTAGGTATTCTTTGCTTCTTTCTGGATGTGTGGTGGCGTCAAAATTTTGTAATGCTTCTAAAGCAACGCTCACGGTCGCCACAGGTGTTTTAAGTTCGTGGGTGATGTTGCTTATAAAATCACTTTTTTGAGTCATCAGTCTTTGTTGTGAACGAATATTTTGAAACATAAACACAAAGGCAGCGATGATGGTGAGGGTAAGTGTAAGTGAGAATAATATTTGAGGAGTAATCTCTGACAGCACAATGGGTCGAATTCCAGCCAAAGAAGCGGTGTAACGCCTATGAGGGTTTAAACGAACGGGATCAAGAAGAAGACTATCGCTAAGAAACAGACTGTGTTGCTCGTGTTCTTTGTATTCCGTGCGCCAATGCAGTTGAGAAGAAGAAGTAACTGCACCTAAGCCTAATCTAAAATCACTCACTGAAATTTCTTTTACTTGCGTAGAGATGTTATGAGATAGGGGATCAATGTTCTTTTTGAAATAAGCTGTAAGGCTATCCAGATT
>LNEN01000305.1 GCA_001464155.1 Cytophagales bacterium Ga0077538 | reverse complement strand
AATAACTTCTGATAAAGTTGCAGCAGAAATATTCAAAAATTGATTTGAACTAAAGAATATTGTCTCTTCATTCCCATCAACAATAACCCTTACAAAGCTTCCATCCTTTAAAGTAAATGGACCTTCTTCAACGTTAATAACTTGAGGACGTGGAACTGGATAGTTTGCAAGTTGTAAATACTCTTCTTTACCAGTTGCATTTTGTAACATGATGTCAACAGATTGACCAGCAAATGAAGGTTGGAAACCAGATCCATCATCGATATAAAGAATAGAAGGGTCACCGACCTTGACAGGTTCAGTAATAACTGCAGACGCAACTTGGTTCGCATCATCCGGGTCAGAGACACCGATTACAGAGGCAATGATGCTGGGTGCAGTACCGCGGGCAAGAGTAATAGCATAAGACTTAAGTCGATTTCTTAATTCGACATCTGTCTCAATATCCTTACCATTGGAAAAGGCAACCGTGTTTGTAACACCTGCTCCAGTAAAAGGAGCAACGTCAAAAGCAGTAATTGTATTGATTCCTGCATTTCCAAGGCTACCAGCAACTAAAGCGATAACTTGAACTCCAGTGATATTGTCTTCTCCAGAAGGGATAACAGCATCTCTTAAAGTTACGTATTGGATCTCAGGATTCTGATTATTCGCAGGGATCTTAACAACCGTACCAGCAGAAATCAATCGATCTGGCTCACCCTGAGAATCAATAACGATATCAGAAAGCAAATGATCTTTCTGCAATGCAGAAGCTAGATTGATTTGCGAATATGTAGGAAATTGTGTAATAGAAGTGTAAGCAATAGGTCCTTCGAACGAATCAGTTCCACGACCAATATACAAGTTACCAGAAGCGGCCCAACCTGTAGTATTGTTTACATAAAGCTTAGTTTGTCCTGCAATTGGGGCAGGTTTAATAACATAAAGACCAGTAGATCTCTTAGTAATATTTGTGTTTAAAATCGTTACTAATCCAGATGACTTAATACTAGCTCTGCGAGTAAGACCAAAGTCTCCAGCCTTTGCATCTAAGTCATTATTCTTTATCGCATCAATATTCAATAATTCAAGAACATTGAGGATTGCTGTATTGTTCTCAAAGTCGTTAGCAGCAGCTGCTTCCAACAAAGTTAAAAGAACAGAACCTGCGTTTAAGTCATTAAGGGCAGTTTCCGCAATAATTTTACGGATCATGTCACCTAGGATTTGATTAAAACTCTTAATTTGTATAGCCATTGCTCACCCGTACTATATTGTACTACGCGGTTAGTGAAGTCATGAGTTATTGACTGTAAAGCTGATTGGGATAACTTGGGTGCCCCCAGCTAACCTAACAGACATACTAATGGCCATTGCTCCGACGCCCTGCCCAGTTTGGTTATTGACTAAATAGTCGACTGCAAGGTCTTCTACTCTATCGAACCTACTGTCAGCTTCAACCTGCGAAAGGACTGATTGTGTTAATAATTCTCGAATATCATCTATGTTCGAGTTGCGAGTTCCAATAACATTAACTAACCCAAAAGTAGGGTGATAACGAAGGGAGCCCAATTCTGTAACAATTTTAAGCTTAATGGCCTGAATTGCATTGTCAATTCCGTAACTTAGCTTAACATCGCCATTTGTAGTAAATGTTAAATCTCCGCTATCATCAATGGCCAAATCAATCTTTGCTCGCTTCTCATCCTCAGCAGACTTTGCTAAGAACCAAGGAACCTCATCGGCTCTATCATCTGGCAATGGATCCTGCGAAGGAATTAAAACGTAGAAAGAAGAATTGATTGTGTTTGGTGCAAAAACTCGAATATAAGCATTTTCAGATGTCTTATAAATATCCATGTTTCTGTCGCCATCTAATTCAAGAATAATCTCACCAGAAACAGGGACTTCTCTTAAACTAATAATTGTTCTTTGATCAACTACAACTTGAGAATTACTTTGCAAGAAAACAGGCTGATTTATATAAAGCTTATCAATGTTTAAATTACCATTAATATCTGTTCCTGCTAAATTGATTTGATTACTAGAACCATTTGATAAAAGTGGAATTCTTACTCCAACTTCATCGATATATGGTGGCTTTAAACCATTAGCAATGGCGATATCAATCCATTTATTTGGATCACCTAAGTATCTAGTTGCTAAGCTTTCTAGAGATTCACCATAGTTAATTTTAACTAATTTACCAGAAACATACTGACCAATATTTACATCAGGGTTGTTTGCATTAGCTCTAGCCAACGCAAATGGATCAATTGCTGTATCTACTGCAAATAAGTTTGCCAGTATAAAATCTACTGTCTTGATAGTAGATTCTAAAGTTAATAAAAAGTTAGCTTCTACAATTGTGGCATTAATCTGAGCAGGGATAGAGCTTTTATTAAAAGCCTTATTATAATCAGGGTCACTTAATCCAGAAGTATCCGCAACACGGTCACGGTACTCAATAATGTTTCTTTTTGCAATTACAAAATTATTCTTAGAAAAAGCATTAATTCTGGCAACTTCACTCTCCATGATTTCAGTCTCTTGATTAGTGAGATTGATAGCCTGAATTTGAACATTATCAAAAATAGCATAGAAACGAAAAAACGTACTCGCATCCTGGAAAGGATTTAATCGAGCGGCACTAGTTCTTTGAGACTCAATGTATTTAGAGAAATCTTCAATCTGTTGATTTAAGAAATCTGGATTAGGAGTCTTAGACATACTCTGAATAAGATCCGGCTTAATGAATTCCCAAGAATCTCTAAAGTATGGCCAACGAAGCGGAATAATAGAAGGCATATCAGCCAAAGACATATCGTCGCCACCTCTGATTTTTAACCAGAGATTGACATCAGCTATACTTTTATATGCGTCATTAATTGTTGCCATTATCTACCTAACACGTTAATTCCACCAACAAAAGAACCTATAATTCCTTTGGCCTGGCTAGAAAGAGATTTAATATCTCCAAGTACAGAAGATCCATCAACGCCATTTAAACCAAGATTTGCAAGTCTTTGAGTTAAAGACTCGTTTACTGGAGCAGCGATAGGTCTTAAGTTATATCCACGAAGTTGAATTGAGTAATAATAAAGCATTGGATTGTCAGCAGATCTACGCATAGTGAATCCACGAACAACAACGTCATATTGATTGTTATCTTTATAGTTAAAGAAAGTCAAAGGATGAGTTTGACGTCCTTGTGTGCTTCCACCAGTTCCAGCAGCATCTTTCTTATATTGAAGAAGAAATCTGTAAAGATTGTGGAATGCCACATAGCCAGAATTTTCAGGAGTAATACCTGTTTTGGCTTTTACGCCACCATCTAATAGATCAGCAGCTTTATTTTTAATTTGGTTAACAACGCCAAGGGTTTTAGCAAAGAAACCGCCAGCAGCAATACTCGACGCAATAGGTGTTGTAGTGCGTCCACTTCTACGCAATTGACTATAAAGAATAGATGAATCTTGTCCTTCGCCTGGTCGAACAAACTTAGGCGCAATACCAGTAGTACCTTCGATCGTTATATCATAATAACGAACATCAGAGTGCTCTTCTACAGTCCCATATAAGGTGGTTACTATGTTTGTGGCAAATGGAGTATTAATACTTAAATTAGAAGGATTAATAGGTAGGAACATGGTAAATGTTCCACCGTTGCGCGTCATCATCTTAAAGCCATAAGGCTTAGCTGAATACCAATTATTAAGTTCAACTCTATAACTCTCATCCATTTTTTTAGGAAGATCACCAGCTCCTGGCTCTTTTTGAGAAGGTGCATTTGATGGCTTTGGACGATCAAAAATATTCTTAATATCACTTATGCTAAAACCCATGAGTTAATTATATAGCAACCTTGGTTAGAGGCTACCAGTGATCTCCTTTATCTTTTGTTGAACACTTACTACGCCAGGCCATTGCGGACTTGAGCCAATTGCAGAGCAAGGCCCAACTGGAGAAATAGGAATCACTTTGGCTAAAGCTTCAATCATTTGAAACAATTGATCTAATAATTCAATACCTTCTTTACCAATGGCAACTTTAGGGCTATTAATCTTTACAGACTTTGATGCCTCAAGTTTAAACTCTTTAGTTTTACCATTGATTTTATCGTCAGATACAATATCTAATACTTTACATTTAAGCTCAACTTTTTCTTCTTTTTTAGTCATAGTGAGCTTAATCTTTCCAGAGTTAATAGTGATAGTACCTTTAGGCTTATCAATTCTTAAATTCTGAATTCCTTCTTTATCTTTATCATTAACTTCAATACTTCCAGTTTTATCAAATTGAAAGAATGATCCACCGATTTTATCATCGTATTTAGGGGGTGCAATAGCTTTACTAGGCTTATTATCTAAATCTTTGGCGTTAGTTGGAACTGCTTTAAATGTCATGGTGTATTCACCAAACTCATTTATCTTAGTTTCAATACCATTGAATTCAGATTGATACTGAGGTCCTTTAGTAATATCAAGTGTAGACTTGCGAGCTGGATGTATTAAACCACCAAGAATAACAGCCTCACGAGCTTGTCCATTAAGGAATGCAACTAATACTGCATCACCAGCTTTAGCTTCAAAGTTTCTAGTTGGATCTGGCTTATCATCAAATTTATAACCATGATCTATAACGTCTTCGTAATTGTAAACACCACCAAAGCGGCGCAATAGACGAGCATTAACTTCAATAGAGTCATTTCTATCTTGAACTTCAACAAGATATTTAATATCAGTAGTTCTTTCTTCTCTAAAGACTTTCTTAACAATACCAATTCTAAGATATGGATCTTGTTTATCTACAGCAGAAAATGACTTACTGTTTTGCCATATAGAGCTATCCTTAACAATATCAAATGGATTATTGCTCATTAAGTTGGATCTTCAGGAACTGATGTGCTGTTTACATTAACTGTGTTTCTATCAGCAGATTGACTCAGCTTAGTAGCGTCTTGATCCAACATTCCTTCGCCAATATTAATGTTATTCTTATTAACAATGATTCCACGAACAAACTGTATAGTTGTTCTATATTGACGAGCGCCATCTGGTGTAACTGAGAATTGATGCGACACTGCTTCGACATGGGCAAGAATATAATGATTAACACCATCTTGTCTTGTTTTAGCATTTATATTTGGAGTTGGATTAATCAACCCAGCATCGAATCTAATATTATTACCAACTGCAATATATTCAGTTGTTCCATGGATTGTAATTGTTCCATTTAGCATTCTATGAGTACCAAAGTACCATTCACGCAAAAGATTACACCAAACAACTAATTGATCCCAATCAACCCCAACATCATTTGGTAATCCACCTTTTTCTTTACCAGAAGGGAATTGTTTTGTTTCAAAAATTAAAGGTCGGAAACCTTCTCGCTTAAAAGATTCTTCATCAAATACTTGAGACTTTTGTTTATACCAATTGGCCACAATAGCGAACTCTTGGAATTGAGGTTTAATCTCAATAAAATTAAACTTATCTCTCCAGTTGGTTCCTGCATTAACTGATATAACTTCATCAGCCACTAGTTCATGTGTTTTAACATTTTGAAAGAAAGACTTTAAGCTATTAGAGCCACCTGGCTTAGGATTAAAATCTTTGTAAGCAAATGGTCTAATTCTATTATATAAAGCTAATTGAACTGTACTATCATTGTTCCAACGGAAATCAGTGAACATTTCATTTAATACTGGGTTGCTATTCTCCATAAGGATTTGCCATATAGAGTGAGTGCCTTGTAAACTAAAAGGATCAATAAAACCTACAGCTTCAGCCATATCTTTATAAGTATCTGGCGATTTTAAAGAACCAGTAATTAAAGAGATCATTTTATTAATAGATTTAGCTGATACTTTTTTGTTCTTAGCATCAGTGAATTTAAAATATTTAGCTAATTCAGTTGGAATTTCAAATTCATATATAGAGTTTGAAAGCCTACCGATTTCTTTTCCTGCTTCTGTATAGCCAGCAGTATTTTTTCCCATGACATCCAACAAGTTAGTTAGATTTTGAGCAACAGTAAAACTTTGAGGAGAGTTCTTATTTCCAAATAAAGCATTGCGAATAGCCACAGCAGCAGAGTTACCTTGAGATATAGGATCATTAGGTCCTGCAATTAAATTGTCAATATAGAGTTGAGCATTGAATATGTGACCCCAATCGACTCCACTAACATAGTATAGAGTTTGACGAGCACCTTCATCATTAACTGTGGTTTCACAACGAACAGTTTCAATTCGACCAAGCATCTTTACATGATCTTTATTTGCTTGCTTTAAATCTTGTTCAGTAATTGGTTTATTAGACATCAATATAACGCACCAGCTTCCAGGCGTAAGTGTTGAAGTCCAGTTTTTAAATGGCGCTAGCACTAAGTTAAATGAACCCTCTGGTTGTCCCTTAGCTTTATTAGTTTGAATTGAAACACACGAAAGCGTACTAACGATAACAGGAAGAACGTCCTTCTCTGTACCTTGAGGATCCTTTACTCCGGTAGATCTATAATCTCCAGTTGGGACTCCAACTCTGTCATTATAGTTCCAAACTAAAACGGCAGCATGTGGTGTTTTAATTTTAAAGTTAGCTGCCATTAATTAGTGCCCTTTTTTGTATCTAATACGTCCGGTCTAATTGGGTTACCATTACTTTGTACCCCAAGTTTCTCAGCTAATATCTTCACAGATTTATCAAAGGTTCCTACTGAAGTTTGAAATGTATTGGTTGAGGTTATAAAATCTTTAGCAAACTTCTCACTCATACCCGAGAATTCTTTCTCGTTGTTCATTCCATCTTTCTCAAACTTATTCTGAAGATCAGTAAATACTTTAAGTGCTCCACCAAATTTTTGTAAGTTATCTGAGGCAGTTGCCGCTGCCTGTGAAAGCTGCTGGAATCCACTAGTTCGTAGATTATCCATTTGCTTCTTCATGTCCTCAGGTCCGCCACCGCCCATAGCATCTGAAGCTTCATCAACTCCAGCTTGAGAATTTGTCGCAGTTATACCAAGAATTTGACGTTTAATTTCGCTTCCGCCGCCTTTATAGCCACCTAAACTTGCAGCTTGTGCTAAATTAAATTCATCTTTTTCTGTAGTCTTACCTTCATTTAATCTATTTACAATCCCCGGAATATCATTAACTCCAAGTGCCATCATTTTATCTCTAGCAACTTGAACTTGTTTTTGCCTTAACATTTCATTAGTAAATTGATCAGCTTTTTCAGGACTAATGTTAATACCTTGATTTTTATAAAACTCAGATGCTTTTTGAGGACCAGCACCTTGCATCGCTTTATATTCTTGAATAGTCAATCCTTGAGCAATAATAGCTTCAACTCCAGATACTCCAGTTTTTTGAGTGATAGCTGCAGTATTAACCATGCCGCTAAATGTAGCACTGCGATCCGTTGTAATTTGTTGAGTAAGTTGGGCTGCAGTAACTGCTTGTGAAAAAGCAGCTTCTTTATTAGCCATATTTGGATTTGTTCCAGCGGCTAACATAGTAGCAGTAGCTCCAGTGACATCAATACCGGAAGCAGCTGCACTTGTATTTTGTGCCATTGCTGCAGTATTTTCAACCATCATGCTAAGAGCTTTTGAGGAATCTAAGGATTTAGAGAATGCAGCTTCAAGAACACCTTGCATAGATGCAGCAGGATTATTTCCTCCTGCTTGAGATAATTGAGCCATTCTAGCAATATTAGTTTGAGCACTACCAAAGCCACCGCGCTCTAAATTACGAGCGCCAAATACTTGATCTCCTTCAAATGTGCTTCCCATTGTCTGAGCACCTTGTGCTGACAATTTAGCAAATTGTTCGGGAGAAAGTCTAGCTTGTTGCATCTTAGATAAATTATCGCCAGATATAGAGTTTTGAATAAATGAACTTGCACGTCCACCCATTTCCTGACCAGCAATATCTAAGTCAGTATAGAAATTACGAAGACCTTGTGCTTGCGAAGCGCCAATAGCATTTATAGCTTGACGAGCTTGCATATTGGCTTGATAACCAGTAAGTTGAGCAGCTCCAGCAGAAGTTTCGCGAGCTAAATCAGATACACCAATTGCCATTTGAGATGTACCTTGAAGAACATTCTGGCCACCATTAATAATCTGTTGTGTAGCAATTCCAGATGTCCCTGCTAAACTTCCACCGATAAAACCAGCACCTTTGTCTTTTAAGCCTTCAGCAACTTGAAATCCACCAGCTGTAGCTTGTGCAGCTCCAGCAGCAACACCTAAACCAGTAACAGTGTTTGTTGCGCGATACATTTCAGTGCCAAACATGCTAGCATCTTGTGTTTGACCTAATGCCAACTGTGAAGCAATATCTCCACCGCGTGCTTTTTGATACATATCATATTGTTGATTAGCTACATTAGCAAAGCCACCAACATTAGACATTTGTTGCATACGTTGATTAACCATAATAGCTTGTGCAGCGCCACCAAGAGCATTAAAGCCTCCAGCAGCAGCACTTGCAATACTAGAATAGTTTATTCCACCGCCACCAGCACCAGCTTTTTGAGCGTCTTGCAATTTCTTGAAATTTTCTGCAGACTCGTCTGCAGTAGCTCTTAACTTAGAAAGTTCATCATCCGTCTTTCCTACGCCTTCACTTAATTCTTTTAATGCGTTAGCTAAAGCACGAGCTTGATTTAAAACTTCTTTATTAATATCTTCATTAGCAATAGATCTCGTCTTCCCGCCTTGAGAGATGTTAACTGAACCACCAGCAACCTCTTTCGCAATTGATTCTGCAGAAAGGATATTATTAGCAACTCCACCCATTTCAGCAAGATTTCTAATCTTAGCATTAGGATCAGAGCCATTAGCTTTTTGTAAAGTTTGAGCAGCATTAATAGTAGCAAGCTCTCGGATTTGTTCTCTAGTTCCACCCATCATAACGCCAAGTGCGGCAGATTTTTCTGGATTAACTGTTCCTCGTTTTTCGAACATCCCTTTAACTTCATTTTGAGCATTACGCTCACGAACTCTTATCTCAGCTAAAACATCTTCACGTTTAGCAGATAGTTCATCATAACTTTGACCAGACATTGAGAATGCACGATTTTGAATAGCAGACTCACGCTGTATTCCTGAAGCTTGAGCATTAATAGTTGTTGATGCAAATTGACGACCAATATAAGTAGATGCTTCGGACTCAGCTCTTGTACGAGCTGTGGTATCCATTGAATTCATCTTAGTGCGAAGACCTTTGATGCTATCGCGCAAACTACCTGTTTGCTCTTGATAAAAAGGAGAGTCACGGAATTCAGGTGTTGTACGACCTTGATCTATTAAAGAGTTGAGTAATTTACCTTCACTTTTAATTCGATCTTCAAGTTGTGTACGTTGAAAACCTTTGCGTTGTGCACGTTGACCAATGCGTTCTAATTCAGAAAGAGTACTACTGCGGTCGATATCGTCCGCAAATGTATTCATGCCTTTTTTGTTAGACTGGTTTTGATCTGCCATTTACCCTACTCTTCAAAATTCTCTTCTATGTCTTCACCAAATGTATCACCATAGACCTGCTTAGCTTGCTGGAGTTGTTGCTCCATCCACTTAATATTCTCAGGATCTTTGGCAGGATCAATAGCAGGTTTTTCTTCAGATTTGGCAGCAGATGAACGCATTTCAGCTTCACGCTCTTCACGCTCCATCTTTTCAGCCCAATCTTCGGCTTGCTTATCTTTATCCTCTTCCATCTTAACATCTTCTTGCTCAAGCCGTTCTTGCTCTGCCTTTAGACGTTCAATACGGTCATAAAACTCATATAAGAGTTCTTCTATCGTATAGTTTTCAAGTAAGGGATCTTTTAATGGGCGATTATAAGTACGAGACCACCATGATTTAAGGAAAAGCAATAGCTGCTCTTCCGTATCTAAATCGGCTCTGGCATTGCGGGTAGCAATTTCTCTTATGGCGTCGACGGTTGAGATGGATCCGGCTTCTGAGTCTTTTTCTTTAGCTCTTCTTTCCATTCGAACTCAGCCTCCTGAACCTTACGATATAGCACAACTAAAGCGGATTCATCTTCAATACCATTACCGCCACCAGACTGTTTCCACCATTCAGGTGCTTCAACAATTTTAGCGCGTAGGTTTGCAAGGATGATTGCTAGACCAGCAAGATCATCTGTAGGGTTAGCATAATTTCCAAGAAGACGTGTCTTCTCTAATGCAAGGGCGTGTTTCTGCCCAACTGTAAGAGTACATAGCACTGTGAAACGGCCATCGTATTTTCGGCCAGTATCTTCACCGACATGTTCAAAATCGAAAGTCTTTTCTTTGCTTGGTAGATCCATTGTAACTCCTTAATCAGAAGTTATTATACCTATAGAACAGTAGAGGCTTAGAATCCGAAGTTTCTTAATTTATTTGCTACTTGACCAGCTACTTCTTGTAGTCGGCTTTGAGGAGAGGTTGGGCCAGAACCTGAGGCTGGAGTGGCTGACGTAGACTTAGCTCCGTCTGCTAACTCAGGCTTGCGCTCATCTTGAAAACCAATAGCTCTCCATTGAAGAGTTACATTAGCTAAAGAGTCGACACGTATGTCTTCACTTCTAGATGTAATCATAGCCTTGCTTGTATAGAATAAAAGTTGATCTGTTGCTGAATCTCTCACTTCAATAGTGATGTATTGTTGAAACAGAAAATTAAGTGCATCAGGTTGCCATAACTCAGTTCCTGCTGATTGACCAGGAATATGAAGTGCAGAAATAGTACCTTCAACAGAAATTCTTTGAGGTGCAAGTTCTGCAGGAAAGTAATCATCGATTGTATTAATCTCTGTTACTGCTGTATTAATTCTCCAAGAAATACCAAATGCAAAACCTGTAATTTTGCCATTGATTTTCATTGTGGTGCGAGCGCCAGAAGCATATTTAGCAGACTGCTTAGTAGAAAAGATACCAGCAGCGTTGCTTGCAACGTTATCTGTTAACCTTTGTCCTACACCTGGTCTGTTATTAAAACCTGACATTATCCACCATTAAACTGTTGACCAATACCAGAAAAATCTGCAACGAAACTATCTTCGTCTACGTATAGAGCAACAAAATTAAAGCGCTGAACAGCAGCGCCTTTTTTAGTTAAATTAAAGTCAGCTTGAGTGATACGAACATTGCGAATATTTGCAACACCAATATCTCCTGTAGCTGTCTTTTGATAAACTTGAATATCGAATGTAACACCGTTTTGAAACTTAGAAGGATCTAATGCTTCGTTTGCACGACCATCATTTCCTACTCCGTTACGAGCTAAAAAATCACCTAGAGTTCCGCCCCATACTCCGCCCCAGTTTCCAACGCCGTTACCAGCATCATTACCAGATAAACCAGGAGCAGTTTTGCCACCAGCATTACTCTTAATATCTTTTGCATAACGTATGACGGAGAAACTTCCTGAGACTGTGTAGCCTAATGGCTCAACACTGGAACCTTCATACATGCCTAAAATTTTAGGAGTTTGAGTGAGAACTTGAACTGAATAGGATAAATCAGTACAGAAAGCTAGCGTTTTGTCGTTAACTCTTACTTTGGCATTAGCGCCGGTAATAAATGTTGGACGAATGCCAGCCATCTGTATTGATTCCTAATTTTCTGATTACGTAAGGTCTGTGTCGCCAGAGAATGAAGCGTCGAAAGACTCATCATCCGCAACGATACCAACGAAAGCCAAACGATCAACTAAGATACCACGTTTATTCAACGAAGCGCTCTTACGTGTGAAGCGGCAATCTTTGATAGTAATGAACTCAACAGAGTCAGTTACTTGCGCAGTACCACCAGCAGCTGTAAGGCCAGTTTGTTCTTTTTGATAAACAGCTAAATCCCAAGTTTGAGAAATAAGCATGTTACCAGGGTTGATTTCGTTAGCGCCGTTTCCACCAGTTGTGTAATCGACTTTACCGAGACCGTTACCACCTGTGTTTGTTCCAGGCATATTGTTTTGTTTCGCGATACCAGTGTATCGAACAACAGACAATTCGCCAGCTACAGAGTAGTTTACCGGTTCATTGGTAACTGCTTCGTAACGACCCATTGTTTCGATAGGAATCGTGTCTACTGAAATTTGGTATGAAACGTCTGAAGCGTAAGCAAACGTTTTACCGCCTACTTTAATCTTAGCGTTCGCACCTGTTATAAATGAGGGCTTCTTTGCTGCCATCTTATTATCCTTTTGGTCTTGTGGTTGACCTTACCATCCATTTTTTTAGGCCGCACTATGCAACCCATTTATAGTTACTATACCCCACTTTAAGTTAATCACTGTACAATAGGCCTACCACTATAAGGTGGCAACAACAAAGGAGAGGCCCATGAGCCAGACCAAATATCCCGTACTTAAAGTACGAAACAAAAACCCAGGAACTATAAGTACTGGAGCTAACACAGAAGTAGAGTTAGATGGTAAAAAGTTATCAACTCTATCTTTCTTAAAGCTTGAATTTCATTCAAGAAGAGTAACGAAAGTTACTATGGAAATGTACGTCGATGTCGACATCGAAATCGAACCAGGCGATGCAACCATGACTATCAAAAAAGTCTCAGGATTACATTCAATCCTTGGATCACTTTATAAGAATTTCTTTAATAAGTAATCGGGAAAAGAAAAGGCCTAGCATTTCTGCTAGGCCTTTTTAGAAACTCAGGATGACTAATCCGTTATTAAGCGGTTTGGCTTGCGCGTTGCAGAGTGATATCTGCTAACACGAAGTCGATACCTTCAACTAATTTCACGATAACAGACACATTTACTGTGTTGCCGTTGATTTGAACAACCAACTGTTTGAAACCGTTTTTAGCATCAGACGTACTAACAGTAATACCTTGAGCTAAGTAAGTTGCAAGGATAGCCTCACAAGTAGACTTAATCTCAGCAGCAGAAACGGTATTCTTTAATCCAACATAGATATTCTCAAGTTGGTTACGGAAGTCGTAAGCTAATACGTCAGCCGCATAAAGAACGTTACCACGGTTGAAAACCCAGTTACCGTCTTTGTTGTAGGTAGTGTTATCAACAACCAAGCGGAATCCGCCAGTTTGAGGAGCTTCCCAGAACGTTACTGCGTTTTGGATAGCATCATCATACATAGTATCCGGATCAAATTCAACTACAACGTCTTGCTCTGGAGTAGACATTGGTTGAGCTGTGTGGCGGATACCAGACATGTTGAAATATTTGAAAGTCATTGGGTTACCGATTGGCGAACCGCCACGTGCTCCTGCAAGAAGAGCAGCGCCAGCCCAAGGTTGGAACCACTTGATGTTACCTTCAGAGTCCGCTTGACGAACGTCTTGGATAACCATTTGGATGCGTGCAGCAGCCATGGTTGCAATTTGAGTCTTAGCATCAGCATAAGAACCCTTGAACGACAAGTAACCTTGACGCTCAGACTTTTTCTTAGTAGTAGACATCAAGCTTAAGTGAGTTTTCACAGCTTGGTGGATACCGTCGATAGTGTATGTAGATCCTGCATCAGTTAACTGATCAGCGATATCTGCAGTAGCATCACGAGAGAAAAGAGGGATCACGCTGTTAACGCGGAACTTTTCAAACTTGCTTAACGCAACTACGATATCTGAAGAAGCTGTTGCTCCTTTAGAACCGCCGCTCAAGTAAAGAGCATTTGGAATTCCTTGTTGATCAGGAAGACCAACCTTCTTAACATCAGCTTGTGATGCAAGAGGAATCAATTCAACTTGTGAAGACAATGCAAAAAATTCAGCAACTTGACTTGCGTCACGTTTGATTCTTGCAGGTTGAGCTCCTGAAGCAGCGTGGAAAGCGCCAATTGCAGAAACTTGATCAAGAATGCTTGGAGATAATTGTCCCAAAGCAATCGAACCAGCAGATGCAGACCATCCAGCAAGTGTGTTGACATAATCAACGATTGCTTGAATGTTAGGGAAATCCGCTTTGTTTAAAACGATAGAAGCAGGTGTCGCACTTGTTTGAGCAAGTGTGATTGAAGAAGCATTGATCGATACAGTTGCAGCAGTACATCCACCAGAATTATCGCGACCAAGTTTTAACAAGATTTCGCCACCGATTGTTGCACTCTCTTCAAGAGTAGTAACAGGATTACGAACCATTAATGTTGCCATTGGTTCAGAACCAGCAACAGAAATTCCTGCGCTAAGTCCTAATGATGAATTTGCAGTACCAGCTAAGATCTCGAAAGATCGACCAGAACCGTTGCGATGTAAATTTGATCCTGCACCTTGAGTTAACTGTAATGCAGTCAATCCAGCAGCATCAACTTCAATTGCTCCACCCAAAGCGGTGTCAACAGCAGCAGCTAACAAAGCAGCAGTTGCGTATGACCCAGCAGCGATAGTTGCAACTGCAGCGTTTCCACCATTCAAGCGATAGTTAATAACATCGTTTGAAGCAGTAGTGATTACAACCGGAAGAGTAAGTGCAGAACCAGTTACAGTTGCAGCAGTCTCCGGAGTAAGAGTATTTTTGAAAGTTATTTGGTTACCAGAAGTTCCCCACTGACGAGCGCGCAAACGACCGAAATCAGTTGCACCAGCTTCAACAGGATCAAGCATTGCTCGAACTGATGAATTCGTTTTGTAGATATAAACAGCTTGCGCTCCACCTGGGATCGCACCGTCTGCACCAGGAGAAAACAAGAAGCTTGCAGCATCAACGATGTTACCGCGTCCGTATTTTTCTCTGATTTGAACTAGTTGGTCTGGACCGAATACGTTATTAGCGATATTCGTTTCCGCGGAGCCAGGAGCACCCGCATCTGCTTCTCCAAAGATCGCAACAATTCCAGTTGGCGATAGAGGAAATCCTCCGCCAAGATCGATTGTGGTCTTAGAGTAAGCACCTGGTTTGAAAATGGTTGCACCATTAAAGCTTACATTTATTGCCATGTGTTAAGTCTCCTGAGTCAAGTTTCTGACCTAATTATAACATGAGTGTCGGGCTAGGTTATGCTAGCTTGACCCCATACATTTTTAACGCTTCGTCGAATTCTTTCATTGTTGCGATCATAGGAACCTTGCGGCCCTTAAAATCAGCTTTAATGATTTCTTTCTTGTGGATCGCAGGAATAGCTGCAGCTCTTGCTGCGTACCATCCATCAAAATGAACCTGAGGAGCTTCTGCTCTTTTTTTAGGTTCTTCTGCTGCGATCTCTTCTTGAGGAGCCGCTTCCATAACTTCTTCAGTTACGTCAAGCTCCATCTCTTTTGCTTGTCTATTCTTTTTCGCCATGTTGGCTCCTTTTACTATATTTTAACAGCCTGGGGTACTTAAATATTTAAGTCGTCGTCCCCGTCGTCATCACCGATTCTACTGGCAATTAATCCGTTATTAGCTGTTGTATCGACTTCATTTATATCTACATCTAACGAGGCGGCTATATCACTAGCTGGCTCTAAGCCAACTGCAGGATCCACATTAAGATCCATAACTTCTTGAAATCGTTCAGCGTCCCAGAAGTTTTGAGTGGTACAGCGAAATCTAACCCAGCGGGTCCAGATATTCTCAGCCATCTTATTATTATCTTTATTGTAATCACTAGCACTAAACGTATGCAACTTTAATCCTAAGCGATGAGCCATTAGCTTATGCTTAAAAAGAATATAAGCAACTATATAGTACATCCACAGAACATAATCGCCTGCTTTATTAGCATGGATGCCAATATCCACCATAGCCGTAAAAACACCAGTTCCTGTTTCACCGTCTGCATCAAAGATACCAGCTATATCTCCAATAGAAGCTTTTGCTTCATCTTCGGTTTCATTAGCTAAGTGAATAGAAATACAAGGCATAACTTGAGCATTGAATGACCAAGCTTTAACTACAGGAATCTTGGTTGTTGAGAACCAAGCCCATAAGTCATCAATATATTTAGTTCCATAGTCATCACTAAGTTCATCTTGAGAGTATTGGTGAAATAAGTCATAGAACTCCGCCTTATTAGAACGAAGTTGTTTCAGTCCATGACTGATAACTTTCTGTACTACAATTTCAGGCATTACAAATGACATTAGAAACCTTCCTCATAACTACGAATAATCCCAAGAACAACTTCATCATACTCTTGATTTAGTAGATTATTAATCTCTGCTAAATCTTCAGTGAAGTCTTTAGGCTTCTCTGGCATAACCCATTGGGTTGCACGATTTTGTTTACTCGTTGCCGTTCTAAATTCAACCTTAGATCCTTTTGGCACAACTCTATTATACTGTGAAACTGCAGTTTCATAGCGTTCTGCTGCAATTGCTTTTTGAGCATCAAATATATTAGTATGAATAGGTGGCTTTGGATTATTACTAGATTTACCAACTGGAATAACTTTATAGACACCGCTACCGTCTTTCATTGGCTTTGCTCCCTTAGCTAATAATCTATCTAGCATTGGCATAGGAGGTTCAGTGAAATCAGTTATTCCTGAGTCAGTTTCTAATATGAAAGCATCAGGTCTAGGGCGTAAAGCATTAATAAAATCTGGTGAATCTTTTTGAACACCGGATTGAATCGCCAATTCCATTGCGTTATCTAAACGCTCTCGAATGGCAAGGGCAATCTCTTGATTTGCTTTTGATGCAATCACCTCTACGTGATCTTCTTCAATCCCGCGGGCTCGTAGATGTGTTTTAAGGCGTTCTAATTCAAGGAATACATTAACCATTAGACTTCTCGCGCTTCACAGCTTTTGCTCGCATATCATGCAAGAAATTCTGTTTCTCAAGGTCAGTCCAATCAGAACCGAAAGTGATCTTAATAGCTCCATTAGGAGAGATCTCAACTTGAGGACGCGGAAGGTATGGATAATTCTCGTCATGAATGCGCATAGGATTAGTCTTGTGAGAGCTAACAGCAGTCACAGTTTCAGGACCTCTACCCATGTCATCGACTTTGCTTTGTAGATCACGAAGTTTAGCTTCTAAATCATCAATTTCTTTTCCTGCAAGTTGAGCTAATTGATTGTGTTTATCAGATACAGTGTGAATGGTCTCTTCAAGTTTATCAAAGAGTTTCATAATGCGAGCTTCAACTTGTTGCAAGTCCACTGCAGTTCCATTGCGGATCTGTTCGCGGATTGTTTCCATCTCTTGATAAATATTTCCAATATTGTGACGCTTGTAATTTTCAACAAGAGTTTGAACTCCACCATGAATAACATCGTCATCCAATGAATCATCATGAAGGTCATTCATAAAGTCTTCATCTTCAGGGAGATACCATTCAAATACAGACATTAATGCTGCAGTGAGCTCAGGAAGTGATTTATTAGTCCATTGATAGATCATTTTGTGACCATCTTCAACGCGACCAGAATACATATCATTCATGTGTTTACGAATAGAGATTTTATATGTATCAATTTGAATATCTTTAAAATCTTCATCATTCATATCCTTAACTTCTTCACGAAGCTTACGGAACATACCGTTACCAACAAGACGCAAAGCGTCACCGTGTGTAACTTCAAGAACAGCATCACCTCTAGAGCGAATAACATTCTTTTCTAATTTTTCAATTGATAACATACCTTGAAGAGACTTACCAAGCTTAGTGCGGATAAATTCTTCTAAAGGTTTATGGCAGCAATCACGCATATCGTCCCAAGGGATATCTTCTGCGTCAAACCAACGTGGGTTTTTTAATTCATCTGTAGATTTAGGTTCGCCAGTAAATGATTCAATAAGAAATACGTCGCACTCATTTCCGTTCAGTTTACCTGACCAGATTTTCTGAGGATTACGACCAACAATTCCCATTTCTTCTTTTAATTCACGGAGTGCACAAGTAGCTTTATCGCCATCTGCTAAATCCATGTGTCCGCCAGCAAAAGCCATTCCGCCAGTGCTGTGTCGACCAAGAAGAATTTGGTTGTTATCATTCATTACAAGTGCTGCAGCTGCATGTCCAGAATAATGGTCTTCAAAAGACTTCTTAAGTTCTTTTTTAGACTTCTTACGCTTTTCGCGTTCTTCTTTTACTTTGGCTTTAGCTTTAGCGTGATGTTTTTCACCCCAAGAACCACCGCGGTTTTCACCATGAGTTTCTGGAGCATCTTTTCCAGGACTAGAGTATTTGGCAGCAACTGATTTTGGAGGCGTGCCACGGCCTGATGACTTCGATGCATCAACCTTTCCGTGAAGAATGGCTTGCATCAGACGATATTGCTTGCGTGATACAGCTTGTGGCATCTAATAGGCTCCCGTTAACTCGATAGATTCATTATAACTCGTCTGGTGAGTTAACTTAGGGTACGACAGGATTAACAATCTTTTCACCAGAACCTACCATAAAGTCTCTTCTTACTAATATTTGCTGTGGTAATCTACGGGCTGTTTTTACTCCGCCAATTAGCTCCTGTGTAATTCTTAGTTCTCTAAGTGATTGTAACACGACATAAACTGGGTTAGCAAAGTAAGCCCAACCTACAACTTCACCACGTTCTAGAGCTGAATTATAAGAAGGTTCTTTGCCAGGAATCCATTGGATATTGCCATCAGTAGTGACATTAAAATCAACACCAGGCATATAGAACTTCTGAACCCCATCTGTAATTGAACTTGCATACTCAACTTTTTGAACTGGATATCGCAAGCTTTGAATTCCATCTGGGCGCGGTTCATAACCCTTTAATTCCCAAAGACGAACAGTAAAATCTGGCATCTCTAATTTATCATAGGTATTAAAGTCAGCTTGTGTTCCATCAGGATACTCAGTAGGAAATGTTACAACAGCGGTACCAGTTTCCCAAACACCATGTGCTTCAAATGTCTTCTCAATACTATTTCCTTGAAAGATACCGTGAATTTCTTTACTTTCGTAAAATATAATTCCGCTGTCATCGCAAAATGGACAATCTGGTTCATGTGCTTGAAAATCAGTAGATTGAACATTCATACATGGTATAGCTTTGTGATGAATAAAGCGGATACCACGTTGATTCAATAGTTGATCAAAGCTAATTCCCTTGATCGATGGATCCGGAAGATACATTGGCATCGGCGACTGCGTTGACGTAATCGACGTTGCTGGAGGAGTTGGGTATGGTTTATTCGGCTTATCCATAGACATATTTCACTATTATACCTGATAGTAGGCTGGACACCCTAGCTGAGTTTACCTGTATAATATGTATCTAGCCACTGGATCTGAATCAAATGGGGAATAATGAGCATTTTAAATAAGATTATTCAAAGCGACGGCAGTTGTACCCAATGGGCAAGTAAAGCCGTTTGTGCTCAATGCCCAATGTCAAAATTACGTAAAAAAGAAGATGGAACATATCTAAGTTGTGTAGAAGCATTAGGCGTTGAAAATATGACTGAAGAAGAAGCCGATGCTAAGTATAAAGAAGTTGCAAGCCGAATCCTGCTTGACGAAGCGATTGACGAAATCTTAGGAGAGCCTGATGGCACTAAGTAATAACGACAATCGAATTCTTGAAGAGATAGTAAATCTTGATGGTAAATGTATGGATTCACAAAGGTGTAAACTATGCCCGTTCAGAGTAATGTGTCTACCGGAATTTCTAAATCCAACCCCACCAACAACGGAACAGAGAGCCAAAATGGCATTAGATGTCATGACACATCATGCACTTGTGGACGAACAAAGCCCGCTGGACATCGAACAGCATCGCTGGGACAAAAAGTAACTTCAGATCTATTCCTTAGACAGAAGCAAGATCAGGCCAAGTATAATTTCTATATGTTTATGGTGAAATTATTAAGGCTTTATGGATCAAACACAACGAGATAAAGAAGAAAAATTTAGACAACAAGTTCGTCAGATGTTAAGGAAAATGTCTACCGACGAATTATCTTACACACTTGGCCGCTACTGTGGGCCATCTAATATTATGCTTTGCGAAAAGAAATTCGGCTTTATAATCCCTAAAGAATTAGTTGAATCTGAATTAAAAGATCGTACATTCGAAGATGCGATCTTCTTCTCTGATACTGAATAATCTGTTATAATTAGACTATCCCACTCAGGGATTTACATAGGAGGCAACCATGACTAAACCTAGTCCAATCACATGGGGCCTCATTTCAATAAAATCTGATAACAAAGGAAGTACTTATGGAAAAGCGATCAGCTCGTCCAATTCTCATTCGTTTCAAGGATCACCAGGAAATGGTGGACTTGACAATCAAGATAGAATTCAAGTACTTTATGCTCAAGTTGCTTTATGCTCATCGCAGTCGAGAAGTATAATTAAGTTAAATGAATTCACCAGGGGTCCCAAAAATACATGAAGTTAGAAGACTAGAGCTTATTTATAAGTTCTTATTCTTTCTTCGCGATTTAGGGATTAAGTCTGCTGTTCAGCCATCTATTGACGTATGGACTGATTATATGCATATTACTGGACATTTAATCTTAAGCGAGATTGATGATGATATTTGAAAAAATAACTTCAGAACAAGTTACAGCTGTTCATCAGCTTTACGCTTTCCTACGTAAATTAAAAGTAATTGGTATTGTTAAAACTAGCACTGAACAAGTGCGCATTACCGAAATGGGAAGACCAATTCGCTATACTCTTAAATATCATGGATATGATGCAAGTATGAAGGGTAAACTTACTGCTGAGGAAAAACTTGATCGATTGATGCAGATGAAGATTTTCTTCGATAACAGTACTCGACAGACAGAGTAATATCGCCCACATGACTCCAACTCATCTGGACATCTTTTACACCGATTTTTAATTTAGCTAATAACAACAAGAGATCGTGGTAGCGTATTGCTTTATCTTCATCTTCTACATAATATTCGTAATGAACTCGATAGCTAGATAACATCTTCTAAATCAATTCTAATATTAGCAAATTTCATTGCTCTTAAAACAGATCTCACTTCTAATTGCCTTGCCGCAGCTTTAATTCCAAGCTTGGCCAGTAATTTTAAAAGAGCAGTTTCATGTTTGTTGTGCATCATTGTTTAATTATACTTTGTGCCACTTTTTGGCAGCAAAAGTTTTATAAAATTATGAATATGTGTAATAGTTATACATAGGCCCATGATAAGTAGTTGATTTTATTAGGGCCAATTTTTGAAATGTGTATTATATTGTACACAAAATAGTTTTAGGAATCGTAGCTCTTATCTGAGAACTCTATATCGCCATCATCACAAAACCAATAGCCATGAGTCTCTTTGAAATAGCCATGCTCAATACCATTTCCTCGGATTTGATATCCAAGGAGTTTAAGTATCATCTCTAGCGTCTTCCACCCAGACGGAGTTTCAGACCAGTATTTTGAGAGTGCTTTTGCTTTGTCGTATGCCATGAGTATTTTTCTTCTGGACTAGGTCCACGTTTCTTTTTATTCACTTTAGGTAATTTGAAATCAATATGACTACTAATTGTTCCTGGAACTGTAACTATACCAACTTTCTGTTCTCCATTAAAAGTGTAAACCATTGAATAATCGCCAGGCATAACATTGGTGTATATTGCCATCGTACTTCTTTCTGGAGCAGACTTAATACCTAATTTATTTAAAAAAGTAAACAATGCTATATGTGGTTCTGTAGCAAGACGAAGAAAACCGTCAATTGTTATATAAATCGCTACTTCAGTCATCTTGTAATATCCGATATAATAGCTGCAGCCCAAATAATAATTGCAGAGAGTGCGATACTAATCGACAGACCTATCATCAGTAAGATCCCTAAGAGGTTCATCAACATTGAAAGATACTCCTTCTGCAAAAGCAATTTCTTTGCCATCTATCTTTAGTTTTAATTTATAACCTTTATAAAAGGAAGAGACTCTTTGTTTTGCACTCTTAATGCCAAGCTTATAAAGAAATTCTAATAGATTATTAGTAATTCTACTATCATTGGTTCTTCCGCCCCAAACACTCGGTATGCGTATCTCTTGCCTATTAAAAACTCTATTAATCGCCACAAGATTTCCTTGGTAGAGGAACTATTTCCATGTATTCTAAATTCATAGATAACACTGCCATTTGAATCCAATGTGGTTCAACCTTTGGAATTCCTCTGATTGCCGTCATCGGTGAAAACGAATGCTTCTTTGATCCCATTTGAATTACATCAAGCTTCACTAATAAAGCAACTAATGAAATCCAGCTAGAGTAACGTGGATCAACCGTCTGAAATGCAAGACTATTCTCTATGAACATGCTAACTTGCCCCGCACAGCGTAAATCGAAGGGGCCCCTCGCCAGATGCAATATACTGAGTTAGACATAGTTACTTCTTACTCAACTTTTTAAATTGTTCTAAGCTCTTTGGATCCATAAATAATGTTGAAGGTTTCCCGTGATTATTAACAGCTTGATTAATTGCCGCTTGAATCGAATTCATTCCTAGTTTATCTTCCCACTTAGCACTCTTAATTCCAAGCTTTAAAAGTAGTTTTCTTAAACCAAGTTCGTGTTGCGGACATCCACCAAAGTACATATCGTATTCAATAGATTCAAGTAATGCTTTTATAGTAGAAGCTGCAGAGTGTTCAATTGCCATGCGGCAATTATACTAATCGCCGACGCCAGGGTTGCGTGCGTTATGCTGAGACTGCATTTGGCGTGCGGGCTTGACAACTTGCTTGATATCAACGCGACCACCCTTAGGTACTTGTCCACCACCGTGGTCATGCAATGTTCCTTTGCGGCCAAGGTCTTTCGGAAGGTTTCCATCAAGGTTTGTTTGGGTGCGAGTGGCATACGTAGCAGAACCTGGTTTGTAATCAGATTTGGGTGGTACTCGATCTGGTCCGGTTGCTTTATGCAACTCCCATTGTCCACCCTTATTAAATGCTAAATACTCACTCATGTACTTATTGTACTAGAGTTTGGGCCTGATATACTTACCCGGCGCCACAAACCCCTCGAGTACCTCTCGGGGAGTTTTGAGTCCAAGCAAATGAAGAAGTACCATCAAGTGTCCAACCTCATTCAGCACCGGTCCCTCGTCCATTCGCCTATGGCTCAAACACGGACTACCAAAATCTGTATTGATATCATCCGGTGGATAATTTCTATTTCTTCTTCGCTGTGGCCTCATCGGTAATACACCTCAACTAAGTAGCGCTCAGTTCCAGATATTCGCACCATTGTGATGCGGCGGATCCCATGACTTATTTCAAACTTTTGTAATAGCTCGATGAGGCTCCTCAGCGATTTGCCTTGTTGTGGAGTCGAAGAGAACTCACGGTACTTGGATGGGCTGCCGGCGATTGTCGATGGTGGGCCTGGCCAAGGAGGTGGAGGGAAGCAGGGTGCGTGGTAAGTCATATTGTTTTTTGGACCTCGTCATAGACATAGGCAAAGAGGAAGGGTGTCCAGGTTTCATCATTAATGATGCCAAGTTTATAAAGGAAGTGGGCGAGGTTTATGTGGTGTTTTGTCATGGGAATAGGTTGGTCCGTTTTATAAGTGTTTCGTATGGATCCATGACATTTAGTAGTTGAAGGAGGTGATAGGTGGATTGAGCTTGAATTGCATCATAGTGTGATGGGAGGGCGATAGCGAATTGTATGGCATGTTTGCGGGAGTAGAGGCGTATGTATTGTTTTTCCATTAGAAATTTATACCTATTAGGAAAAGAGGTAGTGGTACCTGTGTTTGACCTAATAGGGAAGGGTGGTGGGGCCTCTTATTTAGTTTTGCTTATTTAGTGTGGGCTGTTGGGTAGTCCAGATGTGGACCATAGAGTGGTCCAGTAGTGGGCCAATTGATTGGTTTAGTTTTATATTTATAGGAAATAAGAGTACGGGGTTAATGTTTGTCTATTAGGTTTAGAGGGTGGCGGGGGCCACTTATAGGAAAAAGCTTATGTACAGAAAGAGTTGGCGGCGGGTACCCGCCTGAAAATAGGGGTTCCCTTTTATGCTGAGGGTAGCGGGCGCCCTTTTCCTGAAGCTATAGAGTATTGTAACGAGGCAATAATAAGAAAATTGCTGAGTGATCTGAAACTAACAATAAATGTAAACGGGCAATGACGCCCACAAAAACAAGGAGATATGTATGAGCAAAATGTCACAAAAAGAAGCGGTATTCACAGCGGTATGCAACGTTACTGGCTTTACTGGTGAAGGCACAGTGGTTATCAGCAAGGAGCAACGAGCGCAAGTGAATGCGATCTTGTTCGAGGGTTTCCGATCTAATAGCATTGAGTTAGATCGTGAGTATACAGATAGCGATTTAAAGTCGTATGTGTCTGGCTTACAAAGCAACTGGTTACGTAAAGATAAGCGTTTGAATGGTGGTACACAGTATGTAGCGAAGAACCCAGGGTCACGTGCGGGTTCGGCTGATCCTTCTCTTAAGGCGATGCGTGCTTTGATGTCTACTCTGACTGACGCATCTGAGATCGCTGAAGTACAGTCGCATATCGATGCACGTATCAATGAGATCGCTGCAACGAAGCAAGCTAAGACGGTTGACTTCTCCGCTCTGCCTGCTGATCTACAAGCTAAGTTCTCTAAGTAATGAATGTGGGTTGTGCGCTGGGTAATACACCAGCGCATGACACTGCTACGCTTGGGAGCTCAGTGCCCGATCCTATACTTAATTATAACGAAGGAGAAAACAATGAATAAGAACGTAATTATATTTGGTGCACTTGTAGTAATCACTCTTCTCTCTGGCTGTGCTCAACCTAAAGATGGACTGAATGGCAAAGACGGTAAGGACGGATCTGATGGCAAGGATGGATCAAGCTGCTCTGCAAGCTCTGTCGCTGCTAACCCTGCTGCTCCAAATGGTGGAGCTCTTATCTCATGCACTGACGGAACGAATAACTTGATACTAAATGGGTCGAATGGAAATGACGGCAATGATGGTGCCGATGGGAAAGACGGGCAAGATGGAACGGTAATTACATCCATCCAATTCTGTCCAGGTGTTACAAGCTATCCTGCTAAGTTCAATGAAGTGGGATTCTGTGTAGGCAATCAGCTGTATGCTGTATATAGCACTAACGGCGGATTCATGGCTCTTATCCCTCCAGGAAGATATAGCTCTAATGGTGTGAATAGCTCTTGTTCATTCACTGTTAAGCCTAACTGTGAGATTGAACGGTAGTAATACAACCCAACCTAATCGGCTGACGACGGGCTAGAAACCCAGGTCGTCAGCCGACACTGCTACGCTCAGCCCCACTATGAGGCAATACCTGAACCTACACACCATCACAACAACGGAGGATATGATGACCGACCAAGATAAATGCAATCTGATACTACAGAAGATGAGAGATGCAGGCTATACCGATGTAGTAGATACATGCGATGGATGGACCTTAGATGAGATCGAGTATTTCCTTGCTAACTATGAACCACATTACCTAAAGGAGAGTATATGAGTAAGAACATGAAGTGCTGGAACTTAGTTAATCTTGAAACCGATGAAATATTAGTTAGAAATTTAACTAAAGCTGAAGCAATGGCTAAAGAAGAGAAAGCCCATGATTTAGGTATTCCAGCTATGGCTATGAATAATGATGATTTAGAACTTTGCTTTAATATGGAGGAAGCTATATGAGCCGTCAAGAACTTATCAAGCTATTGTTTGCCCTACAAAACGAAGCCTACCGCAAGTCTGGCATGGACATCAACGACTATCCTTTCATCTGCTTCGACTTCTGCACTGACCAGCAACTACAGGCTTATTACTTCAACATGGCAGGTAATTAATGGAAGGCTTAGCTGTATCTGCAACCGTGCTATACTCACTCTTCTACCTGATTCAAATTCTGTCCATAACACTAGGAGGATAAGATGATCGATTGGCAAGACTTCAAGTATACAATGGCCGTCACTTACAAAGATGGATCTGAGCACGAACACTCTTCCGACAACCTATTATTCCTAATCCATCTAGGAGAAGACGGACTTTTATCTGGTCTATATACATCCGCTACTCTATACTCCAATACAGCAGTCACAATATAACCCGACAATCTACCTATAGGTCCTGATCCTTCTCGGGCAGGACCTGACACTGCTACGCCAGGAGCTCTGGGTTCGGCTAATCATCCCGATACTACATGATAAACCCCTCGGGTAATGCCTCGGGTAGATGTAAAGCAAGCCTGAATCTATGCCTAGATATAACGAGGGGATAAGAGATAGGGAAAGAACAGGCTTAGACAGGCCAAGGATAAATGTATAGGGAAAGCCAACTCAGGGTGGGCGTCGCTCAGCCCCCAGGCCCTCACTATATCCTAGCTAGTCTTTTCAGCAGTTTAGCTCTCCTTCTCATATCTCCCTATAACAAAACTAGGTATGGCTTAGGTTTAGTCTAGGCTATATCCTATAAGTGCTATAGGTGGATGCTAGAAGTGGCCTATTAGTTGTGGGTGAACTAGATGAAGTGATGATCCGATACTATGCCTAGATATAACAAAGGAATGATATGAACGACATTAATATAACAGTTGGTTCTTTAGTCCTAGTATGCGAATATGGTAGTGATCCGTATTGGTGTGAAGTCATAAGCATGAAAGGTGATGTTATTTGGTGTACTAACGGACATGGCATTTCTTTTAGAGTGCACCGTGCAGATATTAGCCAAGTAACAGATGATGACTCAGTTCTTAAGTAATTTCTGAAACTACATAACGATATAACAAGGAGATAGTGTATGAAAGAGATGTTATTTACAGTGCTACTATTCTGCTTTATTGGTGGTGTAGTTGGATATGGGTTTAAGACTCTATTTGATGAGCTCGCTACTGTTCAACCTAATATTGAGAAAATGCTCAATAACGTAATAGTGGAGGAATAGCCATGAAATATGCTGTAAGACATACTTTTGGGAGCTTTATCCATGAAGGCACTAGGGCTGAGTGTGAACTTGTAATGAAGGCTTTTGCCACTTATGGTGTTGGTGAGTTTAAGTTTGACATAGTAGAGATTCCAACTCCTAAGCTGAGTGATAAGACTCGTGAAGAAATCCACGTCTATTTAGCTGATATGACTAGTGACAACTTAGATACAGAAATTATAGAGGATTTACTTATCAATGGGTGTAAAGGCTTTGCAGAAATGACTGATGAAGAGCTTGTTGAAGCACTTGAACCATATATTGACTTTGAAGAGTCTGAAGCTGACAATACTGAGCTTTATATGAGAGCTTGTGCTGAGTTGGGTATTGAGCGAATGCTAGGTTGTGGTGACTTACCTTTAGCCAATGTTGAAGCAGCTGACTTAATTGGTCTTCCATCTTTAAAAGATAAGAAGGATTAGTGTATGGGAAAGACAGTGAGTAATAAACTATTGGCACTTATTAGTGATAATGGGTGTGTTATTAAGCCGGACTCAGAGTTACAGAAACTCCATATAGGTACTTGGTTTAAAGCCACAATGCATGGTGCTTATGGACTTTATAGCTCTCAAGCTGATGCCTCTTCTATCTTCTTTTTTGAGAGTAATTGCCCTAAAGGTAGTGAAGACTATGTATTAGCTCATGAGTTTGGTCACTTCCTTAGCTATTCATTAGAGCATGGTATTCATACACTAGTTAAAGCTAATAAGCACTCGGAAATACAAGCTGACTTTAAGAACTTAATGACTGAGGAAGAGTTTAGAGCTGATACATTTGCTATGCTTATAGCTAATTACTTAGGTTTCAATGCACCTGAATGGGTTATTGATCGTCGTCTTCCTCAATATGACTCTCTATCTATGGATAGAAAAACTGATCTGACATTAGAAGTAATTAACATGATTGGTTTGAGTTTTATTAACCAAACAAAAGGAAAATAATGGACTTACAAAGACTCATATATTTATGCCATTTAAAGAATGAATTAAATAGACGTAGACGTAGGTTTCATTACTATATCGATAATGGTTGTTCTGACCATATTAGTAAGCGAGAAGCTATAAATGGCTATAGAAAAGCTAAACAAAACATGAAAGCGATGACTCATGAAATGAGACAAATGCGACTTGCTATGGGTGTTAGGTTTATATGGAATTGGAGTGGGCATATAGAAGCAATTGAAGTGCTTAGTACGAAGCAACGTATTCGCATGAAAGATTTTAAGAAGTTTTATGATTCAGAGTTGTTTGAAATGACTTTATTTACAAAGGATTAAACATGAACGAGAAGCTTAAAGTACTTACTGTGTCGATTGATGTATCTGATCTGAGTGCTTCTCAGATTGAAGAATTGCAATTAGCTATGGAAGTACAAAGCGAAGACTATGATGGAGCTGTTATCCTTAACTCTGCTGTTCAAGACATGGACATGGATGAGCTTATGGAAGAGGACAATGGCGATAGCGACAACCTTCACTAGGTTGTTATCCGAAACTAAAATCCCTTATAAAAGGAGGATCTATGTCTATTGGTAACTATAAAAATTACCCACAAGAAGTTGTCTTAAAAGCAATTGAAGTATATAATCGCCCAGGTATGGTTTGGCAAAATGTCCCTTCTGTTTTGGCCGAAGAATTTGGCATGAAAAATGGTGATCAACTATATCACAATCATGGATTATGTTCTGCAGCTAATGGAATGAAAGAATATAAACCTAAAAGAAAGAAAAGAGGATTTATTAGTCCTGCAAAGACTAAAGCTTTAATGCTTGCTCTTGTAGATATGGGTGTTCATGTTGATATAAATCAACTAATTAACAATGCACAAACTAAAATTGTGAAACCCAATAAATCCTGAAACTAGAATGAAGTAACAAAAAACTTGGTGAATGGTTCATCAAGAAAATTAATAGTCAAACCTCGGGAGGTTAATATGACTAAGATTTCTCAGAAAGAAGCAGTTTTCCAGGCCGTAAAGAATGTATGTGGAGAGCAAGACTCTTACACACCATCAAAAGAGCAGCGCGCTCAAGTGAACGCGATTCTGTTTGAAGGTTTCCGCAGTGGAACTATCGAACTTGATCGTGAGTTTTCTGATACAGACTTGAAGTCGTATGTATCAGGACTTCAGTCAAACTGGTTGCGCAAAGACAAGCGATTGAACGGTGGAGTTAGCTACGTAGCTAAAAACCCAGGTTCACGAGCTGGTTCTGGCGATGCATCGTTGAAAGCAATGCGTGCATTGTTAACAACTTTGACTACTGAAGAAGAAAAATCAGAAGTTCAAGGTTACATCGACGCTCGCATCCAAGAGATCAATGCTAGCAAAGTTAAAGCTAAGCCTGTTGATTTCTCAGCTTTGCCTGCTGACCTTGCAGCTAAATTCCAAAAGTAATTTATTAAGCGGGATGCAAGTCCCGCTTATCCCCACATTCTAATAAAATCTAACGACGCAAGTCGTACCAAAAGTGGCGCATAACCCAACACCTATACCAAGCCTGTTAAGCGGGGCTTGGTATCTTCATTTGCCCATGGGCAACTGACACTGCTACGCCGGGAGCTCATAGTCCCAGCACTGTATCCTGAAACTAAAAACAAACATCGGAGAATATATGTTTAAAGTATGTAATGACTCGCATTCTGTCAATGGAACTAGTCGAATGGGTGAGATAAGTGTTGTATATAAAGATCTTATATTAGCATTTGGTGAGCCAATGGAGAGTGATGGTCACAAAGTAAGTGGTGAATGGGTGTTCCATGATGACGAGGCCGATATTACATTTACACTATATGACTGGAAAAAGACTCGACTGTATGGTAGTGGTTTAATGTCTGTTGAGCAACTTCGCACACAAGATAAAGAAACAATAGTTAATATAGGTGGTAACCATAAAGGTGACATTGATGCTTTTAAGTCTTGGGTTAAAAATCAAATTGAATATGCAAAAGTTGGTAAACCATTTGAACAAATTATTCTTGGACTTAAATCCTGAAACTAAAAACAACCATCTGGAGGTATTGTATGAATAAGTTTTGGGCATTAACAATTACAGCAAAACTAGAATTAAAAAGACAATGGATGAACTCTGAAATGGTGATTGCTTTCTTGCAGGAAAACAAAGGCGGTAAAGTATATCGCTCTGGTACTGACCAAGAAGCAGAGATTATTGCAGATCCTCAAAATGAATTAGTTTGGAAAGATATTCCACAAGTTGGATAAGGAGTTACATGAACAAGGCTTACTTGCAATCTTTAGGTATTTATTTAGTATTTAACTCTATTGTATGGTTAATACTTTCAGGAATAGTTGGTGGACTAACAACAAGTAGTTTCATGATGTCTACTTTATTTGCTGTATTGATTCATAAGTATTTTATTTATGGCCGTAAAAGCTCTTAGAGACAAACCGAGTTCTAAAGCTAGAGAAGAGAGTTACGCAGCATTGCGTAAACTCTTTGATCTATTAGATAAGTTAATGATCTCTCATCCTTGGTATACAGGTGAGATGGGTGAGATTAAAGTTGATTACAAAGGTTGGAAAAAGTGGGTAAATAAACACACTCCGCCAGATAAACGAGGAGGACTTAAATGAGTATCATGCTTGATAACATTAGACATGAATGTCGCAACTTTATTCGTAATGGCACTCCATTACCTAAACGAGATTCTCGTTGGGACTCAGAAATATCTCGCATTATGGCGGAAGAACAAAAGATCTTCGATAATGAGCAATTAGCTGAAATCGAAACTATGTATGCTAATTATCATAAAAAGCATATTACTGGAATCACATACGAAGAATGGATGGATAAAGCTAAAAAGCTTTATAAAGTTAGTGGCTCAATGGTTTACTCTATCGCTCGTGGTCCTGACTATGAAAAAGAATGGGGACCATATAAAACAGAAAAACAAGCTCATAAAAAGTTCTTACAATTAATTAGTTATAAAAACTATGATCATTTTGTTCGTCAATGTGACTTTGCCTATAACCCAGATGAACAATAAACTATATAAACCAGTTGAAAAAGCATTATTTAGACCTGTTGATTCTCATGCAACGCGCACTGATCCAGCCGCAACAACATTTTTCCTATTAGCTAGAATTTTTAGAATGATGCATAAATTTAACATGAAGTCTCAAGAATCTATTTCTCAAACTGAAGCCATGCAAATGGCACAACGTATTACTTCAAAACTTAAATCTGAAACTAAAGAATAACATGGAAGAAAATACAATTAACAAAGAATATGAAGAATGGTTAGATAGCTTAGAGCCAAGTTATCCTATGCCTGAGGAGAATAGTAATGGATAGACTTAAATTATTACAGCAAATCTACTCTAGATTAGCTTCATTAGAAGCAGATAGAGAAGAAGCAAGAATAAACAATAGATCTGTAGAGTTTATCGACTCTGAAATGAAAGCATTAAGACTTAAATTACAAGATGTAATGAATAGTGTTTGTCCTATTATTAAAGGAAAATAGTGTGGCAAAGATAAAGCGTAAAAACTATTCCAATCACATATATAAAGCTTATAAATTGATGAATATGCTTCTTGAAAAGCATGGCAAAATTCGTGTCATCTTTCAAGATTGGTGTAATTGGTCTCAAGCAATGGGTAATGATTATAGACGTAGAGTAATTACTTCTGATGGTAAGTGTAAAGTTGCTTACAAATCTCATGGTTACCCAAAATATAGCAGCTATTCACCATCTTGTTTCTATACTTATTCTGAAACTAAATCTCTTAAAGCAATTATGAAAGAGATGAAAAAACACGATAAGCAATATCACATTCCAATTGAGATACATTATGGTTGGTTCTTTACAAAAAGGATTAAGTTATGAAAAGAATATTAGAGTTAAATGGTGTAGCAAATATGTCTTTATTACTTCAATGTGAAGTTGATAAAGCACAAGATGCTGAAAGTGGTGGAAACATATACTATATGAATGAAGAAACATATAAATCTATGAAAGAACAAGTCGAATTACTTGAAAGATATATGTTGGCTTATCATAAAGCGGTTCGTAATAATACTCAAACGCCAATGTGGCATGAAGTTCGTGAAAAACCTAAGCTTTATCCTTTAAATAAGGAGACTGTGGATTAACATTGTTCTGGGAGGGACGTATGTTGTATAAAATTGTTATAAGCTCAGATAAAAAAGATGGTCGAGTATACTTTGATACCCATTCAGTTGGGTTTTATCACTCGGATGGATTGGTAATGGAACTTATCAATGAAATAGTTCTTGAGCCAAGTATTCGATTAGAAGCCTACCATATAGAAAAAGAAAGAAGAAGATTAGAAGCTCTTGAAGTAACTCAAGTAATAGAAGTACAACTTGATTTATTCAAGGATGTAGCATGAGACACTTATTACCGCTATCGTTTTTGTTATTGACAGCTTGTGGTCAAAACTTTTTAAACAAAGATCCGAGAACTATTAGCGGAACTAATTCTGTGTTTTATAAGTATATTAACTATTATGTTTTAGTTAAAGGCTCTAATTTACATCGAGATATACCTATTCAGTTTAAAGACTTAGATGGCTCAACTGTTGGTTTATGCACTCGATGGTCTTCCGGCGAAAGACAAATAGTAATTGATCCTTCTTACTGGGATAATTTGGATGAAGGATCTAGATATCAACTAATAGCTCATGAGCTTGGTCATTGTGATTTAAACAGAGATCATGTTGAGCATAAATACCCTCCAACATCCATTATGGATCCTTATATTTTTAGTTTAAACTCGTACAACACTTCGTATTATATGAATGAACTCTTTAATTTCTCTTTGCAAAACATTGTTGCTTCAATGCCATTGACATCAAAAACATGTGTTGAAAATATAGAAGTAAAATAAAACTTATTCTGAAGATAGTTTTAATTATAATAAAAAAGGAGTGTTAATGAAAAAGCTTTTACTAGTTCTGGTTGTTCTAGGTCTCAGTGCCTGTGCACCAGAAAAAACAGAAACGACTGTTGTCGGTCAAGACGGAAAAAACGGCATCAACGGTACAAATGGTACAAATGGTGTTGATGGAAACAAAGGCGACAAGGGTGATAAAGGTGATAAAGGCGACAAGGGTGATACTGGTGCAACCGGAGCTGTTGGCGCAACTGGTGCAACCGGAGCTAAAGGTGCTAATGGTTCGAATGGTTTAAATGGTACAAATGGCACAAATGGATTAAACTTTTTCTTTAATACGGGTTTACCTGCTAATTCATTTGGTGTTGAAAATGAAATTTACTTAGATAAAACTACTCTTAACATTTATAAAAAGTTATCTGGAGTGTGGGTATTGCAAGGCAATATTAAAGGCACTAATGGCTCGAATGGATTAAATTTCCTTTCAGGCTCAGGTGTACCAATTTCCACTCAAGGAACTGATAATGAATTGTATTACGATATTGTTACTTATAATCTTTATAAGAAAATATCTGGTACATGGACTTTAATTTCTAACCTTAAAGGTGCAACTGGTGCAACTGGTGCGCAAGGTATTCAAGGCTCAACTGGATTGACTGGTGCGACAGGGGCAA
This sequence comes from Cytophagales bacterium Ga0077538, assembly GCA_001464155.1. Lineage (GTDB taxonomy): Bacteria > Bacteroidota > Bacteroidia > Cytophagales > Cyclobacteriaceae > Chryseotalea. Next base: position 113,308 of record LNEN01000305.1, on the reverse strand, counting down.
CTGGTGCTAAAGGTGACAAAGGTGACAAAGGTGATACAGGTACGCAAGGTATTCAGGGAATTCAAGGTCTTCAAGGTATTCAAGGCGTTGCTGGATTGATCGGACCTAAAGGTGACAAGGGCGATACTGGTGCAACTGGTGCTGCAGGTGCAAATGGTTCTAACGGAGCAAATGGCGTTGCTGGTCCGCAAGGTCCTGTTGGTCCACAAGGTCCTGCTGGCGTGAACGCATCTAATTTAGTAATCTTTTCAAATATTCCTAAAAACACTTGTCATCTACTTGTTCCTGGTGTATATGTTTGGAATACAGGTTCAAATGTAACATTTAAAATGAGAAGTGATTGTTATCATGGTTCAAATGATGAATTCATATTCTGTTCTGAAGTTGCTCAATATGATTCTCATGGACACAGTCATGTCTGTTGGATTGGAAGAAAAATGTATACAGTAAATGGTGTTAACTCTGCTCTTAAAATTTACGAAGTAACACACAACTAAAGGACATAACATGAAATATCTATTAATGTTAATCATAATGATGGCTAGTATTGCAAATGCTGGCCAGCATTTTAAGACTGCAAGCGATGTTCCTATGCCTGAGCTAATCAAAGAATTAGAAAAGGTTTATAACGAACAAATTAAAGATAAAGAAGTGATTAGTATATCTGTTGAAGGACATACAGATCAAAGAGCTTCAGTTGCTTATAATCAAAAGCTCTCTGAAGCTAGAGCAAAATCAGCAGTAAACATATTAGTTAAGTTTGGCGCTGACAAATCTAAGATTACATCTGTTGGTAAAGGTAAGTCTGAGCTGTTAACTACTGGAACTACTGATGAAGAATATGCAAAGAACAGACGTGTTGTAGTGATTGTAAAATCAAAAGCTGGAACTACAACTGCTGTTATATCTGAAGCAAAGAAGTGTGAAGAGAAAGAAAAAGTCGTTGAAAAAGTAGTTGAGAAAACTAAGATTAAGAAACATATTGTGTCTGTGTTTGTTCATCAAGGTGTAGTAAACAATGAGACTAAGTCTTATACTTCAGGATCTAAAGCTATTGGTGAAGCTGCAATCGAAGAGAATTACATTCCTGCTGCAATGTATCAATACCAATTCGACAATGGAATAGTTCCTATGATTGGTATAGATATTAAACGAAGTCCTAAATTAAACTTTGGTGTTGGTTACGAGTTCTAAGTTCATACATCCACGGACGGTATCTCCTTTACGGACTGCAGCAATGCGGTCCGTTTTCTATTTCCCTACTCAGCACCCCACTAAGTGCTGACACTGCTACGCCGGCGCCCTTGCTCGGGTACTCCCGCCGATACAACATATCTATAATGGGAGGTCGTATGGTATGGTTCACTAAGGCTAAAATGGTTTGGACATCTAAAGACAGCACAACAATGATTCCTGAGGTTTATTTGACTAAAGGTAAATGGATGTGGATTGTTAAAGAAGAAAATCAAAGACCTGTTATTGGTGAAGCAAATCACCCCATTGATGCTATGAATGCAGCTGCTTCATATATCAACTCTCAAATCACAATGAGAAAAGACGCTGCTCATGCTGAAACTATAAAAGCTAAAGGCGAATTAAATAAGCAAATTTGGGAGCATAATTATGAACGCACTTATTAAAACATTAATCATTACTTGGTTGCTGTTCTGCATGGTAGTTATATGGCTTGGTTGCGCTGCTGCAGGCTTTGTATTAGCATTTAGTGAATTCTCATTTATGTATGATGTAACACCCACAATTGGCCTCACAGGTTCAATTTGTATAATATATTCAATAGTGCGAGTTGTTAAATCAAATCCTAAAGAGTTTCTTTTTAAGAGTTCTATATGAAACATCCTATTCTTTACAGAGTAGGAATGTATAGTTGCATTGGTGCTATGACTACAACTATATTGTTTCTATTGCATCTAATGAATGAAGCTCCATTTAACTCTGAAGATATGCGTAGTGCTCACATGTATGGTTGTCAGTTAATATCTAAGCCATTAACAGACGAGTCAATAGATAAGTGTACAAATAACGCTAACAACTTTAAAGACACTTTAGATGATTTAGATAAGCAAATGGAGTTAATTGATGCACGTCGCAAGCAAGTTGAATAGTTTCAGTGCTTATTTATGTTTAATAAGACTTCTTTATAATCTAAAAGTTCCTTTCGATGATCGAATGAGTATGACGGAGTTTGAAATTTATGCAAAAAAAGTTAAGCAAAGTCAAAATAAAAAGATCCAGTGAATGTACTTCTAAAATCTTTGAACAATGCATACGTGAAGTTCTTGGGACACCTGATTGGTCAGAAGAAGACTTACATAATGGCATGGATATAATTCGTCATGCTCGACTGTACTCAGATATTTATGACACAGATGAGCTTAAAGAAATGCTGCAAGCTAAAGAATCTGTTGACAATCTTTATCAACAAAAAATATCAGAGTTGTCAACTAAGCAACTTCAAGAAATATTAGAGGTCCATGAAAGTGGAGCTCTTAAACGAACTGGTCGCACTATTAATACTATTTTAAGCGAATTAGCTCGCAGATCTATTCTTGATGATAGTAATCAATCCGATCTTATATCTAATAACGGGGTAGTGGATGGACGTAAATCAAAAAGTAAACTCAATAGCAAGAAAACTACTAGCAAGAGGAATAAAGCCTATAATGGTAGATAAAGGCACAGAAATGACAGATCCAGCTATATGGATTACTGAGTCAATCTATATCCAAGTTGGTTATGATTACGTAGTCGTGTTTAAATCTCGTCCTGGCATTCTTGCTACATATAGCTGTTCTATGCAAATAGATGACATTATTAGCGCATTAAAACAAGCAATAAACGAAGGGAAATAATATGAATAAGCTGAATACAAAATGGGAAAACGACGAATATCTATTGGACGATGAAGAACAAATTGAACAAGAAGATGTCTTTGAAGACGAAGATGAAGAGTATGTTAAACAAACTGAAACTTTATCTGACGATGAATACCCTGGTGACGAAGATGACGAAGATGGCTCTTATGATCCCTATGAAGAAGACGATGAGTATTAATCCGAAATAAAGTTAATTTTGGAATAGCAATTCCGCTATTCCTTTTTTTATAGGAGGACAATTTTATGTCCAAAATGTCTCAGAAAGAAGCTGTTTATAATGCAGTCACGTCTGTTCTCAATGAGAACAACATCACAGTATCAGAAGGTACAGATGTTTCGACGTTGATGACCCGTGAATTACGTTCACAGGTAAACCAAGTCTTATTCGAAGGATTTCGTAGTGGATCTGTAGAATTAGATCGTCAGTATGCTGACTCAGATCTTAAGGCTTATGTCTCTGGTTTGCAATCAAACTGGTTGCGCAAAGACAAACGTCTTAATGGTGGAGCTAAATACTCTGCTAAAAACCCTGGATCACGCATCGGATCTTCTGATCCTTCGCTTAAAGCAATGCGAGCTCTATTGACCACACTTACGACTGATGCTGATAAAGCTGAAGTGCAAACTGCAATTGACAATCGAGTTAGCGAAATCCAAGCTTCTAAAGTTAAGAAGACTGTGATTGATGCTTCTGTATTGCCAGCTGCATTACAATCAATGATTAAGTAATTGCTGAAGCGTCACAGCGTTGCAAATTAAATAAGCGCAGGTGGGAAGACTAATAATCTTCCCATCTTTATTTCTTTTATCTGAAACTAAAATACATTATGAGAAAAACTACACAAATTAGAAATAATAGGCAAACAATGGTGTTAAGAAAGCTTAACGCAGCTATATTTGCTATAGTTGGCTTTTGCTTATCACTGCCGTTTGTAATAGATATGATCTTTACAGCGCATCAAGCAATTATGCCACTATCGACGATTCTATTCATACTGATATTTATTCCTGGCCTTCCGATGTTTTTCTTTGGAATGCTTGGATTAGTTATTAATAGACCATATAGCTCTAATAGTTCTAATATCGAAGGTGATTTAGGAAGAATTAGGCATGCGGTTGAAACTGACAACCAAACAAGGAGATAATATGAGAATTGCATTTGGAATATATGTTTTAGCTTTAAGTTTACTATTAATGCCTCAATGCTCTGAAGCATTTGAATATGAAGTAGATATGCCGAGTTCAGTATATGGTAAACATCACATGATTCGCATTAAAATCAATAAATGCGATACATTCTTTAAAATGACTGATGAGCAATTTAATAAGCAAATGGCTGGTAATTTGAAACTTAATACAGCTAAAATGGTAAAGATTGCTATTGAGCGTGAATCAGAAGGTTGCGCCAAAACTGTTCCTGAACCAATATATTTCTAAAGGAGAACTAATATGAAATCAAAACAAAATATGCGTCAACAGTTAGAAGCTGGTATGGCTGTGTTCTTAAGCCAAGGAAATGAAATCAAGAAAGTACAAGCTCAAAAACCACGAGGTCAACGCTCTTCTCAACCTAAAGAAAAGGTTGTTGAGATTGAAGTAGATCTCTTACCGAAAGCTTTACAACAAAAATACTTTAACGAGTAGTTATGAATAAACAAAAGCGAAAGAAACTTAAAGAGAAAATTAAGCTTAGTAAGCCGGTAACCCGTCTTTCGCTTCCTTCTAACAAACGCCATAAGTCTATTAAAGACTATAAGCGAAACAATAAGGTTAAACTTCATGAAGTCCAAGAAGATTAGTCTATATAGCTTAGAAGATGTTACTATTACCATTGGGTTAATGAGTTTTTTACTATCAATTGGTATTAACTCAGCAGAAGAAAAATTATCTGAATTAACTGATACACAATCAGAGGATTTTTGTGAGTATTGTGAAAATCATAATGATGATTGTGGTTGTAACGATGTTCGCTATATGGCAGAGTATGATGATGGTGCTTCTTATGAAGACTGAAAGGTTAATATGAATGTTAATTTAGTAAAGAAAAGCAATGAATGGATAGTTACACATGTAGTTACTAGAACTATTGTTCATGATAAGTTTGATTCTATTGAAAAAGCTTCTATTCTTATGGAAGCTCTTGGTGTTAAAGATGAAGACATTGATTACGCTTTATGTGAAATGCTTGCTTATAATCATAATAGAGCAATATTCACAGATGAAGGCTATTCTCATTCAGAGGAATTCTAAATGTTATTAGAGGCATTAGTAGCTACAACTTGTATTGTTGGTCAAACAGGCTGTAATCAAGCTAGTGCCGCTTATTATCAATCAAATAAGCAATTGCAAGAAGCAGTTAAAAATGCCGAAGAAATAGGTCAAAGATTAATTAAAGGTCACGAGTATATAGTCTACACCCTCACTCCTGTTTATGCTATTGCAGTAGGTAAGCCTGCCGTATTTAAACTTCATAAGAACTTAAATTTAAACATTGATCCTAAAGGCAATGCATTAGCATTGCAATGGAATTACTAATGAAAATCTATTACATAAATGACGAATCATCTCCAATTCAAATTAGACTAATATCTAAAAATGGAGATAATATTTTGATTACTCTTCAGCCGCAGGAGGGTAAGGTTTTCGACATTGAAGCGCCTGAATCTGCTGTTCCGTATGTGAAACGATGGGACAATCGCATTGTTCTTCTGAGCTACATTTCCTCTTCTGCACTAGAGAGTTTGTAGCATATTTGCATGCATTCTTATAGCGAGCATGAGCTTCTGGTACAAATTCTGTATATCCGCATGTTGGGCATTTAACCCAAAAAAGAAGTTCAGAATGTTGTAACATGTGAGCTAAAATACAGATTTTGCAGTTCATAGTTATATTATATAGTGGAGAATGGTTATGAGAACGTTTGTGATCTTTTTAATAATCTTATTAATTAGTTGTACCATCACTTTTAATAAAGTTGAAAAAGATACTTTATATAACCCAATTGATCCTGAATTTAGTCTTGTATTGCAATCATTTATGTATGAGGCTGAATTTCGTGGACACTCAGTTAGCTTACTTAATGTGAATATACAGTTTGCAAATTTAAGATTAAAAGCGGAAGACACAGCAATTGGCTATTGTTACGTAAGTCCTTTGTATGGTGTTTTTATTAAAATACATAAACCAACTTGGTATGAAATGAGCATACATGAAAGAGAAGAATTAATGTTTCATGAACTTGGCCATTGTCTTATGGGTAGAGAACATTGTATAAAATTAAATGAATATGGGCCAATATCTATCATGCATCCATTGTCTTTAGATGCCGACTATTATAAGTCTAATAGGGAGGAACTAGTTGATGAGCTCTTCAACATCAGTCCTGAGTGTGTTGGAAACAATAATCTTACTAATGAGATCGACAGGTAACTATGTATATAGCAGATTAGGATCTCAAGAGAATAAAGATGCTTATCGCCTTGCAATGAAAGATTGTATTGGTATTGCTTCATCTGGACTTGAGAACTTAGATATTATTAAAACTAAAATTGAAGGTCTTAGAACTGAAATTGAATTTAATTTTCCTAAAAAAATGTTTAATTCTAGATTAGAAGAAAAGCGAGCTTTCAATATGGCTATTGATCAAGCTCTAAACATCATTGATTGTCTTGAAATGCGCTTTATCAAAGGTGGCTTTGATTCTGAACCGAGAAATTATCGTGGAAAAGGGATGGTTTATGAAGACGAAAGTATTTTTTGAAGAGTTTAAGGGTAATAAAATGTTTGCAGTATGGGAAGTTGATGACCAAGGTAATAAGGTCGGTGACTATCCTTTATTCTCTTTAGGTTCTAAGAAAGCAATTGCTTTATCTAATCACTTAGAAGAGTTTAAAGATTTTGCTAATACAGCAAGAGCAACTTTTAAACAAAAAGGTAAGTAATGAAAATCAGTGGTAGACAACTAGACATGGTTCTTAATAAACTTAAATACACCATGATTGGTTACAGCAATGATGAAAAAGATTTTGAGGTTGAAATCGGCATAACACAAGAAGATCCTGGTAGTGGTGTTATGGTTAATTGTCTTACTTTAAAGTGTATTAAAACACCAACAGAAGAAGATACAGTTCAAACTATGACCGTAGAAATCTATCCTGCTAGTGAAAAGCAAGAGCCTCGTGCTAATAAGATAGAATCATTTAAAATTAAAAGCAAGTATTAAAGAATTTTACCTGGTGCAACAGTAGCTTGATTTGTTGGACCACCAGCAGTAGGAATACCAGGTAAGACCTGAGCATTCTGAGTTATTTCCATAACAATATCAGCTGCAATACCAGAGATAGCTTCAGCCATCTTTTGCCATTGTTCGTCAGCGATAGGAGAATACTGTTGGCCTTGCGATGCAGATGAACCAAACTGAGCTTTGAGACCATTATAGATAGTCTCTTTCATCTTAGATTTGAGTGCTGCAGGTGCCATTGCCATAAGTATAATCTCCTTAATAAGATAGGATCATTATACTATGATAACTAGTCCACATGATGCTGACGCTAAAGTATTAGCAGCGCTTCAATTGTTTCTAATTAAATTAGGCTTAAAGAGTGAATTATTTCTTAATAGACTTAATCCACCAGCATCATGGTCACCTATATTAATAGGTGATGATTTAATTCAACAAGCAAAAGAGTTTAAATTAAGGATTACTAAGTGAAAGTAGAAATATATGCAGATGGCTCCGGGAATACATTTAACTCTGATGGCGGCTATGGATGGAGACTCGTCGTTAACGGTGCCTTGCTTGGTGAGGGGAACGGATATCTGTCTAGCGCTACTAACAACGTTGCAGAAATTACTGCCGCAATCAAAGGTCTTGAAGAGGCTTCCGCCTATATCAACCGTCCAGAAATACAATCACAGGGTCCTTTCCAAGTCGTGCTTATCTCTGACTCACAGCTTGTACTCGGATATGCAAATGGTGCCTATCAATGTAAAGCTATCCACCTTGCCCCGCTTTATATACAACTTAGAAGAATATACCAAACTATTGGAGCAAGTACACGTTGGGTGAAAGGACACTCCGGTGATGAGCATAATGAAGGCTGTGATAAATTGGCTAAAGCAGCGCGTGAAGGAAAAGGAATTACGGGAATTGTCACAACAACAATACCTTGAAGAACGTTACGACATTACAGAAGGTATGCGCATCATTAAAACACTTGAATCCTTTCTGAAACGATTAAGTGTTATCGACAAAGATGCATGTGTTATTCAAACAGATTGGCATGATCACGAAGAGTGGCAATATAGATGCTATCGAGAACGAGTGAGGAAACATGAGCAAGAAAAAAGTAGAAAGACCTCTGCGAGATCCAGATCATAAAAGTAAACGTGGAGTTCCATATTGGTGGGCACCTGAGTGGGTTCGTGCTACATCTTCATCTGAAACTTCATTTGGCAAAATTACCGCTGTAAAAGAAAAGAATGGCGAAGTAAATCTTTATATGAAAAGTAAAGATGGCAGTCACTCTTATATTCAAGGTTCTATTCAACAAGAATTTAAAAAGTGGCATGAAGATAGATCTATAGATTACATCCTTTTAGGAATGGATATAGATGAGCTCATTATCGACTCAAATTAGTTTAGATAAACTTCTTAATCAGATGTCTTCTACTCAAAAGCTTTTTCGTTTACTTCGTAAACTAGGAATTAAAGCGCAATTTGAAGGCAATCACATGCGAGCATTAAGGATATTTGCGGAAAAATATGCAGTCATTCCATCCGATAAGACATAGTTTAATTAAAGATATTAAAACTTTACGTCAATTCTTATTCTTCCTTCAAAAATTAGGTATTAAATCTGCTGCTTGCCGAACTAGCCTTCCTGATACTGCACAGCACTGCAAGCGTGTTTACAAGTACAGCGCCAACTGACACTGCTACGCCGGGCCACTCCATCCCGATACTATAAACAAATACGTAATGGTACGACAAAGAGTGATATCAGCTGTAATACTCTGTAAGTTAAATTGCTAGAGATGTAGCTTAGTGGTCAGAGCGCGCGGCTAACCGCCGCGAGGTCGTGGGTTCAAATCCCACCATCTCGTTTTTTACTTTGGAGGTTTTATGCGTACATGCTTTAAGTGTGATGCAGAGTATTGTGATTCTACTCGTAAAAACAAGCCAGGTAAAGTAACCGAATGTAATGATTGTGCTGAAGAATCTACAGTCAAATTAACAGGCAATATGATTTATGACCATAAAACTGGTTGCAGTATTCAAATCAACTCAGATCCTGGTCTTACAGCTTATATTACAAAAGCAACAAAGCTGCAAAACAAAGGTTCTAATTTAGGTAATAATCTCAAAGTAAGTTACAACACTAAAGGTGAAGGTCGATGTGTGGTTACAGTTGGCGCATCAAACGCTAAAGGTAAACGCACTTAACCTTCACAAGCCGCACACTCATCTTTGGACTGTGTCTTTGGTTTTTCAACTGCTTGTCTAGATGAAGAGTCAGCTTTTAATACGCTCGATGATCTGCAATAATAAAGTGTTTTAACTCCACTCTTCCATGCTTCCATGTGAACCTGATGAAACCAATTAGGATCGCAATTAACTGGAAAAAATAGATTTAGCGATTGAGCCTGATCTATAAACTTCTGACGTTGACTAGCTTGGCGAATCAAAGCCATTTGATTTATCTCTCGAGCTGTTAAAAACACTTTCTTTTCGTCTTCAGTTAGTTCTGCTAAGTGTTGAACTGATCCACCATTAACAACAATAGATTTCCAGATTACAGGATCATCTAGGTCTTTAGATTTAAGTAATGCTTCCAATGTAGGGTTCTTAACCAAGAATACTCCTTTAGAAGTCTTATCTGCATAGGCATTAGCTGGAATAGGCTCAATACCGTAACTAACTTCGCCACTGATAATAGAGTTAGATCTAGTAGGGGCAATAGCCATAAGATGAGTATGACGCATACCAGTTCCTACACACCACTCAGGCTCGCCATGACTAATAGCCATGGCTTTGCTAGCAGCTTCAGCTTTTTCTTTAATAGAGCGGAATATAGAAGCGTTTAACATCATTGCTTGAAATGAATCAAAGGGGATCATCTTGGATTGTAAAAGAGTATGCCAACCTAATACACCAATGCCAATAGCTCTAGATTTTCTAGCAAATCTAATAGAGCGCTCAAATCCAGGAATGTCTTTGGCTTTGCTGATAAACTCTTCTATAACTCCATCAAGGAAATATACAGCTATCTCTGCGAGATCTGTGTCTTTCCATTCATCCCAGCGAGCAGCATTCAATGAAGACAAACAACAAACAAAGCTATGGTCATCATCTGTGTGTAAGGTGATTTCAGAGCATATATTAGTCATCTCTACTTTAAGATTATTATTGATATATGCTTGGGGATTAGCTTTATTAACTGTATCTTCAAATAAAAGATATGGTTCACCAGTTTCAAGTCTAGTCTTAAGGATTTCAATCCATAGCTTTCTAGCTGCAGGATCTTTGGCTTCAACCTTATGCATGAAGCTATCAGATATGATAATGCACTGGTTTAAATTAAGACATTGGCGATTTACATCTCCTGTTTGTCTACGAATTCTAAGAAACTCTTCAACATCAATATGGTCAACATGTAAGTTGACAGAGCTTGCGCCGCGCCTTACATTTCCTTGTGATGTTGCAATTGTAGCTGAATCAAATACTTTAGCCCAAGGTACTACGCCCTCAGATGCTCCGTTGATTCCATTTTTAATCTTAGCTCCACGTCCACGAACTCTAGACATACCAATACCAACTCCACCGCCATGTTTGGAAAGCATTGCCATTTCATGTACTGATTTATATATGCCATCAACAGAGTCAGGAACTGCAAGTCCAAAGCAAGAGATTGGAAGACCTCTATCTGTGCCCATATTAGCTGCAACAGGTGTAGCAGGACAAAGCCAGTTCTTAGCCATAGCTTCATAAAACTTATCTTCTAAATCTAATCTATTTACTCTTGAAGCTGCAGCATGAGCAATGCGGCGATACATACCAAATACGTTTTCGCCCGCTAACATGTAACCATTTTTAAGAGTCTTTAATCCAGCTTCTGTAAGCCATTCTGGATAGTCAATGCCTTTAATCATTCTTAACCTCATCGCGAAATACCGATTCATCACTCCAGTCAACTACTCCTTTAGAATAGTCTGAAACTCGACCAGCAAAGAAATCTTGGTGAGCTTCACCTACAGTCATATAATCAAACCAATCTAAACGTGCAACCGCATCTTTATCTAGATTTGTCCAATTTGACTTAAGACCTAAGTCTTGTAATTTAGTATTAGCGCGATACTTAATAAATTGTTTTAAATCTTCAGGATCTAAGCCTAATATAGGTTGACCATCTTTGAAGACAGAATCGATAAACTTTACTTCTAATTTAACTGCATCTCTAGCTGCTTGAAAGATTTCTTTTTTAAGCTCATCATCCCAAATTTCTGGATATTCAGCAATCAATTGACGAAACAACCAACAACCTGCAGTGGAATGTAAAGATTCATCTCTAATAGAGAACGTAATAATCTCTCCCACGCCTTTCATTTTATTGTGTCTTGAATAGTTTAATAAGATTGCAAATGAAGAAAATAACTGAACACCTTCAGCAAACCCACTAAATACAGCTAATGATCTAGCTTTGTCGCGAATACTCTTACCGTCTGTCTCTATTAAATGATCTATCTTTGCTTTTCCTGCTGGATCTTCAAGGAATGCAGCAAAGTCATCTAAGCCCAGTGACTCATTCAAATATGCGTATGACTTTGTATGGATAGTCTCCATATTAGCAAACGCTGCAGCCATCATTTGGATTTCTGGCTTTTTAAACCAATTGTGTACTTTTCCTAGCCAATAATCGTTGCCTACAACAATTTCTAATTGTGTAAAGCTTTTGAGAACTCCACCGATTACTTGTTTTTCTTGTTCTGTTAGGTTTGTGTTCCAATCCGTGATGTCCCGTGCCATAGAAATTTCAGTGTGCAACCAATGAACTTGTTGTTGCTGCAACCAAAACTCGTATGCTTGAGGATATTCAAACGGAAAATAAACTAACCTAGGTTTCATCAAACCCATCAGCGATGCCTCCCTAATTAGTATGTGTATTGTGACGTTTCTGTTATAGATTTTACCGATGTTTCTGCAACAGCTTTGTTTCTTAAAATTTCAATGTAAGTTGTCATTGTCATCGGTAGAATCAATTTTAACATAAGGAGAGGTAGAAACGTGCAAACAAATGATGCAATTTCGCAACTTGAAGAAATTTCTAAAAGTCAAAATTTAGTAGAGCTATTATCGGTAACGCCAGGTGCTGAAGAGGTAATATCTTATTGTGCTAGGGTATCTAATCCAAACAATCAACTTAATTTTAACAATTCTGCAAAATTAATTTCTTATCTCATTAAGAATCAACATTGGTCACCATTTGAGATGGCCCACATGACCATCCAAATTAAGACATCCAGAGGCATTTCTCCTCAAATCCTTAGACATAGATCATTTACTTTTCAAGAGTTTTCGCAGCGATACGCAGCTGTAGATGAAGGCGGAGTTGTGCTATATGCTGCGCGACGTCAGGATGCAAAGAATCGTCAGAACTCAATAGACGATCTAACAGATGAAGTAAAGCAAGAGTGGCATAAGCGCCAGAGCGAAAATTGGAAGCAAGCATTTGAACATTATACTTGGGCGCTTGACAACGGAATAGCAAAAGAATGTGCTCGTTTTATTCTTCCATTGGGCTGTGGAACAACTTTATATATGAGTGGTTCAATCAGAAGTTGGATTCATTATATTGAACTGCGTGCATCAAATGGAACTCAACAAGAACACATGGATATTGCTATTGCTTGCAAAGATATTTTTAAGAAAGAATTACCAGGCGTTGCTGCAGCTCTTAATTGGACTTAACATTTCCAACGACGACGAGCTTTACAGGCTCGTTTGTCTGGATCAGCTTTGCAATCAATATTGTGCATTTTAATTTGACCTGCATTTCTTGCGCAGAAAGATTTCTTTCTTGGTCCGCCTTTAGGTTGAGGCGCTTTAAGATTACCGCCAGTAGCATTATTATATGACTCTCTACCAGCTGCAGTTAATCCACCTTTTTCAGACTTATGTTCTGCTTTTGGTGACCATTCTTTCTTATCCATTTCTTCGCAATCAGCTTTTTCGCAAACTGATTTACAAAGAAAATTAAAGTCATCTTCTGGGACAGCTTGGCCAGCAGCAATATCAATGTCACCATTATCCCATTCAGTTATTTCAAACTCATTGTCTGCTAATTCTTCTGATTTTGCAAAAGACTCTTCAAATGTTTTCTTATTATTAGAACCTTTGGGAGCAACTTCTGCTTCTTCTTTTTTAATAGGTCTGCATGAATCATCTGAATATGCTTTTTTACCAGGTGTTGGCTCGTATCCTTCCCAACATCTTTTTTCCATATTCCACTTTTTAATATCCCATTGGCCATTTTCACCACAAGATAACATTTCTTCTTTTAACATCTTGTCTGCAATTTTTTTAGAATCTGGTTTATATGTACCACTATCAATTTGACTTTGTAAATTTTTAATCTTTGTATCTTTAACTTGTGCGGCAGGAATACCAACAACTGGTGATGATGAAGGGGCTTTAGAGGCAGCTTTTTCTAACTCAGTTTTAGTGTCTTCAAGTGATTTGATCAATTGTTCTAAAATGTCCATAAAACCTCTTTATTTAGATATTTTACCACACTAACTTAGTTGCAATCAATATCAAGAAAGTAGAATTATGAAAAAGGCGGTAATAAATGATGGAAGAAGACATTATGCACATCCTTAAAAAAGAAAAAGAAATCTGGGTAACTAAGTTTGATGAAGAACATGCCCAAAAATTCCGCCTCCAAGTCATGGAAGCTGCATCTGGCGATCCAACTCGACCTATTATAGTCTATATCGATTCTTATGGTGGGTATGTAGACGCATTAGCCAAAATGATTGAAACCTTAGACGAAATTCCTAATCCAGTAGTTACTTGCTGCATGGGCAAAGCAATGAGTTGCGGTGCGATGCTATTGTCACACGGGGACGTCCGTTTCTTGGGCAGGCATTCGCGTGTCATGATCCATGAAGTATCATCTGGGACCGTTGGGAACGTCCAGGATATGAAAGATGATGTAAAGGAAACTGTCAGATTAAATGAGCATTTTATGGGATTATTGGCTCGTAATTGTGGCTTTGCAAACTACGCTGAATTGCGCTCTGTTATTAAAGAGCAAGATGGTAGAGAGCGTTATTTAGTGGGTGAACAAGCTTTAGAATTTGGCATTGTAGATGCTATTGGATTACCTAAGATAACTGGTCGGATGCAATTTGAAGTAGGTAAACAACATGTGCGAGCTCCATTTTCTCGTAGAAATAGGCAGTCTCTCATTAAGAATGTAAAATCTAAAAAGAAATCTACCAATAAAACTAAAAAATCTGAAACTAAGAAACGTTAATCAGAGGAGACCTCATGTCGGATAAAACTGGACAAGAAAAGAAAAAAGAAGTTGTTATTAGCCCTGAAGACTGTATGGCTGCAATTGATTTTTGGAAGCACTTCAATATTCCTATTCCAAATAGTTTAGATGTGGCATTAGCTGCCTTCTCTTCTAATCCTTCTATTGAGAATCAAGAGTTAGTAAAACTTGAAGTATGTAAAGCAATATCGACAACAGATCATGAGGCCTTTAAAGATGAAATGTTTAAGCGTATTACAGAAGAGTGTGAAAGTGCCACTTTTGATATGGAATTTGATAAGGATTTTGAAGCTGAAGTCTCAGTAAAAGAATAAATATACCGTTAATAGGCGTCAATTAAGCTTATACCCTTAGTGGTCTAGGTGATATAATTAAGTCAACCGGGAGTTTAATCTGAGCAAAAAACTTAAGCGTCGAATCCAGGAATTATGTGGCTTTGATGAACTTGAAAGAGAAGAAAAAGTATCTAGGGCACACGAGATATTAAATAGTACTGAGTTAAAGCAAGCTATCTGTCATAAAATTCTAGGGACTACGTTTAAAGATATTGAAAGAGCGATGACCGCTATTATTAATGAGCGTCAATTAACTCCTTCTCAAGAAGAAGAGATTGAGCTTCGCGAATCGCATCCAGAGAAGTTTGAAGAACCAACGTACGATCCTTATGTTGATTTTAAAAAAAATAAGCAAGCGGCGGATCCAGAGAAATATAACGGTTACTCAACATATACAAGAGAGCAAACTGCTGCTTTATTAGCAGCATCTAAAGCTCCACCTAAGCAGGCGGAAACTATGGAAAGAGTGCAATATCCTCCAATGCCTAGAGAAGAATGCGAAAGACTTGTTAGAGAACATTATGAGTATATTGAAGAGCAAAAGAGAAAACGACAGGAGCGAGAGCTATGGGATTCTCAGAAGACGACAGAATTAGAACCAAAAATCAAACCTCTAACGAAGCGTATAAACTCTTCGAAGACTTAAAAGCTTTCGGCTATGATGAGGCATATATTAAAAAATATGCCGAATTTGCTTTATCAACCACAACCTGCTCTGTCCGAAACGAGATTTACAGTAGATTGATATCTATTGTAAAGGGTGTGGAAAATGATAAAAAGTTTAGCGATACTTAATTTACTAATTGTAATTAGCTGTACTGCTAACAGCTCTGATAAAAAAGTAGTTAAAAACAAACAAATTGTAGTTGCTGTTATCGATACCGGCATTGATGAAGCACTAATGAAAAAGAATTTTATGTGCGATAAAGGTCATCGTGACTTTACTGGCACAGGTCTAAAAGATAGACATGGACATGGCACTCATATTAGTGGCATCATAGATCAATACGCAAAAAACTTCATATTTCTAACAAAATCCGGCAAAGTTCCATCTAAAATAGATGAAGTTGCAGTTGATTATTGTCAAATCATTTTAAAATACATTGATCCAACTGCTGAATATAATGATAATTTAAAGTCCACTATTAAGGCTTTTCGTTGGGCGATTGATTCTAAAGTAGATATTATTAATTATTCTGGTGGCGGTACAGAATTCTCTCAAGAAGAGCATGATGTCGTTATGGAAGCTCTAAATAAAGGAATTAAGGTAGTTGCAGCAGCGGGCAATGAAAGGTCTGATATTGACAAGCATAAATACTATCCTGCTATGTATGACTCTCGTATTTTCATAGTTGCAAACTTAGTCGACAACAAAGTTGAAAAAACAGTTACTAAATCTGTAGGACTACATGGAGCCATAATCACTACAGAAACTGTTAAGAGAAATATTGCAGCAACTTCTAACTATGGTGTATCTATCAACACTTATGAAATTGGCACAAACATCTTCTCTCGTCTTCCTAATCAAACTTTTGGATTTATGACAGGCACATCACAAGCAACTGCCGTAAAAAGTGGCAAATTAGTGAGAGAAATGCTACTTAATAGGTAGTTCCAACTTGGAGCCAAGGTAAAATATAAGAATAAACTTGGAGAAGTTTTGAAATTCAAAATCAAAATCAATGAAAAAGTTATGAGCTTGTTTAACAAGTCTATTGCACTAAGTAAAAAAATACTTAGTTATGCTATTGATACTTTCTTGATTTTAACAGTAATTGGTGCATCGCTTTATTTAGCTGTTCGTGGACCTGAATTTCATGGTCATTGGCTTCGCCACTCAGTAGGCTCAAAAGTCTATACAATTAAAGATATAAGAAATCGTGGTGGAGGAACTGGATTTGCTATTAAAGCACCAAGTGGCAACTCTTATATCCTTACTAATGATCACGTATGTTCTGTATCCAGTGATGGTGAAAATGTTTTAATTGAAAATGAGTCTGGATTAAGCATGCAACGAAGAATACTATCTAAGTCAGACTTTACTGACTTATGCCTTATAGAAGGTATTCCAGGTGTTGAAGGATTGTCTATGGGTTCAGAGCCAATGATTGGGCAAATTGTTGCTGCTGTCGGTCATCCTGCCTTAATGCCAATCACTCTCTCTAGAGGAGAGATAATTACTAAAGAAGATACAACTATCATTATGGGTCCAATTTCTGCTATAGGACCTGATGGCAAAGAGCAATTAGCTCCACCAGAATTCGGTGGAATTTCTGCAAAAGAATGTTCTTTAAAAAAGCACCGACAAGTAGAGCAAGTTCAAAATTTTGGTTTCTTTGTTATTAAATACAAAATGTGCGCAGTAGTTGTTGAAGACGCATATAGAACAAATATGTTAGTACAAGGTGGCAACAGTGGATCTCCAGTTGTTAATTTCTGGGGTAACGTTGTTGGCGTTGTATTCGCTATGGATTCTGCCGGTTGGGGCATAGATGTCTCCCATAAAGACGTCATTAAATTCCTTAAAAACTATTAATTTTATCTGATCGTATAATCTCTCTGGAAAACCAGGGAGATTTATATGATTAAAAAGCCTATGCTTGCCGCTTCTATGGAAAATAGTAAAGGCGAGCCGATGGAATTCAAAGATCTTACTTATCCATTGGGCGCATCTATTAAGTTAGATGGTATTCGATGTCTCCGTGTTGACGGTAAAACTCTCTCAAGATCATTCAAACCAATTCCTAATAAGTATATTCAAGCTCAAATGGCAATAATCGATCCATCTCTGACATTGGATGGTGAGCTTGTTACATATAATGCTGACGGATCTTGTCGTACATTCAATGAAGTACAAGGTGATGTTATGCGTGAAGACGGTGAGCCTAATTTTAAATTTGAAATCTTTGACTATGTTAAAGATGATCTGAATAAGCAATACATTAAGCGTATTTTAGATTTAAAAGCTTTATGGCAAGATGGTCAATTAACAGATTTTTGCCAACTAATTCTTCCGACTATCATTAACAATGAAGCAGAACTATTGGCTTTTGAAGAGCAAGCAATTGCTGATGGTCATGAGGGTATTATGACTCGTGCCTTAGGTGGAGGATATAAATGTGGTCGTGCTACATTTAAGTCTCAAGATTTAATTAAAATTAAAAGGTTTGTAGATAGTGAAGCAATAATTTTAGGATTTGAGGAGAAATTACGCAATGAAAACGAAGCTGAAACAGATGAGCTTGGACATACTAAACGCAGTAGCGCTAAAGCTGGCCTCGTTCCCGCCGGAACACTTGGCACTTTACTTGTTCGTGATGTCAAAGATGGTAGAGAATTTGGGATAGGTACTTATAAAGGTTTGAAGAAAGAGGATCTGCAAGAGATCTGGGACAACCGAGATAAGTACTTAGGTAAAATTATTAAATACCAATACCAATTTGTTGGCACAAAAGATTTGCCACGAATTCCTTCATTCCAAGGCTTTAGAGATGAAAGAGATATGTCATGAGATCACCTATTCAAGGCTTTACATGGCTAGAAGATCCAGTTATTCATGGTTTAGGTTGTGGCGACAACTCATGTCAATATGTTAAACCCACTGGCATGGCAACAAATGGTGGATGCAGATGCTCTGATAATAGAGGTAGAAAAGTTGAACGCTTTCTACTAAGAAACTTAGCTAAATTAGTAGAAGAAAATAAAAAGCTTAATGAAGAAATTCAAGCTCTTGCAGAAGAAGCAGCTGGAGAAGATATATGAGTCAAATGGTAACTAAAATCACTTATGAAGATCTTCAAAAACTAAAAGAACTTGAAAAGAAATCAACTCAAGTAGTTGCTTGGTATGCTGAGCACGGTGGACAAGTCAGAGGACCATTTAATCGTTGGTTTAATGTTACTGAAGTTGCTGATGAACATAAAAAATACTGTGGATCTGCGGCAGATGATGCCAGATATGCTGCGGCAGCAATGAACTATCTTCCTAAACTTATTGAACGCATTGAGCAATTGGAAGAGCAATTGGCTGTTGAAAAAGTATTACTTGGAGATGATAATGAGTAGACTATATCTTGCTATGGATAATGAAACTGGTGGATTACATGAAGACGTATGTCTTCTATCTACTTATCTTGAAGTTATTGATGAAAAGTTTAATGTAGTTGATTCTTTAGAACTCTATGTAAAACCTAACAATGGTGTTTATAGTGTTGAAGCAGGTGGACTAGCCGTTAACTTAATCAACCTAGTTGAACATGATAAGATTGCTATCTCTTATTCAGAAGCAGGGCAAAAGCTATTTCAGTTCTTAAAAAAGAACTCTCAAGACGGCAAGATTAAACTTATTCCTTTAGGAAAGAATGTTCAGTTTGATGTAGGTGGCTTGCAAAAGCATTTACTATCTAAGCTAAATATGGAAAAGTTTGTGTCTTATAGACAAATTGATATTACTGGCTTAGCAATGAGTCTCCAAATTATTGGAAAGCTTCCAGCTGATATGTCTCTTTCTTTAACATCATTGGCTCAGTATTACAAAGTGTACGATCTACTTGATGGTAAAGCTCATGAAGCTAAATACGATACACAGGTCACCATACTTGTGTATAAAAAGCTTTTGGAGATGTTGTGAGTAAAAAGGCAAATCAAATTCTTTGTTTAGAGCGACTTCAAAATATGACCGGTCAACTAGATGATATACTTCAATTCCTGAAAATAGAAGGTCTTGTAGATGATAATCAATTAAAGTCGATTAAACTGTCCGCAGATCATCCTAAGGAAGTTGAGACGATTTTAAGAGATCTTCAAATTAGAGGTAAACTACAATTACTCCAATATGAGTGGAGTGTTTTACCGGTTGAAAATATAGATATAACAATCATTACCGAAATGAATAGTAAAAACTTTGTATTCCATGGAGGCTAAATGTTTTCAGACAATCTTAGTAAAGCAATTCGTCAAGATATTCAAGCACATGCGCAAGAATTAGGTGATGAATTAGATGGTGTTGAAGAAGTAGTAGGAGATAACCTCTCTGGTGAGAATCGCAAAGAATGGGAAGCTTTAATTGAAGCTATTGGTTTTGAAAAAGTAACTAAATACATTAAGTCAAAATATTTATAGGAGGCTCGGATGAGCAAGATCGGTCAAAAAGAAGCAGTAGTTGCAGAAGTAATTGCACAACTCCCTAATTTCGTTAAAGGAACAGATAATGCGATTTTATTGCTGTCTAATGCACAATTAGAAGCAGTAAAGTCTGCTGTTGTTTCTGGTATTCTAGCTGGCAATATTGAATACAGCAAAGATGTTACCAATGCCGCAGAAGTGCGAACTTATGGTCGCAGCATGGTTATGAATCATCTTAAAAAGGCTAAAGAGCTTAATGGTGGTCATGTGTATAAAGCAGCTCCAACAGCTTCAACTGGCGATATTGAAGAGCAAAACACAAGCGCTGTTAAGCCTCGCACTATTAGGACTAAAGTCCTTCTTGCTCCCAAGGGTGTAAATCCTGAGCTCTTAACAGAAGAGCTTAAAGAATTTGCTAAAACATTAGTATAATATAAATTCGCGGGGTGACTGGAAGTAGTGCCAGACTAGGCTCATAACCTAGATAGATGCGAGTGCAAGTCTCGCCCCCGCAACCACTTTTCTTAAGGATCAAAATGCGCGATCCACTTTTAGTAGAGTTTCTTAAAAAAGAAAGTGCAACAACTGCGCTAATTATTTTGTTAACTCGCTTTGGTATATGTAATCACATCTCTCGCCCAATGCGAAAAGAAAAAGATAAGATTTACATTAGTACTCGTGATATCAAAGTCTTTTGCGAAAGATGGGTAAAAACTCATTGTGAGTAATGATGCAAAACTACAAAAATTGTTATTAGGACCTGATTGGATTGATTTAAGCTTTGGTGAACCTAAAGTTGTAATGAGCGCTTTGTTTCGTCAATTAAATAGATTTGGCGATCCATTTAAAATGCCAACAATACATGATCTTCCTAAATGGGAATATCAACCTGCAGCAGGTAAGCCTGATTTAGTAAAGATATTAGAGGAGAAGTATGATGCTAAAATTGTTGTGTGCAATGGAGCTAAGCAAGCCCTCGCATCTGCTATGTATTCATTTAAACGGCACGGAGCATCAACAATCTTTTACGACAAGCCATACTATCCCGCCAATCCTAGCCTTGCTGAGTCTGTTGGTCTCGTTTGGAGTGATCAAGGAAGTAGCGATAGCTTTCTCATCACCAGCCCAAACAATCCAGATGGCCGTAATTGCTCGAACTTGGATCTTATTGAATGGCGTTACCGTGGACCGATGATACATGATGCTGCCTACTACACTGACATCTATCTTCCTGATGATCAATTAACTATACCGCTTGGTGATATACAAGTTTTTTCTATGAGCAAGATGTATGGCTTAAGTGGACTACGAATAGGCTATGCTGTTGCTCATAATGAAAAGTATTACGCAGACATGGTTAATTACATTGAGATGACCACTGCTGGCGTCTCTGCTGCATCACAAGATATTGCGCGCAATATAGAATTAATCTTTAAAGAGAACCCGTCATACTATAAAGAGTTTGTTAAAGAGGCACGTGCATCGATAGCCCTTGCAAGGAAAGAACTCGAGAGATTGGATCCTGATGTTCTAGAAATGGTGCCTTGCAAATCTAATTCTATGTTTGGTTGGTTTAAAGCAGGTCCAGCATTGGATGCTAAAGCTGCAAAAGTCTATATTCTTCCTGGAGAACTATTTGGACAACCAGGATATATGCGGATGAACATTGCTCATCCACCTGAGGTTATAAGAGAAGCTGTAGATCGTTTAAACAAACATAAAATCAACGCGTGTATAAAGGAATGATGAAACATCCTGACAAAAAAGCACTCAGACGTAGTTTTTGGGGAGCATTAGGTAGATTGATTGGTGTGATGATGGGTGCCGGCGCTGGTTCTTTACTGTATCAAACTTTAGGTGCAGCTAGTGCTACTGGATTATCTATTGGATTAGCAACTGGACTATCTGTTATAGGCTTTCTTTTAATTTGGTTTGCAGAATATGAACGAGAGGTTGACTAATGTATAACAATGATATCACCTATGCCCCTAAATGGAACATAGAAGAAAATCAAGCGGCTCTTAAAAAACTAGAGAAAAAATACTTTGATAAATCTCAATGCAGTCCTGATTGTCCAGTTTCTTGGGCACCAGAAGTATTAGAGTTAATGGAAACTCTTGATAAAGAGTTAGGCTTTAAATATAATGAAAGTACTATGCGCGGCTATTATATTCAAGGTACACCAGTTGA
Source organism: Cytophagales bacterium Ga0077538 (assembly GCA_001464155.1). Taxonomy (GTDB): domain Bacteria; phylum Bacteroidota; class Bacteroidia; order Cytophagales; family Cyclobacteriaceae; genus Chryseotalea. The sequence goes on along the minus strand of LNEN01000305.1, from coordinate 91,208 downwards.
TTGGTTTATTAAAGGTCCTTGGAATGGTTTCTTCTCTGCATTCAAAAAGAACATTTTTGAAAAGCCATCTGACTATTCTAAGCCTCGTGATCGAGTGACTGGACTTAGACCAACAAAATCTATCTTTAAAAGAATTATAGATATTTTTGGCGGATTTACTCACTCATTTGGCTATGGCTTTCGTGCTCTAATTATTAAATACGTTAATCCTATTAGAAATCGTATGTTTAATAAGCGTATTAGTTTAGGTCAATTGAAAGAAAAGTATGGTTCTTTAACTTGTTATTTTAATGCACCAGATGCATTTGAAGAATTTATTGAAAATGAGATTCGTAAGTGCGAAATTAAGCTTGCTATTAAAGGAGCCTATTATCCTCTTGAAAGTCTTTGGGACAATTCAACATCTTATGATATTGAGAACGATTATAGACCTGACTCAGTTACAGTAACTTATGGCGAGTATAAAGGTGAAAGAACAGTGACTCTTAAAAAGACCACTTATAGAAACACCATGAAAGAAATGGGTTTAGATATTAAAGAAATTAAAGAAAAAGCCGAGATTAGAGCGGCAACAAAGGATAGTATTAAGAATGGCACTATATAGACATCAATTATTAGATCGCTACGATTCTAGTCTTCCTGGTAAGCCTCATTTTATTCAAACAGATTATGTGGTTTCTAGCCATTCAGATCACTTTCACTTAAAGTCTATGTATGTTGCTACAAGTAGAAATAAGGGATATAGAGCTGGTGTAAATAAAAAAGAGTACCGTGCAAGCAGTCATGGATATATCATTGACAATTCTTATATTGGTAAAAGTGAGGGATAATGAGCAGCTTAAAACATTTCTTTCAAAAATTAAGAGAAGATGCTAAATCTGGAAGACGCACCTCTCGCTTTGGAGACCCTGCAAAAGGATTAGAGTATAACAAAATTCATACTGCAAGATCTGTATCAAAAGCAATTTGGCTTGTAGATATTGCAAGAACGCCTCAAGTTATGAAATCTCTAGAAGATAGAGTCGATGTTCACAAGTCAGCTTGGATTGCAAATAGAATGGAAAGCATGATCAATTTTATGGCCTGGAGATGTAAAGGCCGAGGGAGATAATATGTCATCTGATGAAGGTAAGTTTTTTCTTAAAAAGAAAACATCATTTAAAGACATGAGTGCTGGGCTTGAGCAAGAACTCCCAGAGTCTGATTTATGCTTTCAAGATGGCGAGCATATTTATCAATACAAGTTTGAGAAGCCAGAAGATGCTCGTGAATATGAAATCAAACCTGGTTCATTTGTCTTCACCAAGACAATGCAAGGTCTCCAATTAGTAAAGCTTGAGTTTAAAAAGCGAGCTCTACTTGAAACAAGTACTAATACAGCAAAAATCATGGGTGAGGCTAATAAGTTCTTCGGTCGTCTTCATGTGTATGAAAAGCTAAATCGTCCTAAAAAGCGTGGAGTACTTCTTTACTCTGCTCCTGGTATGGGTAAGACATCTGCTATTGAAAAAGTATGTTCTGATTTAATGGCTGAAGATGCCGGCACAGTAATTGTTGTATGGCCTACTTCAGAAATTGAAGCAGACGATATCGTTAAATTGTTGTCTACTAATTCACGCTATCATGAGACTTGTACTCGTATGGTTCTAATCATCGAAGATATTGGTGGTGGTGAACGTGAAAGCCATCGTTCTAATTCAGCAGTAGACTCTGGTCTATTGAATCTATTAGATGGTGTTGGTGTTGTGTTCTTCTTGCCAACGTTTATTATTGCAACAACAAATCATCCTGAAAATCTATTAGCATCCTTAGCTGATCGTCCAGGTCGCTTTGACTTAATGTTAAAGCTAAAAGCACCTTCTCATTCTGAGAAGATTGATCTTATGAAGTTTATCTGTAAAAGAGAGCTCACTCAAGAAGAGCAAGACTCTCTTAACACTAAGGGTTCTGAAGAGTTTTCAGTGGCACACTTAGAAGAGATTGCTGTTCGCGCTGAACTTGATGACAAGTCTCATTCTCAAGTCATTAAAGAAATGATAGATCATACAGCATTATTTAAGAGAGACTTTGAAGAAAGATCTAAGCGTATGGGAATGGGTTTCGGCGACGACTAATGAACCCTGAGGTAAAAACTCCATGGCGGGAAGAAGATGGCTGTTATTATTATCTAATAGATACAGCCTCTTATAGTGCAACTTACGATGAAAGTGTCTATAAATTAGATTGCCTGCTCCGACTTATGAATAAACTTGGTATATTAGAATACAATAAGTTCTACGAAGATATTTACGAAATAAGGATAAAGAAACGTGATTGACTATATAATACGGGACATTTATAATGCTCCCGTTCAGAGGTTCTGAGCCAGTCGCTTATAACGACTTTAAGCACCTGATTAGTGTTGGATCTGGGTTCGAATCCCAGCGGGAGTACCATCTTGAATAAGTGGAACGACTATTTCAAAATTGTGCAAGTCGAAAACCTTCCTCGTGGAGGTCAAAGCGCCACATCGTGGATGCTAGAAGAATATCTCTCTTATGAAGTAAGAGACCCTGATGATAAACTTATTGGTACCTATAAAGACCAAAAGTACGCAATAAAACAAGCAAAGTATAAATTTAAAAGATTACAAGCTAAATTGGAGAAAATCCTTTTAGCATAAATTCTCCTAGGATCAGAGGTGCTCATTCTTCCCTGGGACACATGGAAATGAGATCGGTATTTAGCAAGCTACGTGTCGTAGCTGAGTACTGCATAATGACAGATGCGTCGGTAATCAGATTGCAACATTACTAAAGCAGTCCAAATGGTGGTGAAGTAGCTGAGGTCCGTTAAATATGATATGGGTTGACTGGTGCCGAGAAGTGCGCTCTATTTAGGTCAAGATAGAACCACGCCTAGTATCGGCATATTCCTTCACCCAAAAATTGTTCAATCGTATAATATATTTTCAATGTCCCTAAACAAATAACAGGAGTATTAAATGGCTTTCTCTACTAAGAAGTATACGCGTCCAGTTCTTTTGAATGAGCTTCGTAAACTTAGCGTTAGTAATTTTACTAATCTATCTACGTTCGCAAACGCATTCAGTCCACGCGCTGGAATTCGTTCTGCTAAAGTTGCAGCTCTTACACAGTTTGTAACTCGCACTCAATTGAATTCATTGTTCAATAATGGTGGAGCTGCAAATGCTAAAAAGAGTTTAATTAAAATAGTTAAAAATTCTTAATATATTTGAGTGCGGTGTGGAAAGCTATAGGTGCTCGCTGGTCGCGTTAAATGATTTGACAGCCTATTGGAGACACACAAGAATGGTCATCTGTTGGAGTACCGATACCCTAGCGCAAGCGAACGGGACGTATAGAAGTGACTGAAACTCCATGAGTCAGAGTAGCGTCTGACCGCTCAATCTTTCTTAACAGCAATATCTGTTGGCGCCGGATTTACTTCCGGCGTTTTTGTTTCATCAATAATAAGATTAGAGTCTGCAGCTTCTTTTTTAATTTCATTAAGTTCTATTTTAGGTACTTTAACTTTATTAATACGTGCATAAACATCTTTTAATAGTTTATTCATTTCTTTAGTATCTGGTTCTTTCTTTAAAGCAGCATATCGAGCTTTACGTAAGTTACCACGCTTCTTAGGTTCAATCACTTTATCAGCTAGTCCTAATGACACTGCTTCGCTGGCCGTAAGATACAAATCACGCTGACATACATCGGCCCAAAATTCAATAGGCATTCTGCTATTGTCAGCATAGATTTCATATAGCTTATCTTGTAAACGCTTCATCTCTGCTGCCTGGATTTGAATCACTTCCATCATGCACCATAACGGTTGCATTAGGGTGCAAATATCGCTCATCTGAGCCTGCCATAATCCATGTAGCAGATGACATAATTGCACCTGAGCCAAAGAACTTAATTTGACAAGGACATGCATGGATTTCGTCATATAGGCGAAGCATAGCATAAGGATCACCACCGTATGAGCACATGTGAATTTCTATTGGTTTTCCTGGTGCATCACTAGCCATTCGATGTAATGCTCGCACAGCATATTCAACGGATGACATTGTAAAATCTGTGCTTTCATTAACATCAGCCGAATCTAAGTTTAATCCAAAATAAATACGTCGATTCTTAAGATCGACTCCGTATGCTAAATTGTCAGTTAACTCAGTTGTGGCGGCCATTTAAACCTTCTCCCTGATAGAATAAGCTAGGTAGCTATATTATACCTTTAAAGGGATTGCATGACGAAAGAGGAACTCGTATACTTAACCTTAAGGCAACTCAGTGAGTCACTTAAAACTCACCCTGAGAACTTTCGCCTTGAAGACCCCTCAATAGGGTCAGGGACTGGTAACGCGGCTTTCCCAGGACCTACAATTATTTGGCAATTCAAAGTTAAAGTATCTGATAACGAGTTAATACCTGATCCATTTAATGCAACTAAAACAATCATCATAACTTACAATAAAATAGCTAAACAAATACATTGTCATATTTATCATCGTGAAGTCAATAACTTGAATCACGCTATTATGCCAGAAGCTCAAGCAACTATACAATTCCATGATTATCTTCCCTTATTTTTTCATAGAACTTATAGAGAGTTTAAATCTTTAAGAACTAATTTAATAAAACGCCGAAATGAAAAAGAATATATCGACTACATGCGTCGATTACACGGCATTTTCCCTTCGATTCACGAAGAAGAACTCTTTAAATAGATTTCTGAAACTAGATCTTTCTATCTGGAGGATCTATGGCGAAACAAGAAATTACAATTACAGTTGACACTAATGATGCCGACTATATTACCAAAGTCTCAGAGATTTATGATAAAGACTTTAATAAAATTCTCCCTTTAATTGAAGCGATTAAAAATTTTAAACCGTATAAAGGTAAATCTCGTGATTATGGCATTGATTGGAATCATAACTATAATTACCATGTCGGTGAATATGTTAGAAAAGACTTAGGAGAAAAGTCAGTAACCGAAATATACCCTGATATCTCAGAAAAAGTTCATGAGTTGTTTCAACAATATTGTCCTTACAGCGAAAATGGCTTTCATACTATAGAGTCTATACTTATAAGCCCTCTTGTAGAAAAAACTCGACTTTTATAATCTGAAACCATAACAATTTGGAGGAATATTAATGGCAAAGAAAAATCACTCTGAAGTTCGTAAATTCTCTAAGGTAGAAACCATAGAAGAATATCTTGCGCGTGGTGGTTCTATCAATCGTGTTCCTGAGAAAGAACGCGAACCCCAAATTGGAGTCATTAGAACTACAACAGGTGGCGGTGAACCTGCAATCTTCTTATCTTTAGAAGATGCTGATTTATTTTATGGTGAAGCCCGTAAGGGAACAAAACCTAAAAAAGCTAAACCATCTCTCAAGATTGACCTTAATGCACTTCCACCCGCATTGAGAGCTAAGTTTATTGCTAAACTGAAGGAGGATGTGGATGGCGAAGGTTACGAAGAAGAATTTGAAGAAATCAACAGTGAAGACGACTCAGAAGATGGAGACGAAGATTAGTAAAGAAGATGTTCGCAAAGTTGCCCCGCCAATGCCAGAAGGAATGATTAGTATTGTTATGTCTCACGAAGACATGAGAGTATTTGCTAATTTGATGTCTATATGTGCTCAAACCTTTGAGAAACTAGCTTTGCAGGCAGCACAAGAAAGCGATGAACCTTCATTTACTGTATTGCAATCGCGATACAAACTCAGTTCGGTGTTTGCTCAAAAACTTGTTGAAGCATGTAAAATGCCAGAACCTGTTTCACGAGACTTTCACTAAGATCTGAAATTAAAATTGATTAACAAAATCTCTTTAGGAGGAGAATAGATGAAACCAAGTAATATTTTTCCAGTGTTGGACCTGTCTTATAAAGCAAGACAGCAAGGTCGTGTTATCAACCCTATGTTCACCGGCGAAGCTGGTCTCGGTAAATCTGAGATTACGCAAGCATGGGTGAAAAAGCAGCGTGAGCGTAATCCAAACTTTGGATTCCTCGATCTACGTATTGCTTATATGGAAGCACCAGATTTAATCGGTTTTCCATCTGAGTCAGTAGATAAAAACGGTGTTGCTCGTACAAAGCATTTATTGCCTGATTTCTGGCCAACAGAAGGCGAAGGCTTAATCTTATTTGAAGAACCAAATCGTGGTACCACTGGCGTTATGAACTGTTTAATGCAAGCATTGACAGATATGAAAATCCACCAATACGAACTTCCTCCAGGTTGGATGTTTGCGGCTTGTATTAACCCAGATTCATCTGAGTATGATGTTAATACAATGGATGCTGCTCTAAAAGATCGTTTCGTTGAATTTGAAGTTGAATTTGATCACATGGCATTCGTTGACTATATTGAAGCCGCTCAATGGCATGAGTCTGTTCGTATGTTTGTTAGCTCTGGTATCTGGACTTATAAGGATACTAAGTCAATTGGTAAAGATGGCAAATATATCTCTCCACGTACTTGGTCAAAAGTAAATGCAGCTGAAATGGCGGGTTTAAATACTTCTCGTCAACTTCACCGGCTAACTGTTAGCTCTATCTTGGGTAAAGACATCGGTAACGAATATCATAAATTCTGTTACGATTCTGCTCCTGTTACTGCTAACGATCTATTGAAAGATAAAGCAGCAGCATTAAAGCGACTTAAAGCACAATCAGATCCTTCAACATATCAAGGCGATATGATTGCAGCCACTGTTGAATCTATTGAAAAACAATATGGTGGTCTTGCAAAAGATTGTAAAGCTGATCAAATTAGTGAAGACATTATGGCAGAAGTTGCCCATATCATTCCTTCTGACCATGCAGTTAACTTAATTAAGCAATGTGGTTATAAGCAGTCTAAAGGTCAAATCACTAACTTCTTCAAAGACTTTACTAAGCGCCACCCGACTCTAATTAACGTTCTTAAAGCTAATATTCAAATTAGTCGAGCTACGGGCGTCGATAAGCCGACCAAGTAATTCGATTATAACGAGCTGAGTGGACTCCTCCCTACACTCAGCTCGTTTCCTTTTTAACATGGGGGCTCGTACTGATACAATAGAAGTGTAACGAGGGAGTTACTATATGTCATCAAGAATTCGCGATCCAAAAGAGATTAAGAAGCAAATGGAAAAAGAGATGGTTCCAGTTGAGGAAATGTCTCAATGTTTGGCAACATCAATTTATGAGACTTCTAAAACAAATCCATTTCTAGGCTCAGTCCTTCAATGTCTAACAATCTCTTATTCTCATCAACTTCCAACAGCAGGTATTCTGTTTAATACAGATGCTAAACGATGGGATATGTTAGTTAATCCATACTTCTTCTGTAAGAAACTTAGCGCTAAAGAGCGTAAAGCTGTTCTTATTCACGAACTTTCACATATCACCCATAAACATCCTCTTCGCGTTCCGTTTATGAAAATTAGCGCTCGTAAGCGAATGCTTATGAATATTGCTGCTGATATGGCAATCAACCAATATATTCCTGATATTCCAAAAGGATGTAATCAGTGTCCTCCAATAGGTCAACCAACTCCTTGCCCTAATGAGTTGTGCCCTGGTCGATGTATTGATGTCAAAGATTATTTCGACCAAGATCCTAAAACTGGCACAAAAACACAATGGCCTCTTAATCAAACTATGGAAGCGTATTATGATCGCTTAATTAAGCGATTTGACGATCCAGATAAAGATGATAAAGGCGATGGCAATTCTGGCGGCGGCACTGAAACCGGCGATCTACCACAAACTATTGATGAGCACATGTGGGATGGAGCTGGCGAAGAAAAAGAAATGCTTGATGCTACTGAAGAATTAGTTAAGCGTGCAATGGTTAAAGCTCGTCTTTCATACGACGATCTTCCTGGTCATGTTAAAGATCTTCTTGAGGAAATCAAGACGCGACGTAATGAATTAAATTACAAAGCTTTAATTCTATTGGCAATGAAAAAACATGCTAATGGTCACAACCGTAAAGGCACTTGGACTCGTAAAAATAAACGTTTAGGTTTCAAAGCGCCAGGCACTAAGGTTGGTGACTTACCTAAGCTCGAGTTACATCTTGATACTTCTGGTTCTATCTCTACTGAGGAGTTAAATGAATTCCTTGAGATCGTAGATCAGTTCTTAAAAGTTGGCGCTCGTAAATGTAATCTAGCATTCTTCCATACTGAGCACTATGGTCGTCAGCAATACAAAATGGGTACTAAGATTGACAAATCAATGATTCAATCTGGTGGTACTGATTTAACTAAAACTCTTGAAGATATCTTTAAGCGTAAAGGTGATTTATCAATTATCATTACAGATGGTTGCTATGGCGACGTTCCTGTTGAATCTTGGATGCGTCCTGGTCAACAATTCCCACAAGTTCTTTGGATTATTTCTAAAGGCGGAACTGAAGATCACCCTTTAAAACGTCTTGGCGATACTGTTAAATGTCCAGATGGATCAACAAGTAAAAGAAGATAATATGAGCAAAAAGAAAAAGAAACTTAAAAAATATGTTGTAACAGTGATTGAAAAAGTGGCTTATTACTTTGAAGTTAAAGCGCATTCATACGCTCATGCTGAACAAGTTTTAGATAAATTAAGAGATAAAGGTGAAGCTGAATCTTTTTATGATAAAGATCTTGGATCAACTGTTACAGTGGAGGTATTAGATGGGTAAAGATAGTCAAGGCTATGGCAGTTCTTATTCTAGTACGACCACTACACCATTAGTTGAAAAAACTATATTTGATGTTCATATTGAAGCACTTAAAGTAATGGACAATCAACTTCAAAGACTTCATGCCACATTAAAAAATGGCGATGGTGACGATGATGTTACTCAAGAACAAATAACTCAGCTCCAGGACGAGCTTTGCAGACTAAGCGAAGAGCTTGGTACAGCGGAGATCGAATGCACTACAAATGGGAATCAGTAGGCGACCAAGATGAGTTAACTCGTAAAGTTTGCTATCTTGGTCCTTATCTATTGGAACACGTTGAAGAAGAATGGCAAAGAAAAGGTACCGATAAGTACGGTGAACCTATTCAAATAATGCTTATGGCTTCACGCGTCTATCTTTGGGACGACGAAAATAAACTACCAGATCTAATTGTTGAACTTCCCCTGATTGAATATAAACACAACGAATCCTTTAAGATATTAGAGGATTGGTATGCGTTAAATGTTTTGAGCGAAGAACTTTTCATGGGAGTGAAAGATGAAACAAATAAAGTGCAGAAGGTTCAATCTTGATAGAAGTCTTGGTTACTTAATTCAAGAAAGCACTAAAGATTCAACTCAAGAAATTCTTGGATATTTCTACGGTATTGCTAGCTTCGTTCTAGAAGATCTAGCTAAAACATCAAAAGCTCAATTTCTTGATAAAGATATAGTTCTCTTTTATAAAGAAACTCCAATCTCATACAGAATTAGAATCATAGGTTCTGGCCCTGGTCGCTATGCTCACAGAGAAGGAAATCCTGGCGTAGATATTAGTGTTACGTTTCCTAAAGATGCTGACAATTTTGACGTTGCAGAGCTAATGAATGCAGTAGTTGAATCTGGTCTTGGTTTAACAGATGAACAAAATATGCCATCATTTGAAAGACCAACACTAAAAACCCCTAAATGCTTACGTGATGTAAGGAGAGCTCAAAATGAGCAAAGAACAAAAGTCGAATCAAGCAGCAATTAACATTTACGCTATCTTAGATAATGAAATGGCTAGGATGCACTCTTTGATGCTTGCATACTTAGCATTACCTAAGCATGACACATATCAACAATCTTATGGTGGATTGAGCAGTGGTAGTTCTTTTTCTAGTCACCAGCATGGCAATGTGCCAGCAATCTATAAGCGCATTACCGACATACAAGATTTGCTATTAAAAGCATTAGTAGCACATGATGAAGTAATTCAAGAAAAAGTAGCTGAATTAGCCTTAATGGGAATTAAAGATGAAAATTAAATGTATTAAAGCTCATACTGACGCAAGCGAAGGATTTCTTGGAATTGGTGCGCATGGCGAAGAGCCAATTGAAGGATTAACTTTGGGCAAGACTTATGACGCTCAAGTACTTAATAAGTTAAGTGGTGGTGGAAACCACAGTGTTTCTAATAACATTAAATTTCTTATTTACGATGACAATGAAGAGTGGAAAACTTACAGTCTGAATCTATTTGAACCCATCTAGATCTGGGAGGATTTATGAAGCCATTTTTGCACGGTACCGTTTCAGTTAAAAAGTGGGGCGGCAAAGAAGAAGACTATCAAAAAATTCATGATTGGTTTGATCAAACCAAGGCTCACTTTCCTGATATGCGTCACCGAGCCATCTTACATTCTTCATTTGGTATATTTTTATGCGAGCAGGTATTTGGTGAAGGCATCATTAATTCTGATGGAAAGCATGTCTCTGTTAGAGATATTGCTGAACAGCATGTAATTGATGATATGGGTCGCATCCCAACTATCCAAGACTATTTAATCGAAATGCCTTTCTATCCTTGGCTAGGCGGCACTAAGAAAACTAAACTTAAAATTAACTTTGATTAGAGGTTTATATGGCAAAAACAGTAGATAAAGATTTAAAAGAACGTCTTGCTAAAATTGACGACATTAGAAATGAACTTAAAAAAGCAGAAAAATCTGCCACTAAAGACATAATGAATCTACTTAAGGATCTTATGGTTGGTAATCCGCTTATTGCGGGAGTGAGATGGAATCAATACACTCCTCATTTTAATGATGGAGAAGAGTGTGTTTTTAGTGTTCAAGATCCAGAATTTAAGTTCAACTTAGGTGCACCTGTTGGCGAAGACGATAATAATGAAAATGGCCACGATGAGGGCTGGTATGATGAGTGGCAAATCAATGACAAGTTCTTTGAAAAAAGATCAGACGTATTAAATTATAAACAAGTCGAAGAATGTAAAAAAGCAGTGAAAAGTATTCAAGCTGTTTTCAATAAGATACGCGAAATGGAAGACACCATGAAATCTATGTTTGGCGACCATATACAAGTCACTGTGACAGCTGATGGTGTTGAAACAGAAGAATACGACCACGACTAAAATTGTTAATATCAGTATAATCAGTAAATGAAACTTTACTGCATTGCTGATATACATGGACGATTAGATCTACTAAAAAAACTTTGGGATGATCTTATAACTAATCATAAATTAGACCTATCTACTGACAAAGTCATCTTCACAGGTGACTATGTAGATAGAGGCCCTGACTCTTACGGAGTTATTTGCTTCCTTAAAAACCTTCAAGAAACATATCCAAATAATGTAATTTGCTTAGCAGGTAACCATGAGTGGATCAATATCATGTATTATGCCCGCAAAAGTCAAGATGACATCTGGATGCATGATAATAATGGTGGGCAGGCAACTTTACTTAGTTATCAACTAGCTGGTTTCCATAGTATGACACATGACCACTTACAATGGTTATCTCACCTACCTTTTAAACACGAAGAGCCTGGCTTCTTCTTTAGTCATGCCCCCGTGCCACGAGAAAACCGTAGGAACACATTGAATCAAGGTTTACCTATTACTGATGATGAGTATTGTTGGGGAATCTGGGATGGAGTGGGTGATGAATTTGGCATGGCCAGAGATCACGGGAATGGCGTTATAGGAGTTTGTGGGCACATTCATGCCATTCGCAAGGGCCAATTACATCCGCGCTTCTATGACCATTATATCTATGCTGACGCTGGAGCCGGATGCTCACCAAAGGCACCATTATGTGCTATTGAGGTAAGAACCAGAGAGGTTATTTATGCTTGGCCATAAAACATGCACTTCATGTTTAGTTTCTCAAGAATTAAAAGATTTTAAAAAGGATAGTCGTCGTAAAGATGGCTATAGTTCTCACTGTAAAGCTTGCGCTCAGGCTAGGAATTTAGAATGGAGAAAGAATAATCCAGATAAGTTTAATGCTATAGCAAGATCTTGGAAAGAGCGAAACCCAGAGAAACATAAATCGAGTAATAGAAATTCAACACTAAAAAGAAATTATGGGATCGATACCTCTATTTACGATAAAATGCTGTTAAACCAATCAAATTGCTGCAAAATATGTAAAACACATCAATCTGAGTTAACTAAGGCCTTAGCTGTAGATCATTGTCATACTACAGGTAAAATTCGTGGATTACTATGTAGCGATTGCAATACAGCAATTGGACTATTAAAGGATGACCCTAAGCTAACAATAGCGGCCACTGAGTATCTAAAAGATCTGGTAAAATAGAAACATGAGTGATCTTAAAGAAGTTACTGAAGTCTTAGAAAAGAAAAGTCTAATCCAAGTGGACGCTGCTCTGGTTGCCTTAAGAAATTAGCATCCAATAAGAAGAAGCCAGGTCACTGGCAACGTGCTCAGACTAAAGCAGATGATGCTTTACGCCGTCAAAAAGGTAAGAATGGTACAGCTTCTAAGAAGTCTTCTGGCCTAGGATCTCGTAAGTCTATTGTTAAGCAGATGCAATCTGCTGAAAAGAAAACTGGTCAAAAACTATCTCCAGATCGTAAAGATAACTCTAAAGGATATGCAGCAAGCAATACACGAGCTGTTCCTGAGAAACTTAATCGCGGTCGTCACCATGTTGATGAAAAGAAACTTAGAGCTTGGAAAAAGAAGCTTAAGAAGTCTGAGATTGACACTGCTACGTTGTACACCCTCATGAAGGCTAAATATGCTAACAATGAGGAAGTTACAGAACTCTTAAAGTCTATCGGACCCGATGGACTTGAACAATACATAGAACTATTCGACGTCGAATAATCTGATTGTAGAATCCCTATAACGAAGAGGGTTCTATGATTGAATTACTTATTCTTGGCATAATACTATTTATCGTTGGTGTTGCAGGCACTTTTGTATATGATAAATACAAAGCTGAAAAACTTAAACGTGAAGAATACTTAAAGTCAAGTCCACCAAGACCTATGGGCACTATTAAAAGACCACGTTCTACCCCTAAGTCTACACAAGATCTTGATGAAGATCTTTTATCGCAATTTGCTCAACACATGAAAAATAAATCTGCTTCAAAAACTAAAGTTAAAAGCAATATTCAAGCTCAAGAGATTAAAAAAATGCCCACTGAAGATATTCAAAAAATTCTTCGTCAAATTCAAGAAATGAAAAAGAAGTTGTAATATGCAAGTAATTAGATCAAGCCGTATTGTAATGTTTGACGTAGATGATACGTTAGTAATTTGGGATTGGCAAAGTATTAATCCAGATGCAGTTGGTCTAGTACAAATTACTAACCCAGATGCCAACTGCACTGAACTTGTAATGCCTCATAATCGACACATCCAACTATTAAGGCAGTTTAAAGCTCGTGGACACACTGTTGTTGTTTGGTCACAAGGTGGTCACGCTTGGGCTGAAAGCGTATGCAAAACATTAGGTATAGATCATCTTGTGGATATTTGTATGGATAAGCCTAATTGGTATGTAGATGATCTTCCTTCTGAAGCTTTTATGAAATCACCAATATATCTCGACCCAATGAATCCTCTTAAAGATAAAAGATGGGGCATTGTAGAAGAGACTGATTTAGAAAAAGGAGAAAAGTAATGGAAAAGTTATTAGCATTAGCTTTGGGCGTATTAGGTATACTTGCTATAGTAGTACTTATATCGCTCTTATTTATTAAGCTTGGTTGGTACTTATTTATGGTGCCAGTGTTTGGTCTTCCAGATATCACCTGGATGCAGGCTTTAGGTTTATCATTTCTCGCTGGTGCTTTTAAAAGTTCTAGCTTAAGTAACAAAAAGGATTAATATGAGTAAATCACAAATCGCAATTATTTCTGTATATGTTGTTCTTGGCCTATTAAATTTAGGTTTATTGTTTATTGGACCATTTGGCCCGATTAAGTTAATTAACTTACTTATTGGCGGTTATATGTTATTCCGTGCAAAGCAGGAATACGAAAAGAATGCGTAAAGGCAAAGATAAAATCATTGATGGTGTGTGCTCTGGCATCTCAGAGTATTTAGGTTTCGATGATCCTATTTGGATTCGCATTATATTTGTTTTTGGTGGATTTGGTGCATTTTATTTACTCATGATGTTCATAATGGAAGAACCAAAATATGAAAACAATAAATGAAATTCAAAAACACTTAGATGAAACAGTTAATACACTGCTTGGCCAGCATCGTGGTAGAGTTGATGTTGTTGATATAATTGAGGTTGATCAATTAAGAGCTGTGCGCACCAAAATGTCCGGTGGATGTAAAGGTTGCGCTGGCGCAAAAGCAACTATGAACAGTATAGTAAATAATCATATTAAAACATTTGATCCAACTGTTAATTCTGTGTTAGATATAACAGATCATACTGATAAGTCAAATGCCTTCTTTAAGGAATAAATGAACATATTCGTAACTGATCCAGATACATGGAAATGTGCACAAATGCTTGATGATCTGCGTCTTAATAAGATGATTCTTGAGACTGCACAACTATTGTCTACAGCAATGCGAGTTCAAGGTTACATAGGTGACGACATCTATAAAATAGCACATCTCAATCATCCTTGTTCAGTATGGACTAGACAAACTGAAGCCAATTACAAATGGCTTCTATTATATATGAGTGATCTTTGTGAAGAGCGTCAACGTCGCACTGGTAAAGGTCATAAGTCTTATGAAATCTTTAATGCTTTATGCGGTGGTCCAAAACTTATGCCACCAGGTGATTTAACGCCATGGCCTAATTGCACGCCTAATAAACATATCGCAGATATTCATGAGGCATATAAGGTTACTATGCGAGATAAGTGGGCCGTTGATAAGCGCCCACCAAAATGGACAAATGCTAAAAAGCCGGATTGGGCATGAGAGGCGGAACAGTTAATCGCCATAAGGTCCAATCATTTCGAGCCTTAGCTAGACTTCTATATAAATTAAAGGTTATAAAGCCTTGGCAATATAGACTTTGTAAGGAAAGATCGCTCAATATCAATCCTTTAGTATCGTCAAACAATCTTTTTATAGATAAATTTGAAAAATAACTATTTTTATTAGAAAAGTATGGTATACTAATATCCATGAAAGCATTATTCTCACAATTTAGTTTGAGATCCTATTTATCGCGCTCGCGATACAATGCTTTTTCTTATTTTAGTTGCTTTAATTGCAAGTAAATAAGTAAGTCCACGAGACGTTTAAATCTAAAACATTTTAATTTATTTATAACACTGTTGTGAGATAGCAATCAGGGTGACTGCGCTTGACTGTTAATCAAGACTAGGTTGGTTCGATCCCAACTCTCACAGCCATACTTTCGTATAAAAATAACATGAAATGTACATATAAACATTGTAGTAATGAGTTAACTGGAGCGCAAGAGAAATTTTGCTCTATCAGATGTAGAAACAATAATAACACTCAGCTAGCTAGAAAACGATTAAAGTTAAAAGCAGTTGAATATAAAGGAAGTAAGTGTAGCCGTTGTGGTTACGATAAGTCGATGAATGCTTTACAATTTCATCATCTAGATCCTGCTCAAAAAGAGTTTGGCATAGGTGGTAAGGGTGAAACCAGGGCATGGCATAAACTTAAAGAAGAATTAGATAAATGTGTTTTACTTTGTGCTAATTGTCACGCTGAAGAACACGAAAAATTAGATATGCAACTTTCGTAGATGTGGTCATGACTCCTGTTTGAAGCACAGGTAAAGTAAGTTCGATTCTGAGAGGTTGCACCAACTTTAAACAAATTAATGAAGGAGATCTGAAAGTATAATAATTTCGCTAAGAGTGGGTCGGACTATCGCGCATATCCGTGCAATACGGTGAGTGAGGAAAGTCGGGGCTGCATAGAGTAAGCGTAGAGGGTAATTCCCTTCCACCGCGAGGTGAGCGACGGCAACAGAGACGAATCGTTATAAACGCAGCATGGGGTAATTTGAGGGCAACTTCAAATTGCGGCGCCAGAAGCGGCTAAGAGTAGGAAAGCACCGGACTGATAATCCGGAAACGCTGCTGGATAGTTAGTGATAACGGGTGAAACGGGCGACAGCGTACGCGCAGCAACTGTAAATAGGATGACAATGAGGCTACTCGCCTAGTCATCGGGTTATGGGCAAAGATTTGTAAGGCAACTTACAAACAAGACGAATGATAGTGCAAGAACAGAACGCCGCTTATAGACCCACTCTTAGCTCCTTTATTAAATCAAAAACAAATTGGAAGGTTCGGCGCAATGGTGTGCAACTAGTCTTGAAAACTAGCGCGACGTGCTAAGACCACGTCGAGAGTTCGATTCTCTAGCCTTCCTCCAACGTATGTTGTTCTCGTTATCTGTCTGTAAAACAGAGGTCATTAAACAAACGAGCGGGCGACGAATGGTTCAACTCCTTCAACATACACCAATGCTCGACTAGCCCAACTGGCAGAGGCAACCGGCTTAAAATCGGTCAAGTCTCGGTTCGAATCCGAGGTCGAGCACCACTTCAGTTCCACCGATGGACGGTCGCCGGACTTCTAATCTGGCTAACGAGGTTCGACTCCTCATGGAACTACCATGGAAAGTAAATCCGCTAGGAGCGGAGGGTGTTTGCTAAACACTTCGGACTCTTCGGGGTCTACGGTTCGAGTCCGTTGCTTTCCTCCACTTGTCCCTCTAACATAAAATTAATGTACTGGATTGCAAACCCAGGAAACGCAGAGAATTACTGCGGTGGGACTCCATTTCTGAAACAAATAAAACACATGATTATGATAAATAACTGGGAGTTTGATTTTGAGAAAATGATGGCTTATAGAGGTTTACAAGAAATAACTATTCATAATAGAGGAAATGGTTGTATTTGTAGACAATATAAGCATGAATTACGTAAGTTCTTTGATCCACCTGAGGATCACCACAATGACACAATAGATAGAGCTTATATGGACTTTGTCTTTGAAAAGCAAATCTTAAATTAAACCATTATCATTATTCGCATAATGCTCACACTTACGTAGAGCACGCTTGGCGAGCTCCAGAGCTTACTGAGTTTTTATCTGCACTTATTAAACATTTTGAAATAACAAAGGAGAAAATATGAAGTTTTTAGTTTTAGTATTAGCTGTTACAGCTTTATCTGGTTGCGGTGGCGTCGATAGATTTATGGCTAGACTTACTGGCAATGCATCTGAAATATGTATCGATGGAGTTGTATACTTACAATTTACATCTGGTGCCACTGTAAAGTACACAGCCGACCAATTTGGCAATTACAGCATTGCTAAATGCAAATAGTACAAAGTATCTGATTTGAAATAAAACAAACAGTTCTATAACAAAACAAAGGAGTTTTAATGGACAATCGTATTAAGTTGATCGGTGGTGCAGTAGTCGCCCTGATCTTGGTAATCACACTAGCTACAGTGGGCAAGCAGATTTTGGAGACAAATAATGCTGGCTATTATCAGATCAAACAAGCGTCAGTAACAGGTAGCATGACTGTTATAGCGGATCCTGGAACATACATGCAGATGTTTGCAAACATCACGACTTATCAAATCTCAGACGTTTATTACTTCAGCAAGACTGAAGGCGATAGCCGAGGAGATCAAAGTAATGCGGAAGCAATTAAGGTAAGGTTTAACGATGGTGGTACGGCAGAAATCTCAGGAATGGTGAAGTTTCGATTACCTCAAGATCCTGAAAAACGATTAGCTTTACACCGAGATTTTAAGAACTTTGAAGCCATTAAACACGACTTAATGCGACAAGTGGTTACAGAGGCTCTTATGCAAACTGCACCTCTAATGCGCGCTGAAGATTCCTACTCTACTCGTAGGTCTGAATTTACTGACTTTGCTGAAAGCCAAATTGTCGAAGGTATCTTTGAAACCGTATCTAAACGTGTTAAAGAAAAAGATGCAGACGGTAATGAGTTTATTGTTGCAGAAGTAAATATTAGCAGAAATGATAAAGGTCTTCCTATTGTTAGAAAAGACTCTCCATTAAAACAATATGGTATTGAAATCATTCAGTTTGTTATTAAAGATATCGACTTTGATCAAACTATTGATGCCTTAATCTCTAAAAAGAAAGAAGCTGAACAACAAAAAGTTGTTGCCCAAGCTAACGCTGAGCGAGCTAAACAGGATGCAATTACTGCTCGTGAACAAGGTAATGCGCGAATTGCTACTGAAAAAGCTAATCAAGATGTTGAGAAAATCAAAGAAGTAACTATCGCTCAAAAAGAATTTGAAGTTGCTAAATTGAACGCTCAAAAAGCTAAAGAGGAAGCTGCTGCAGATATCGTAAAAGGTAAAGCACTTGCTGAGATCAATCGATTGAAAGTGTCTGCTGGTCTTACACCTCTTGAACGCGCAACAATTGATAAAGAAACAAAAATTGGTGTTGCTGCTGAATTAGCTAAAGTACAATTTCCTGGCATGTTAATCATTGGTGGTGATTCTAAAGGCGGATCAACAAATCCTTTTGACGCTGTAGGTCTTGAGTCTTTCATGCGAATCAATGAGCGCATGAATAAAGAAAAATAAGATAATCTTATCGGTTCCAATAGGGATCTAGCGAAAGCTAGGTCCCTTTTCTAGTTAGGAGAGCACATGAAATATACAATTCTTGCTTTAACTTTATTGCTTGCTGGTTGTAATGATAACTCATCTGAGTTGCGTACAGCTAAACATGATCTTAGGTTTACCACTGAACAACTTGAAACTTGTCAAAATCAACTTTCTGTTTATAGAGATTCTGGAAGTAGCTCTTCTAATGTCTCTGAACCCCAAGAACCATCAGGCCCTCAATATGAAGAAGTTTTTGCTTATCATATAAGCACTAAAAGCGGTAACACAGTATGTTACGATCGCAATGACGATGACATTGCTTGCGGCATGACTTTTTCTGATTGTAAAGATGGGTATATCTATCGATGTATGGTAGATGTGAAATATAAAATTGTAACTGAACAAAAACTTGTAACGGAGGAATAATATGGGCGTATTAGTAAGCTTAGGCATTGGTCTTTTAATCATTGCAGTTGCTTCTTTGATCCTTGGTATTGGCGTAAAGCTAATCAAAGAAAACACTAAAAAAGACGACAAATAATATGGATATGCAAGCACTGCAAGCCGCTGAAGCTATAGCTTCAATGGCCCATAAAGAACAAAAATATGGAACATTTCCTTATATTAAACATCTTGGAGATGTAGTTGCAGTGCTTATTCGTTTTGGAATTACAGATAAAGATATGTTATGTGCTGGCTGGTTGCATGACTCTCTTGAAGATACTGAATTAACTCCACTAGCCATTGAAGCTACATTTGGTCGTCGCACCCTTGATCTAGTTCAAAGGGTTACAAATGAGCCAGGCAAAAATCGCAAAGAGCGACATGAAAAAACTTACCCTAAAATTCAAGCGTCTGATGACGCTATTACTTTAAAGCTTGCAGATAGAATTGCAAACACAGAAGCCAGCATTGATTTAAGAGATGGTGGCAAGATTAAAATGTATGCTAAAGAATATGATGGCTTTAGAGAAAAGCTATATAAATCAGGAACACATGATGCTATGTGGCGTCACTTAGATTTCCTAATGGGATACGGTAATAACGACCCCTCTGAAAGGTCGCAAGCATGGTAATCATTTGGGTTGTATTAGGCTTAATCGGTTGGTATCTTTTATTAAGAATTCGCTACATATTAGATCAGCTACCAAAGTTTGATAAGTCTAGTTTCTGGGGCTATCTGCGTGGCTTTATCTTCTCTATCGCACTAGGTCCTTTCTCTATATTATTTTTTCTTTACTTACTTTATGGAAGTGGTATATGGTAAAACTTTTAGTTAATGGAAATGAAGTTAAATTTGAGACTACAATTTTCCCCGATGGTACTTCTCAAGTTTGGAAGTTAGAAGACGTTGTATATGATACATACGGCGATGACCCTGTAATCTTGTGGCTGTTTGAATCTGAAGCTGAAGTGATGCATGTAGTTCAGCTCGCTATGCTAGTTCAAAGAGTTCTTAATGCAGACACATGCACGCTAAGAGTTCCTTACTTACCTTATGGCCGCCAAGATAAAGCTCTTGATAATAAGTTATCATTTGCCTTACATGTATTTAAAGAGATTATGCACAATGCAAATATCACTCGCATTGAAACATTTGATGCCCACTCTAAAACCTCTATGGTATACGAAGATGCATTCACTGGGCTTCCTAAAGTAACTGAATTTCATGAGCATATTTTAGATGTATCTAAAGCAAGCATAGTTTGCTTTCCAGATAAAGGTGCTGCTGAGCGATATAAAAACCTAAGCTATATGCCTTACATTTATTTTGAAAAAGTTAGAGATCAATTAACAGGTGTTATCACTGGCATTAAAATGATAAATCCACAAGGTTTAAATTTACGTGACGAAAATCTATTAATCGTAGATGACATTTGCGATGGCGGAATGACCTTCATTAAGGTTGCAGAATATTTAAGAGAGTTTAAGACTAAAGAGATAAACTTAGTAGTGAGCCATGGATTATTTAGCAAAGGCAGACAAGTTCTTCATGATGCTGGCATCAAAAATGTATACACAACTAATAGTCTACTACGTAATCCTGAGGGTTTTAAAATATGGTAGTAAAAGTAAAAGTAACAATTAAAAAGTTTAATGGCAAATCTATTCAATGTCAAACAAAAATAAATAAAACAAAACTTCTAAAAGAAGCTATTCAATTCTACATAGATGAATGTTTTATGAACTATGACAGAGGTAAAGACGAATTAGAAGACGATATTGAAAACTTAGCTAAAGTAAAAGTATTAAAACAAATATTAAAGGAGCTTAAGTGATAAGTTATCAAAACATATCTTTATTTGATGCTCCAGCTGAATCAGTAATAATTCATGCCTGTAATTCTCAGGGTGTTTGGGGTTCTGGTATTGCTAAACCGTTTAAGGAAAAGTATCCGTTTAGCTTTATTGACTACAATAGCTTTTGCATTAATGCTAATAAATCTAGAGGTTCTGCTTGCGGTAGAGCTTCTTTATCCACATTCCATACATCTGAGGCTCACTGGGTTGGATGGATTGTTACTTCGCACAATTATGGTGAATTAAAAGATTCACCTGAGTTAATTAAAATACATACCACAATGGCTTTAATGGAGCTATGTAAGAAAATCTATATGGCCCATCCAAAAGATGAACATGAAACAATCAATGTTTATTCTAATAAATTCAACTCAGGCTTATTCAATGTCCCATGGCAAGATTCCGAATTGATCCTTAAAACAGTTCTCAAAGACTTTAAAAGAATTAACTGGATTGTGTGCGATCCGGAGGCAAAATGAAATATTTCATACTTTTAAGTTTAGTATTAGTTGGTTGCGGCCGTGAAAATAGCAGTAATTATTATTGCAATCAAGAGCAACTTCAAAGTTTAGAAAAGCTTGTTAATGAATGTTCTAAAGAAGCTTTAAGTAATAAACAAGCATGCTGGCAAATTATGGTTAAAAATGTTTGCACTTATAAGGAGGCAAAGTGAGATTAATAGCTATTGTATTTGTAGGCTTTCTTATCAGTTGTACAGGTAACTCTGATCGCATCCCTGGTCGCAATTCAGATTCTGCTGAATCACTAGGCATTAGTATTGGACAAATTTATCATGTAAAAACTGGCTTTTATAAGGGCTGTAGTGGAGTTGCGACTCAGTATTTAGATATGGACTATAATAACGATACAGTAACTCTGTATGATGTAACTTGCCCTAACGTTACTGTTAACTATATTACAACAGAAGCCAAGAACTTACGAAAAGATTAAGTATAATATAAACAACGCCCTCTTTGGATATTAGGGCGCAACATAAACATGCATAGGAGATTATGCTATGAAACAAGTGATCGTACCCACCCTTTGTGATTTCTATAAAATTGCCCATCGCGCAATGTATCCAGAGGGAACCGAAGTTGTCTACTCTACGTGGACCCCAAGAACAAGCAGAATAAAAGGTGTTGATAATGTGGTTGCCTTCGGCACACAAGCATTTATCAAAGAATATCTTTTGGATGTATTCCAAGAGCACTTCTTTAATCGCCCTAAAGCTGATGTCATCGCTGAATATAAGCGATTGATCAAAGCTACATTAGGTGATCCAAATCCTGAGACAAAACACTTAGAAGATCTTCATGATCTTGGCTACTTACCTTTATCAATCAAAGCTCTTCCTGAAGGAACTATTGTTCCAACTCGCGTTCCTACCCTTACCATTCAAAACACAGATCCACGCTTCTTCTGGTTAACAAACTTCATTGAGTCTTTGGCTTCGTGTGAGTTGTGGCAACCATCTACATCTGCAACTCTTGCTATTGAGTATAAGCGCATGATGGATGAATTTGCATTAGCTACTCACCCTGAAGCAGTTGCATTTACGATCTTTCAAGGTCATGACTTCTCTATGCGTGGCATGTCTAGCCTTCGTTCAGCTATCTTGAGCGGTATGGGTCACTTAGTTGCTGGCTTTGCTGGAACTGATACCATCCCTGCTATCTCTGCAGCTGAATACTACTATAATGCAAACGTTGAGAAAGAACTTGTTGGAACTTCTGTTCCAGCTACTGAGCACTCAATTCAGTGCGCATACGGCGATGATGCCAAGTATCTTAAGCGAATGCTTTCAGAGGTTCATCCTTCAGGAATCGTATCAATTGTTTCTGATGGTTATGATTTCTGGGATGTTATAACACGTGTTATTCCTTCATTGAAGAAAGAGATCATAGCTAGAAAAGGTGGACCAGTTGGCGATAAGGTTGTTATTCGCCCTGACTCTGGTGATCCTGTACTAATCGTATGCGGTGATCCTTCTGCTCCAGTTGGAACACCAGAATATAAGGGTGCAATCGAATGTCTCTATGAGATCTTTGGAGGAACAGAGAGTGCAACTGGATACAAAGTATTGGACTCTCATATTGGATTGATCTATGGCGATGCTATCACTCTTAAACGAGCTGAAGAGATCATGAGTCGATTGGAAGCTAAAGGCTTTGCTTCAACTAATGTAGTATTTGGTATTGGATCTTATACTTATCAATACAACACTCGTGATACTTTTGGATACGCTCTTAAATCAACGCTATGTGTTATCGATGGTATTGAGAAGCAAATATTTAAGAATCCTAAGACTGATGATGGAACTAAGAAGTCTCAAAAGGGTCGCGTTGCGGTTCTTAAAGATGGTGATAGCTATATGGTTCGTGATGGATTAAGCCTTGATGATGTTATTAAAGGCGATATGCTTCGTGAGGTTTTCCGCAATGGAACACTTCTTATTGATGAAAATTTCTCTGATATTAGAGCTCGTATTCAGGCCCATATTAAATAATGGGTCGCCAAAGATATAAAGTCACTCTTGCATTGCTGGTCTTACTCCAAAAACTTGGGGTAAGATCGGCTGTTTACACTAGAGAGTTAGCAGAGATGAAGCGTGCATCTAGTCGAATGGTATAATAGTCAGCATGAGCTGGCGCCGCAAAGATAATCCTAAATACAATAGATCAGAAGAAGTAGAGTACTGGCTCACCTTAGTTGAGGAGCAAGTCTACTGGAGTTGCCCATGGATGCATGATTGGGATGACGAAAGCCCATGGGAACATCCATGGTGGGATTACTACGGCGGTGGACATGTTCAGAATATGAACGAATACCACCAAATGAAACTCTTGACACTGCTTCGCAAGTTCAACATCCCTGCTGCAAAACAATTAGCAAAAGAACGCGGTTGGTAAAATAAATATATGAGTGATGGAATGTCTGATTACTGGCGCGCTAGACGTGCCTACGAAAAAGAAGAAAAGATCAAGAAACACTTTCTAGATTTTATTACATCGTTGCTTTATAACAAGCCAACTATGCGAATGTGTATGCAAAAGATGGATGAAGACGGATTTGGTTTAGATTAAGTGGAAGCGCCAACGGGACTCGAACCCGTTTTCCTGTGTTGAAAGCACAGTTTCCTACCCATAGAAGATGGCGCTAGGTAAAATCATTTAATGAAAACCTGTACAAAATGTAAAGAGATAAAGTTATTGACAGATTTTGGCAAATCCAAAGATCGTCATCACTCGTGGTGTAAGCTTTGTCTCAATACTCGAAATCGTGAAGTGTATCATAAAGATCCTAACCGCAAAGCACTAGTTAGATCACTTAATGATCGCAACCGAGAACGAAATCAAATGCATGTCCTCGAACATCTTCGCAACAATCCATGCGCTTGTGGCGAATCTAATATCTTAACGCTTCAGTTTGATCATCTTAGCGATAAGAATTTTAATATATCTGCAGAAATCGACCATTGCTCACTTAAAACTCTAATAAAAGAAATAGCGAAGTGTCAAGTGCTCTGCGCAAACTGTCATAGCATAAAATCTGCCCATCAACTAAATAGTTGGAAACTTAAGTGGTTGGCCGCCTCGGACTCGAACCGAGACTCCATAGATTAAAAGTCTAGAATGCTACCATTAACACTAGCGGCCACTAATTAAAATTGGTTGGCGCACTCAGAGTTGCACTGAGACCCTACTCCTTAAGAGGGAGAAATGCTGCTATTAAACACCACACGCCAATATATAAACTTATTTGGTACCCCATAATGGAATCGAACCACTGCATGACGCATGTAAAACGTCTGTTCTGCCATTAAACTAATGGGGCAATTGCTGTTAAGTTGTGAGCGTGTTTTAAGGGTGTGCGCTTAGACAGCGACGACAGAAACGCACACCATACGCTCGTAGCGTTTGGCTTGCTTAGATTCAAATGTGAATACTGATACGTTTCTCATAGAGATTAGTATACCACACTTTTCTGAATTTAAAACAAAATAATGAATAAATGTTATTATTTATTTGTTCCAGCGTCCGTGAGGCTACACGGATACGTAACTCGAACCTAAGAAGCGGGTTATCTTTATGCAAAGGGTTGTGATAACAACCCTTAGTCTTTTAAAGGATCTTATGGAATGGCAAAATTTCTTTAAAATAGTTTATCACCCTAGCCCAGGAATCTATATTATTCACTGGAAAGAATCTCATAAACCTCTTTATGATACGCCTGTGTTTTATAGCAATGAAGGGGCAACAAAATGGCTCAAGTATAATTCTCAAAGGATTATAGATGAGCAATTTGAGGAGATAGCACTTGAATAGAAATGAATTGTTTAAGAAGGCTAGTCAAATGGTTACCAATGATTGGTCTGAGTTATTTATAATTAGAAGAAGAGGCAACGAGTACTATATCTCTATGAAAAATGGTCCATACCCAGTTCAAGGTACACCTAACTTCGAATACTGGATTGAAGCAAAAGAATTTTTAAAACACAATTGGCGTAAACTTTACGATGAAGAGTTTGAGAGGCAGGTTTTGATTGGATCCGAACACAGTGAAACTGACAATGAGTCAGAAAGTAGTTCCTCTACTTAAAGCTATTAATAAAGAAATACCTTGGCAAGTTGTTTTAATGGGCATTATATGTTTAACTGTCTCTATTGCAGCAACTAGCGCAATGCCAGCATTTTCATCTACTTTTATTTTTGATTTTCTTATTAGAAGAGTATTAGTTGGATTTATAATTGCTTTGGCAACATTCTTAGTTTGTAGTTTTGCTTACATAATGGTTGTAGAAAAAATCATATCTTTATTTAAAAAGATTAAAGCCAACTATGATCAAGAGTCTTTAGAAATCAAAAGAAAAATTCTTGATGAAGTCATTGATGAGGAGATTTTAAAATGAAATGGTTAAAGTGGCAAGAAGGTAGACAAGCTGGAGATTATTCCAAAATGTTATTAGCAACTTTTATATTGCCACTCCCATTTGATCTTTACTTATTAAAGTTTCCGACTGGGTCAGAAATCAAAGCTCATGTAGATAAAGTTACATGGGGTCGTCATTTTAGATTAAACATAATTCTTAAAAAAGCAATTGAAGGTGGAGAATTCCGCGTTGCAAAAGTACCTGGCACTTTCATTAATACAGATAGAGTAAAATTCTTTAGACCAGATAAAGTTCTCCATGAAGTATCTGAGGTTATTGAGGGTGAAAGACTTGTATTGAGCTTTGGGTTTGTTATCCCTAGATTAAAGGATTTAATTCGTGCAAAGGCCTGAAGACATGTTTGACATTATTCAAGAAGAGCGAGTGCATACTCGTGAAGATGGCTCAACATGGACAACAAGATCTTATTGCTTGATATATAAACCTACAGGTGAAAAGCATTTTCCAAAATCAAGACAGTATGGATACTCACATCTAGTTCAAGCTAAAATAGCAAGAACAAAACTATTTAACTCCTACATGAAAGAGATGGAGAAAAGCTTGCTTGGCTAAAAAGTATGGAATATATATGGTTGTAGATGGGTCAGAGTTAAAGCCTTCAGTACCTAAAAATGGTGTAGGTTTCTTTATTGAATACGATATGAAGTTGACTTATGTTATTAACACATCTAATATGATGATTGTTGGTAAATATCAACAAAAATATTTAGCAGAACAATGTGCAGATTTTTTAGATAAAGCAGATCGCCTGAAATTAGAAAATGAAATGGATAAGGTATTACGTGGAGAATGATGCTTGGAAAAGCATGTTTTATGTATACCCAGGCGGTAACGGTAGCTGCTGGCTAGTTATAGAAAAAGGTAAGATGTTTTCTTACAATGGGATAATATATAAGACAGAAGCTGGTGCCAAAAAGGGCGCAAGAGCAGCTTTTAACAAAATAAATAAAGAATTT
Organism: Cytophagales bacterium Ga0077538; assembly: GCA_001464155.1. Taxonomy (GTDB): domain Bacteria; phylum Bacteroidota; class Bacteroidia; order Cytophagales; family Cyclobacteriaceae; genus Chryseotalea. Next base: position 64,409 of record LNEN01000305.1, on the reverse strand, counting down.
GAAAAAATAGTTCTTAGTTAACAAAATATTGTGGTATACTAATATCAATGAAATCTTTAGGACGCAACCTCATTCTAGGCACACAGACAGCGATGCAACATCGCAGTGCCGCTATGCGTCCAGCCGGTATTGATCCTACGTGGTCACATATTAGCACAGCGCAGCCGACGCTCTAAATCTTACTGGCTATAAATCATTACAATTAAATAAATGGGCCTGTAGTTAAGCGGGATAACGCTAGCTTTGCAAGCTTGAGTCCGGAGTTCGATTCTCCGCTGGTCCACCAAAATTTCATGAGGGAAATTATGTACTTAGGTAACTTTACAAATAGAGAAGATTTAATGTCTAACTTCAACATATCTGATGCAGATCTTGAAGATGTTCGCATTTTATTTGCCGCATACGAGAATGAATCGTATGAAGGTTATGCTATGGTTATTTTCTCTAAAGATGGAAAGTTGTATGAAGTAAATGGATCACATTGTTCTTGTTATGGATTAGAAGATCAATGGAAGCCTGAAGAAACAAATTTAGAGGTTTTAAAGTTACGTAAATATAACTATGGAGAATTACAACAAGACTTAACAAAGTTTTTAGTAGACTTCATATTTGAAGAGGATGTGTTGAGTAATTAAATGTTGGGGATTCGTCTAGTAGTTAGGACCTGAGGCTTTGACCCTCATGACACAGGTGCAAATCCTGTATCCCTATCCAAGTTTTAATGTATGCGCGATAAGAATATATGGTGATTTGCGTGCCTTCCAAGCATGAGAAGAGGATTCGAGTTCCTCATCGCGCTCCAAGTTTTTGTTAGTAATATCAGGGTCTGTCCGGAAATAGGTGCGGACTCGGTTTGGAACCGAGAAGATGCAGGTGCAAGTCCTGCGGCCCTGACCACTTTTAATATAATATGCCCTGGTGATGGAACGGTATACATACTGGTCTTAGAAACCAGGTTTTGAGAGTTCGAATCTCTCCTGGGGCACCAAGTTTAGAGGAAGTTATGGAATGGTTTGAAAACAAAATAAAAGAAGAGTGGGAAGAGCGCACATCTTGCCATTGCTGTCCTTGCTGTGGATGCTCATGCGATGAATATAGTTACGATTCAAGTGATTTTGAAGAGTTTAGAAAAGAAAGATATAAAGAATTAGAGGAAAAGACTATGAGAGATTTTGAAAAAGAAGTTTTACAATCAAAAGGAGAAGATTGACAATTCTGTAGTTCGTTACAGGATAGGAATAATTAACGACTTTAAGAACACAACGACAGTAGTGGACTTTCAGAAGTATGGGATCATGCAGATATTAGATGCATGGGAAGTGGGCAATAACCATAGAGGTTATCAAGTCGCAAGTGACGCCATCCATATCTTCTTGAACTTTCAAAAAGTAGCGGTTGTGAAATCAAAAAGCGAAGCAGTGTCCGTCTTGAATAAACTAATAGAAAATTGTCCTGCAGAATCCAAATCAGACTTTGCAGAATATAAGGAGATATTGTTTAAGTATATGCGCGATTAGCTCAATAGCAGAGCGCTCGCTTGATAGGCGAGTGACGTTGGGGCAGTACCAGCATCGCGTACCAAATTTAGAATTGAATTGGTTTAACGGTAGAACATCTGTCTCATAAGCAGAAGGAAATGGTTCGACTCCATTATTCAATACCAAGTATAAGTTTAATATGAAGAAATGCACTAAATGTTTAATAGAAAAAGAAAGCAATGAGTTTCATAAACGTGGAAAAATATTACAAGCTAATTGTAAAGCATGTAAATCTTTAGATCAAAAACAAAGACGAGAAAGGAATAAAGAGCAATTTAATGCTAAGAAATGGGAGCGCTGCAAATTAAGAAAAGAAAAACTTAAAGAATTTGTATTTAACTATTTATTGGCAAATCCATGTATTAAATGTGGCGAAAGTGATCCAATTGTTTTAGAGTTTGATCATAGAGGTGATAAAGAATTTCATATTGCAACAGGAATTAATAATGGATACTCTTTAGAGAAAATTAAACATGAAATGACAAAATGCGACGTGCTGTGCGCAAATTGTCACAAAAGAAAAACAGCACAAGATTTTAACTGGTATAAGTTAAAATTAATGCAGGGATCGTCTAACGAATAGGACACTTCGCTACGAACGAAGAAATCAGGGTTTAATTCCTTGTCTCTGTACCATGCCGCTAAAGTGTAGATAGCGACACACCGCACTTGTAATGCGGGAAGCTCAGCGCAAGTCTGAGTAGCGGCTCCAGTTTTTATTTATGGTGTTTGTAGTGTAGTGATTGCACGGCGCTCTGTGAAAGCGCAGGTACTGGGTTTGATTCCCGTCATCCACCCCAATGGTGTTGTAGCTTAGTTGGTCTAAAGCGCCTGCCTGTCGAGCAGGAGATCGTGGGTTCGAATCCCACCAGCACCGCCATCTTTTTTCTTATGCACCACAAAGACAACGGCTGTCGTCGGGCCTCCAAAACCTTGAAGTCCTGGTTCGAATCCAGGGTGGTGTGCCATTTTAGTATAAAGATTTCACAGGAGATATTATGGCAAAAGCAAAAGCTATTAAATCTGAAGAATCTAAAAAGAAAAAAGGTCTTGATATCAAAGTTAAACTTGATAAGTCTGAAAAAGGCCGAATCACGGTTACCGTTACTCTTCTTGAAGACGGTAAAGAGATTGCCTCTGATTACGATTTCGTGCAGGTGTAATATGATTAGAACAACATTAGTATTAGAGTCGCGCACTAGTGAAAAAAACTTCGACAACAAGAGTATGTCTTTCTATGACTTTAAAAGTATAGATGCCATGCATTTCGTGATGAACATTAAAGAATTAGTTCTTGTTCATGTAAATAATCAAACCGAAGAGAAACGCACAATGGTAGTTGACGGTATGAAGTTCTTTAACTCACTTGACTATCGATCTTTTAATAAGAAGCGCATGATAGTTTACAGGTACTAATGAAGCTACTTTTAATGAATGATCCAGCTTTGCGAGAAGTTTGTCCTCCTGTTACTCAGGATGAGTTGGATTATATTAAGTCTTTAATACCAGAGATGACTAAGATTCTTAATCAAGAAGATGGAGCAGCATTGGCTGCTAATCAAGTTGGCGTGATTAAGCGATTCTTTCTAATGAAAGATGGCAAGTTAATTATCAACCCAGAAATAATAGAAATTGGCCCTCTTAAACCCTTTGAAGAAGGTTGTTTATCTATTCCTGGTACATCTGGAACAACACAAAGAGCTCAAACTATTAAAGTTAAGTATCGAGATGAAAACTTCAATGAAATTGAGATCGAGTATAAAGGAATAGAGGCTGTGGCAATTCAACATGAAATCGATCACTTAGATGGCAAGTTGTATACCGACCAAATGCAACCAATGAGAAGAATGTTGGTGCTTGATAAGCATAGAAAATTTCTTAAGTTAAGAGGGAGACAAAGATAGTGGAAACAATTAGCATATTACTTATTTATATTTCAGGTGTCATGAGTGGAGTAATTGGAACTATTGCCTTAACTCTTTATATAGGTGCTAGAGCGCTTAAAAAGCGTAAGCTTGAGCAAACAGCAGGGCCCAAAAAATCATCTGTCTCAGATAGAATGAAGCGTGTTAAAGACATCACTACAGAGCAACTTGAATTAGCTCAACAGGCTGATGGACCTCAAAAGAATGGTCTAGATGGTAAATATAAAAACGGCATTATTGGACAGATTAAAAGATTGGATGAAGAAAAGAATGAATTACTTATCTCTATCTTAGAAGATGGCCATGATCCTGAGCTTACTACTATGGATGCATCTGGTGTAGTAAGTCAAATGAAGTTATCAGAATATATGGCTTATATGGGAATTAAGATGACTCCTAAAAAAGCTGAAGAAAAACCTAAAACAGAAAGACTTGGAAAGTTTACTGTAGTTAGGGGTGGAAAAGATGACGGCGGGAATACTACTCATTAAGGAGTTTACATGGTAATAGTTACTCAAAATCAATATATTTTAGCGCAAAAAATTCACCATGTCATCATGGATGAACAGCTTCAGCATTTGGACTACCATGGTAAAAATGGAAGAACTTATACGCGATTAGATCGCTATTATCAAATCACAGTAATTTACACTCCTGAGGCTTCTCAATCTTCTTCTGCTAATAGTGGCTTTGGCTCTAGTAGCGGTAACCGTGGCGATGAAATTAAAGAATGTACTGTTCTTATTCGTAGTGCAACTAGGGCACACTTAATATTTAAAAATCTGATCCAACAAATCCGTGAGCAAATGCCAGATCAATTATATCTAGATACCGCATTAGAGAAAATGCTTTCTGGTGTTGATCTTGAAGGGCTCAAAGTAGATGACCAACAATATAAAGATTTGGAGGAGTTAGATTATGACATTAGCACAAAAGAAGTTCGTAAGCCTAGAAAAACAAAAAGAACAAATCAAAAAGTACTTCGAGGAGCTAAGCGCAAGCGTTGAAGAAGTCTCTAAAGAGATTGGCATCAATGGCATGTTCCAAGATGAAGAGGGCACAGTTTATAAAATTGTTGTTCCCGATGGAAAATTTGTACACTTTGAACATATCTCCTATGTTCGAACTCGTCGACTAGACGAAAAACGCGGTGATCTTTCTATTAAAGATGCAGAAGCCGCTGGCTTTTCAGTCCCAACTAAATAGTCTCAATCCGATTCAATATTTTTTTGTAGGAGACATTTATGAGTGTATTTGCAGACAAAAAATTCGAAGAGTTAGATTGGATCTCTCAGGCCACTGAGCCAATTGACTCACAATTAAATGAAGTATTAGCATCCATCCCTGATGAAACTATTATCGATTTTGATCTATACAAACAGATCGTTGGTGATTCTTATAGCATGGATCTATCTGTTGATCGATGCTTAAATTGGAGTGTTAATAAGTATTGTGTTATTCAACATCTTAGCTGGGAGCAAAGAGATGCTTTAAAGCCATGCTTTGAGTTCCAAATGGATGATAACATTATTCTTGACTTTGAAAAGAAAACTATATCAGGTCAAATTAAGTTTGTTAAAACTCAATACACCATGGATGAAAAGGTCCTTGAAGGAATGCTTGGTCGTCAAGGTATTGAGGCTATTGGCTCTATGTACTTTAGTGGTGCTGGTCTAAGTCGTGCAAATGAAATCATGGAATTACTCACAAAGTGCGAGTCAGGTCTACGTACTCGATCTGAGCGTAGAAAACGTGCAACTATTAAGCAAAGACTTATTACTCTATTTAAAAATAATGAGTGGAAAATTAAAGATACAGAGCTAGCAAATAAAGTTGGCCATTGGATTAAGGATTATGTTTGCAATGGTAATTTAGCCGCATTAAGTAACTTTTGTAGACTTAAAGTTATGACCCATAAAGATCAACCCATCTATTCAATGGAGGAAGTAAAGTGAAACAAATTATAGATATAGTAGAAACATTTAAAGTTTCACGTCCTGTTTTTCGGTTGACATTTGAGCGCGGTGGCAGTACAATATCTGCTAACCTATCAGAGCCTGTACATATTTATAGACCGCAACCAGAAGAAGGTAATTACTTATCTGAATTGGTTTGTGGCCACTACAATGAGCGTTTCGATTCTAAAGATGGTGAATTTTCTTTAAATCAACACGATATAGCAGTTAGGGCTATGAGCGAGGTTCGCAGGTCTATGTGCACTTTCTTAGAGAGAAACTTAGAAATGCGAAACCCGAGACAATCTAAAATTTATAGATGGTATTACAGAGATCTACCAGAAACAACTCATTTCGACAATGCTCTGATTATGATGTATAAATATATGCGGTCTTTTTCTGATAGCGATATGAAGGCGACTAATACTGAACATATCAATAATGCAATTGCATTATTGGAAGCAATGATGGAGAAATATGATGAAAAACGATGAAACTGATGAGCAACTTCTTGATTTAGAAATCGATATTGACATTGAAGAGCCAACCCCTTTAAAGAAAAACTTTAATAAATACAATAGAACTCTTACCAATGAAGATGTTCTTAAGTATGAGCCAATGGTTGAAAAATACATTAGAGATAATGTTGCTAAAAACTGGAATGAAGCCAATACTAAAAAAGGTATGGGCGACAATGCGCTTGGCAATACAGGTTTATCTCTAAATGATATTAGACAGCATTTACGCACTGAAGTTGTAGTTGCATTATATAACTATAATCCTAACTATAAAACTAAAGAAGGTCGTTCTGTTAAAGAATCAACATTTGTATTCCAACATTTGTTTAATCGTACTGGCCAATTAATGAAGCGATTAACTAAAAAGCGTTATGGTTATGGCGTTTGGCATGCAAATATTGAAGAAACTCTTTGGGAAACTGATAGGGAATAAATGGACTTTTGGAAGCACAATCCTAAATTCTTTGTTCCATTAAGTGGATCCTTACTTAAATCAGGTAAGGATCTATTTGATGAACAAATTAACCATCTTGGGTCTGCCATGTTAGTGGAAGACTATGATGCAAACGTAGAAGTGCTTACTACGCAAATCAATGCCACATGTAACTTTAATTTTCCTCCAGGCGCTTTAGTTTCTGGATCATTTGTCATGCATCATGTTGCTCATCATATAGGTAATATAAATCATGCATACGACGATGTTGATGTATACTTTAAATCTAAGGCAGATGCTCAGTTATTCTTAACTATGAATAACGCTCAACATCACCTTTTTTCATCATTCGATAATATAATGTGCTCTTACGGTTACATAGAGGGACTTAAGTTTAATTTGATTTATGGTGTCGACTATAAATCTCCTGAGCACCTTATATCTAGATTTGATATTCGTGCATGCTCTATGGCAATTGACATATCAACTATGACTTTATATGTAGTTAAAGGTGCAATTGAAGATTCAACTGCCAAAAGACTTGCCTTTAATCCTGTTCCACGTGGGTGTACAATTAGGCGCTTAACCAAATATATTAAAAAAGGTTTTGAGATAGATGGTTATCAAAGCCTATTCTTTACAGAACTAATTAGAAGTAATATTTACTCGGCAGAACTAGAACTAATGACAAAAGAATATTAGTACAATATCCTCCGATTAGGAGAAATGATGAAAGTATACAATAATGTCTCAGAAGCCTATCTCGGAACTCTCGCAGATGTCTATTTCAACCCAGATGTTAAGTCGTCTCCTCGCGGACAACCATGTAGAGAAAAACTCGACTACACTTTTCGTGTATTGCAACCTACTGATGCTGCTATCGTTACTAAAGATTCCGAACGCAACAGAACAATTGCAAGCTATACTGCCAAAGAGGTCGAACTTTACGATTCCTGCACTAACAAGGCTGAGGATTTTGGAAGAGCCTCAAAATTTTGGCTCTCTCTTGCGAATCCTGACGGCACAGTCAATTCGGCCTACGGTCACCTTATCTGGAGCAAGCGTTCCCACGGATCTGATTTCGAAACTGAGACTTATGTTACACACCCATCTACCAAGCCAGGCGAAGGTACAATCTCCCAAGTTCGACCAGTCAGAAGAACCCCATGGGAATGGGCAAGACAATCTTTAATTGACGATAAAGATACAAGACAAGCAATATTGCGATTTTCATTGCCAGAACATCAATGGAAGGGCAATAAGGATCAAACGTGCACAATGCATGGTAATTTCCTTATCCGTAATGATGAGCTTCACCTGTCTGTTGTAATGCGTTCTAATGATCTCACACTTGGATTAGTTTATGATCTTCCGTGGTTTTGTGGATTAATGGACAAAATGATTGAAGAATTAAAACCACATTACCCTAATCTTAAAAAAGGGCATTACACCCACACTGTTCATTCCTTACATATTTATGAGCGTAATGAAGAGATGGTAAAAAAGATGCTTGGAGAAATGTAATTTTGAAATCAAAACAAGATGATCAACTCTTTAAAGATCTTATAGATATGTACACCTCTCATAGTCGAACATATCCTTCTAATACTGTTACTGCCACTGACTTAGAACAGTTACGTAAAATGCTTGGCTTAGAAGATCCATTGACAGCAGAAGAAAAACAAGAGCTTGAAAACTTAAAGTCTCAATATGCAAATGATTTAAAAGTCACTAAATTAAACATATTTAAAAAACAAAGTTCACAATTACGCCAATATGTTATAAATTCTTTTTTATGGCAAGAAACAGTAAACTTAATGAATAGTGCTAAGCCATCACAAAGCGTCCGAATCAATGAGTTAGAAAATAAAACCTCTACTCCATTTCCTTTTTTAAGTGGATCTGGTAATACTCTATTTACTCAAGACAGTACAGGTTTCATTCCATACTCTCATCTCCCTATGCCTAATGGAATCTCTATCGAAGAATTACAGCAAGCCCATGTAGAAGCAACAATTGAAGAAGAGATGTTATATGGCGAAAAAAGCTAAAACACTAGAACCTAATGAGCTCTCTTATATTAGAGAAAGAGAAGAAATAATTGCCTCTATCATGGGTGGTTTAAAAGATGCTGCTAAATTTAAAGTGGGTGATTTTTTAATTGCTTTTCAACCTCAAACGCACTATAGTAAGCGAAAACAAGTTACAAATTCTTATGGCGCGCCAAGAAAATATGTTGTTATTCATACATGTAGGTTTGGCGTGCCTTATATCAAGGAATTAAATAAGAAGGGTAACCCAGTTGGAAACTTACTATCTCCACTAAGATTTGACGGTGGACATAGGATGATTAATCCTTCTGATTTTGAGTTTGAAGTAGACCCAGACTATGAAGATGCAATTATTCTTTCTGATGAAGAAAATTATGATGCCTCTGAAGCACATAAGATTAAAAGTAAAACTTTTAAAGAAATCACAGAGCACAATAAAAAGCTTAAAATCGATTGGCGAAATAATGCAGCCTTATTAAACTATCTTAAGTCTCTTAAAGTTGGAGATGTAGTTTATAAATCAGTTAAATCATATTTTACTATACTAACTTTAGATCCTATTCCTATCTCTCATAAAGGCACAAGGTTAATAGAAGGTGTTGTATTTGGAACAGCACAAGATTCTAAAGGCAAAATCTTTAATATTGATTATTTAGTTTTTAAATGGTCAGCTATATATTCCGGACAACCTCGTTCTTATAATGAGCTTAAAAATCCGAAATAATATATCATTCGGAGGTACTCTTATGTCGCAACAAATACCTAATATGAATTTACCTGTTAAGTCTGGAGATGATTTCATTGGTGAATTAGAAACAATGGATCTCTCAGAATTAAAAGACAAACAATATCTTGTTGCTGTCAATCAGGGCGAGCGAAGCGGTGTCAAGTTCGTTTGCTCAACAATCCGCGGACCTTATACATTTGAAGAAATGTGTGAACAAGTAGGCATGATCTGGAAAGAGCATCAACATCACTGCAAAGCTGTAATCTTGCAAAAAGATCCTAGTGCTAAGCCTATTTATTTAGATGAAAATACAATCGATTACATTGAAGCAAACTTTCAAGACATTATTACTGAATCAATGCTTGCAGGCGTATTCGATGAAGTTAAAGACTATACTTGCCGTGCCGGCATAGTTGTTGGTGACGGTGAGGATAATCCATTAGATGCAGATGCTTTGGCGGCTAAAGAAGCTGAAGCTTCTAAAAAGAAAGACGAAGAAGACGAGGATTTATAATGCTTCTTAATAAGATTCCGGTGCTAGATAAAGGCTATGTTGCCCTTCTTGATAGCTCGGTTACTACTCAAAAGATGCGCGATATTGGTGCCGAGTTTTTCGGTGGCGAATATCCTACTTCTTTAGAGGATCTTGGTTCCATGGTTGTAGTTATTAAATGCCCATTGTTTGTGCAACTTGCATTATCTAAGTTTAATTTAAAGGTGATTGATGCCAACCAACAAACCGACATACCAGATGCTTATATCCCAGATGCCACCTCTATCAGAGGAACTGACGTCGTTACAAGTCAAGCTATCTCTGATGATCTTCTTAGAACAACTGATGCCCTCCTCATTAATCCTAAAGCATACCAAGCAGATGGTTGTGACAAGTTTATCTCACAGGTTATTACTCCCGTCAATGTTTACACACAAATTATTGTCTCAGGAAACTACAGCGAGTGGTGCAAATTTGCTTATCAGGAGCGATTTCCAGGACCTATTAAACGATATGCAGAAGCTATACAGCAAGTTATAGAAGCGGAGTGGAAATAATGGCTAGACCTAAAGGCGCAAAGAATAAGAAAACTAACCATGTCTTCAAAGATCCTCAAATTGAGGAAATTATCGAAATGGATGTTGAAGTCAAAGATCCTGTAACAGGTAAGATGATTAAACAAAAAGTTAAAGTTAAGCGATTAAAAAAAGTCACTCATGATCCACATAGAGTATTTGTAGGACCTAAGGATATTATTGAGGATCTTGAATCTAAAGAAGATGACTTATCTTCTATTGAGCCAGATCCGGAGGATTAATGGAGTTTTTATTTGTAATTGCACTAATAATTATAATTGCATTAGTAATGCCTAAGCCTGGTGAAGTTGGTGGAGCATCTACTGGAGTTAGTGAAAAGCTTGTAATTGAAAAGAAACAATGTCCACCACATCAATGGTTTTGGCAAGAAATTGTTGACCAAGATGGTAATAAGCAAGGCGAACGAATTGTCTGTCGAGTCTGTGGGCCTATGCAATCTCAATCAGGTCGTGAATCATGAAAGTAGATCTTACACCCGATGAACTAAAACAAGTGCAAGCAGCACTTGAATCTAATCCTGTGCGCAGATGGATTGAACAAAAAGATATGATGAAGTTTGAAATAGGTGATGTTGTTTTAAAGTATCATCTTCGAACAGACTATATGACAAAAAAGACTAGCTGGGTTGTTGAAAATATCAATTCCGATAATAAACTGGCTCAAAGATATGTTTACATCTATGAAGATGAGCATGGAATCGGCTACTTCAAACAGTTGCGTGTTGCCAATGGCACCTTTGGTAAAGAGTTATTTTGTGTAACTGATTTCGATTTATCTTGTACTAAATTTGAAGTTGATCCTGAGTATGCCGAACACATATTGCTAGGTGAAATAGATAACTTTGATATTAAAAAAATACATAAGGCTTCATTAGCTGGACGTAAAATCGTTTCCAAGATGAATCGTAAAATTGGCATTAAACCTAAAACTGTTCAAGAGTTTAATGATGCCTTTGAAAAACTTAAAGTTGGAGATACGTTTTGGACTACATCTGACTATACAGGTAGATTTGTTCAAGATCACACAATAACTGAAATGAAAAAAGTTCTAATCTCTGATTTAGAAAGAGGCAGTTCTTGGGATTGGAAAAGATTTAAAGATATTGCAAAATCAAACGGTATTGCGGCACCAGTAAATGCAACATATACTTATAAAATAAGTTACTCTGGCAAATATCCCAATAGAGATAAACTAATAGTAGAATTCAATAGAGATGTCATTTATCTAGGACAAGAGCCTGCTCAGGAAAAGAAATGAGACCTAGTAAAACCCAGAATTATATGGATGTTGCTTCTACTATTGCTAAGCGATCTCATGACGCTGAAACAAAAGTTGGAGCTATCCTTGTTAAAAATGATTCTGGTGCTATCATAGCCACTGGATATAATGGTTTTGTTCGTGGAGCTAATGATAGTGCTCTTCCAAACACAAGACCAGATAAATATGAATACATAGTTCATGCAGAACAAAACTTGATATGTAACTCTGCTAAAGAGGGAATATCAATGAATAATTGTTTTTTGGTATGTACTCTTAGTCCATGCAAGCTTTGCATGCGAATGTTACTCAACTGTGGAATCACAAAGGTTATTGCAAAAGACCTATATAAGGACTTCAATGAAATCCTCCAAATGCAAGACGTTAAAGTCGAAGCAAAGCAAGAAGAAGACGGTTTCTGGCACATCACTTACACAGTGGGGTAAATAAAAAAAGGCTAGGTTTCCCTAGCCTTTTTAAATCGAGTAATTACCTATTTGTTAATTACATTGCAAGCAAACCAGCAGCGCGCAATGATGCAAGAAGTGCGTTTACTTTGTTAGCAACGTCTTCAGCAGTAGCGGTAGCAGGATCTGCGATATCAGCAACTGCGGCAGCTTGAGCGTTTCCGCCAGCTTCGATTGCAGCAATGATTTCTTGAGCTTCAGCACGTCGTGCCATTGCTACTTCAAGTCTCTTTTTTGCTTTTGTTGATAGAGCCATGTTATTCTCCTTATTTATGGGTTTAACAGGAACCAAGACACCATGTCTGGAACCATCAAATTTAATCTTATCATTAATTTAAGTTGATTATAGAGTTTTAAGTCCAGCAACTATAGCTACTATAGTGGCTATAACTCCCAAGATCTTACCAATCTTAATCAATTTTTCATTTCTATATTTTGTAACAGCTTCTTCTTCTAATTTATTTTGCTCAAATGGTGAAAGACGCATATCAATACTTCGAACTAAGTCTTCTAAAATTTGCTGTCTTTGCTCTGCAATTTCTGTTCTATGCATGTGCTCTTTAAGGGATTCTGTATTTTGCTGAAGAATATCGTTCATTCTTTTGAACTCTTCATACATCTTTTCATCTTGCTTAAGATGATCATCAAATGCTGATTTTTGTAAGGCTACTTCTTTGTCTACTTTATGGATAGAGTCAACTACGTCATCTAGCTTTTCGCTAATTTTGTTCAACATCTCATCTGTAGTTTTAGCCATGCCGAGTCCCCACCTAAAGTTACTTACTTAATAATATCATGTTAAGTACTTAGTTAGTTATACTAAGGTACTATAACCGGTAATGATCGGTATAGATACTTCCTGGCATCCAGAAACATGCCTAGATTCAATTTGATTACAAAATCATGCCCTTTCATGGGCCTTAATCCGATTCAATATAAAAACAGCTCTCCCGAGGAGTTATGTTCTTGGCCCGGCATCGCAAGGTGACCGGGCTTTTTTGTATAATCATTTTATGAAACAAGCATTAGAAAAGCGTATAGCTCAATTGTCAGAAGAAATCCAATCTTTGGATAATGAACGTAGAGCCCTCTCTAAAAGAGATGCTGAAATTGAAGTAAGATTACATCAAGTTGTAGGGGCTATTTATGAGATGCAGCAACTTATTGCTGATCTGGATCGTCAGCCTTCTGGGCCGCCTGATTCTTTGATTGAGTTGGAGATTCCTCAGAAGAAAGACTAGAGTCACCTTTTTGCATATAGCGACCAAGGTATCCACCAAGAGCAGCTAATAGAAATTGAAATGAATAGTCAGCAGCAGTTTTAACTTGAACAATAGAGGCATCTGTAAGGACAAACAGTCCTGCCCATTTAGCAATAGCAGATGCAAGCATAAATAAGATACAAATTCCAAAGAGTCCTGCAGAAAATACAACTAAGGCCGCTGTGATTGAACCTTTACCTGTCTTAGGGTCACGTACTGTAGGTACAGGAATACCTAGACGATTCATCCTGTTAATAAACGCAATCCACTTATCTTTTAAAGCTTCTAACCACATAAGTATAATCTTATCATAAGGAGAGGTTATGAAATTAGCTAGAATTGCAGATATGAGATTCCATGCAGCCTTAGATAAATTGGCAGCATCCACTCTTCCAATTAAAGTGGCTTTTAAATTAAAAGGTGTTATTAAGACTGTTCGCGAAGAGTATCAAAAGTATGAAGAAGTGCGCAACAACTTACTTAAGAAATTCGGTAAAAAAGATGAAGCAGGTAACTTGCTATTAAATGATAAACAATCTGTGGAATTTGAACCAGACAGTTTACAAGAGTTTGTTAAAGAAATGGGTGAACTTGCTAACTTAGAAGTAAGTATCCCTACTATTAGTCTTTCAGATTTAGGTAATGAAATTAATCTAACTTTTCAAGATGTTGAAGCGTTAGAAGGACTTATAGTCGAAGATTAGACTACATCTTTAAAAAGTCAGAACACATCTTAGCAGGGGTTACCATTGAGTATTTTTGGTAACCCGATATCTCGCCACCTAATTCATTACAGAAATACTTATCGTCAGATTGCCAAGCATTGTCTTTTGGAAAATCTCTCTTGAAAGCTAAGTTAAGAAAGAATCTCCAAGCAAAATAAGCTATTCCTAGCCAATCATATTTTCTTCCCCAATAGTCATGCATATATGCAATAATTTCTTGTAAATTTCTTTCTTGCTTACAAGGAATTTTGTAGCACTCTTCGTTTATTTCAAGCCACTTTGAGTAAGGAACAATTCTTACTCCTGTTTCTAAAACAGACTCTAATACAAAAGCCTCTGGCCATTCAGGTATTTCTATAAGAAGAGCCATGTGAGATGGCACTTTTTTTAAGTCTTTAATTAAAAGACCGCTTGCAAAAGCTATAACTTTAGAACCAATTTTTTCGTTTCTTGAAAATAAATAAGAAAGTTTGACTTTCATAAAGTGATCGCAAGGGCAAATAATTGATCTATCTGCTGTGTAGTTAAACCTAAAGCGGGAACCATGGCAACTAAAATAGGATTATTTCTTTGAAACTCAACAGAATATTCCCATGTAACTCTAGTAATAGATTTATTTGGTTCTGGTAGTGTGTCAATTATGGCATCTATTGTTGACAAAGATATTCCAGACATAATTAAAGCGATACGCATTTGTCGTGGAGTTACTGATGCAATACTAGTTTGTTGTAAATTAACTGTTTGATTAAAGTCATTTCTAATTAGTATTTTTTGATCTTCAGGTAGAGATATAATTGCATCTTCTAATTCTTGCAATGTTCTGCAAACTATTCCATTATAAATAATCATATTAGTTGCTCACTTTTCTAAAAATCAAAGAAGAATTAGGTCTAATAGAGCTACCAGTTCCATTATTTTCAGATCTAAATTGTATAGCTATAGTTCCTAGAGCACTAATTCTCACAATACCATCTCCAGCTACCGGAAAATTAGCGTTTGCTGTCTGAGCGCTTGCTGAAGTTACATTATCTCCAACAGCCAATTGTGAATATTCAAAGTTTTTATCTGTACCGGCTCCACCTTGAGAAAAAGTCCAATTAATATTTACTTCAGAAATTGTAGCAGTTCTTGCGACTAATCTTAAACCAACTCCGTTTGCTGTAGCTGTTGATTGCATGATACCTCTAAGTCGTACAGCATAAAGTCCAGGTTCTAAATCTGATGTTACGAGTTGTGTAATATTAGCGTAAGTGCTTGACGTAGTTGTTTGAATTACATCTGTTGCGATATCATATTCAAAAGACCAATGCGTTCCAGCATATACGCATCTAGCAGATAAATTCGTATCATATACTTGCAGCCCTGTAGCTGGAGAAGCTATTGCCAATCTTTGAGCAGATGTCATTCTAGGCTGTAAGAAACCTTGTGTAGTCGAATCTATTTGTAATTTTGCAGAAGCCGATGGAGTTTGTGCACCAATACCCATTTGATCGAGGAAATAGGAGATTCCGCGAACTGCCATACTTCGAGAAGTAGTGCTTCCATATTTTATGTTATATAAAGTTCCAGGATCTGGATCGGTATAGCCACCTAAGCCAAATCTAGTTTCTCCACCGCTATCAAAGAAAATACCACCATTACTAAAATCTTGATTTCCAGTGAAAACATTTCCACCAGCTAAATTAGCCTTACCATTTAGAGCAGTTTGAGTTGCTGTAGATACAGGTTTATTAGCATCAGAAGTATTGTCGGCGTTACCTAAACCAACAAAAGCTTTATTTACTGATTGCCAAGCAGTTGGTCCACCAGCTGTTTTTAAGAAAATCGCAGTTCCATCAGTTAAAAAAGCAATTGAACCATCATTGGCAGCAAACCCATCAATAATAGGAGACACGTCAACTTCGACGATCTCTATTTCATTAATTGTAATTGAGCCTAATTTAGCCATTAATTCCTACTTTAACTTAATGTTTTGATTTCGTACGTAGTGGTCCAAGTGATGTTATTATTTGCAGCACCAGTTACACGAATCCTTGCTGTGGTACCAGTTACATCTAATGTTCCATTCCAAGAATTTTGATCCTCTGAAGTGTAATCAGATTGTAAATTATTAATTGTAACTGTTCCACCAATATTTTTATATCGAGCAGTACGAATGTAAACGCTTGAGTCGCCAGCAGAACCAGCAGAACCACCAGTTCGTCTACCCACAATTCTTGCCACAAGCAACATAACTGAATCTGTCGGTACAGTTATTGATTGCAATGTTGTTGTAGTAGAATTAGTAGTTGTTACTTGAGCTTGGAAAAGTTCCCAATTTGCATTTGATGCACCAGCATCAGCATATCTAATTGGAGCTCTAAAAATAGAAGATCCAGTGACATCGAGTTGACGCGCAGGAGTTGCATTTCCGATACCTAAACGGTTATTAGTATCATCCCAGAAAAAGTTAGCATTATCTTGTTGAATAACAGAGGCTGCACCAACGAACAATACAGAACCAGTAGTTCTGCCTGATAGAGTTGCAGTAACAAATGTAGGTGAAGCAGAAGTTCTAATATCTTGAACAGTATCAAGAGTAATTGAACCTGGACCATTACTAATAACTACACCAAGAGTTCCAGCTTGAGTTATGTTTGCAGCTACAGGTGCAGCTGATGTAGAGCCAATTAATAATTGACCATTAGTTAAAGCAGAAGCTTCAACAATTGCGCCACCAGAAGAAACCATAATGCGCGCATTATTAAGCGCAACACCAGAGTTTGTACCACCATTTCCAATAGGAAGAACACCAGAAACATCTGTTGCAGCTGTTAAAGATATTGTTCCATTTGATAAATTACCATTTGTATCAGAGCGAACAGGAGCAGGACCAACTAAACTTGTGATTCGAGCAGCGCCAGTAACATGAAGTGGAACTGTAGGTGCACTATTTCCAATACCTAATCTTCCGTTTGTATTATCCCAGAAAAAGTTAGCATTAGCATTAAGAAGATTTGCACCAGACCAATAAGCAACAGATCCTGCAATACCAGTACCAAGAGCAAAGGTACCAGAAAGATCTGGTAACGTGTAGCCTCTGTTTGCTGCAAGAGAAGTTGTTAAAAGTGTAGCAGTGTTAGCGTTTGTTGGAGCTTTAAAAGACCAACCATTTCTAGCTGCGGCAACGGTCATGAAGGCAGTAACAACACTTGCTTCTTCGATTTCAATACCTGAACCACCGCCAGAAGATGCAATACCACCATTATTAAGTAATATTGTAGGATCTGAGATTTCAGTTACTGTAGAGTTAATAGTTGTTAATGTGCCGTTAACAGTTAAGGCACCATTGATAATAATATCATTACCAAAAGTTTTATTACCATTAATAATTTGGCTACCTTCAGTTAAAACAAAATCAGCAGTAGCAATGGCATTGCCAGGATTTGGCACTGTATAAGTGATTGCTACAGATCGCGAAGGATGAGTAGTATGCGCGAGGATTACGTTTTGTGAATTTTGAACATATACGTCATCTACTACATTACCTGTAGCAAAGTAAACAGGAATTCTTCCAGCAACACCAGAAGAAACGCCACCTGACACACCTGATGTATTGATTTGATCCCATCCAGTATCTAATGAACTCACTTTAACATAAGCTGTTCCAACTGAACCAGAATTAAAGGCTGCAATGGCTCCAATAGGTGCAGATGTACCTCCACCAGCGCCTGGTGCCGCATCTACTTGAAGTATTTCCACTTCATTATTTGTTAATCTACCAATAATATTAGCCATTATAGCTCCTTATATATCCGTCTTTACTGCTTCTATCTTAACATGCCCAGTCCAATAAGTTCCAGTAACTGTAGATGACTTTACAAACATTGTAACCTCATTAACACCCATACTATAACTAACATCGAAACCTGGAGTTGATTTTTCTGTAAATTCTGTTTGCCAAGAACGCTGAATCTGAACATTACTTGATTCTCTATAAAAAAGACCTATTCGCTTAAAAGCTGCTCTAGCAGAGCCATCTGAAACCCTAGCTACAGCGTGAAACTCAATTTTTGCAGTTGAGTTCTGATCAATAGGAACTGTGAAGGCGACTTCATTAGCCGTACTATTTGTAGACAATGAATATGTCTCTTGACGAAGTCCAGATCCACTAAAACCTGTATGAGATTTTTGATGAAAATGATTTGCAGGCGCTACAATATCTGGACCTAATCCAAAGCGACCATTCTTATCAATTACTGCTCTAAATAGGTTATTAGTGCGAATACGCAAATCATGAAAATCAACTGTACCAAGAAAATTAACAGCATCATTTAAGCCATTATTACCATCTAAGCGCCAAGATGTCAATAATGCATCACTATTTGCATTAGAAGTAACATATAACACACCAAAATTAGCGTCTTGCCTAATAACAGTGGCAACTATACCACCAAGAGCGATTGTAGTTAAATTACCAGAAGCATCTGAATAAAGCTCTGTACCAACAGTCCATGCAGAAGTATCTATTTCAAATAGAAAACCAAAACAAGTCACATATCCAATTTTTCCTGGAGCAATATCGAACGCTACAATACCAAAATTAGAAAAAGATTCTGGGGCCGATAACTCAACTTGTGGATACACTGTACCCATGCCATTTAAGCGAACAACTTTAAGTTTAGTAAGTGTAGAACCTGTGTTATTCTCAACAAGCTCATTTGATGGTGCATGAAGGTCTAAGCCTCTTAGATTCTTATGTAAAGCCATTAATTACCTACCACCACAACGTTGCCGTTATTATCAACCACTATAGCAGGATCAGAAAGTATATGAGTCTGACTAGCAGGATCATAGGTCATTAATAATGTGCCAGCTGCGTTTCGTTCATTTGTAACGATACGATCTGGATTAAACTTTAACGCCATGTCTAATTTCCCTGTAATGGGATTAAACAAGATGGTCTCTTTGTCTTTTACTGTTTTATCAAATACTGACATTAAGGACCAACCTTTCTTACTCTAATAAGAGATTTAGCTAGATTATACGAAAGTTCTAAGTCCCTCACTTCTGAACCTCGCAAAAAGAATTGTGCCTCAGTAATATCCTCATCTAAGTCACGAGTAAGAATAACATCATCAAACTCAGATGTAACTAGGCCATCTTCTGACCAGTTAACTGTATTACCGCTTTGGTCAACACCAATAACTCTATATGCAACTACAGGCTCTTCTTCATAAACAGCCCTAACAATTTCTTCTTGAGGAATGAGTGGACGATGCTGTTCATTGGCAAATATAGCAGCACCATCGGCTACAGTAAATAAAGAAAGATCGGCTCTTGCATCAATCTTGCCTTTTGGGCCAACTTCAATAGTATTAACGTCTGTGATTCTTTTGATTTCTAAATCGGTGGTAGGACCTTGAGTGTTAGACTTAATAATAATCTGTTGCTTCACTTTGAAGAAGCCAGAATATACAACTTTTAATACACCACTAGTAGTTCCATTAGCTAAAAATAGCTGTGGAGGCACCGCGATGAAGCGTTTCTCTAACATAATTTCCTTACCCAACCAAGCATCTCTGACCCTTCAGAGACTCTTAATAACAACTCTATTATATCAGGTTAGTACCCTGATTTGCCATCATCACGATCTTCAACTTTAATGCTAGCCCAATAAGCAAGTTCTTCTTCTTCAGAAGAAAATCGTTGACTAATAGGTTTACTTGCTTCTGCAAAGAAGTTATTAAGTTGACTAGACCATTCATTTTCTTTAGCTTTAGCCATTTCCTCAGAAACAACTAAATGACCAAACATTTGTTCATCGGTTGGTTGTGGGGGTGGCGGGGCCATCATAGCTTTAACTGCCGGATGAACATTATTTCCTAATAAATTCTTACCTGCCATTAATGCTGCTAATTGATTAGCTGAAGCATCTTCTCCGCTTTGAGGAGCTCTTTTAGCAAGTTTCATAATTTCTTCTTCAGCACTTGGAAATGGTAGGTGCTGGCCCCACCCCTTTTTAAGATTTGCTTTAGCTTTAATTGCTTCTGCTACACTAGGATTTAGTGTTCCATCTTTAAGAGACTTAACAGGTTGAGGGCGTTTTAATTTAGGATCTGTTTGTGGAGTGGAATTTCCAAACTTAGCCGATGTGTATTGCTTTGTATTAACATTTTGACCAAATCCAGTTTGATCTCCAGTGTTATTAGCTTTACGGCGAGCATTATCTGTAGCACTATATTGTCCCGAACCTTTAGGTCCATAATTAGATTTAGCTATACATTTTTCACAATCTTCTTGTGAACACTCACAATCATCGCCATCTTCAGATTTTTTGTAACTCATAGATTGACTACTATAAGTATTTACTAATTTATTGGGTCCACCAGTAAGAACACGTGGCCCTGAATTTTCAGAAGCGGGAGTACTTGGAGTTGTTGGAGCTGCAGGTGCCGCTGGTGCTTTAGGTACTTTTGCAGCAGCTATTTGAGATTCATTAAGTGGAGGAGAGCCAGTTTGCGCTCGTCTATCATTAATTCTATTCTTTTCTCTATTTGCAGCTTGTGATGCTTTGCTATAAGGATTAGATAAATCGCTTGGATCAATACCTTTAGTCAAAGATTGAAGTGATTTAATAAGCTCATCTGCAACATTATTTGCAGATTGAGGCTTATAGAAATAACGACAAGTCACTGAACTAGAGGCTTTATCTTCAATCATGCCTTTAGCTTCAAGACTTTTTGTTAACTGTTCAACCATATCTAATGGAATATTGCTGTCTAATGTAACAGAAACTTCATTATTATTAATTTGTTTAAACTTAATCTTGCTCATCAGTTTCCTCTTCTAATGTAATTTCTTCTTCATTAGATTTCTTAAGTTTCTTTGCAGGAGCTTTAGGTGCTGGCTTTTCAGCAAGCTTTTCTTTAAGCTTCTTTTGCGCCATAGCTTCAGAATGTTTCAACTTAAGATCCATCTCTTTTTTCTTATACTCAAGCTCCATTTTAATCTCTTGCTTACGCTGCTCAACTTCAAGTTTGCGTAATTCAAGATCCATTTGAGCCATTTGCTTTTGAATCTCAGGGTCTGCTGAGTTAGCACGAGCATTCTCAAATTCAAGATCCATCATTCGTTTTTGATGCTCTTTGTCAGAACCATCAGGTGATTGAGCTTTAGCATTTTCATACTCAAGATCAAGCATTCGCTTTTTATGATTCTTTTCAGTCTCAGGATCGGGAGATTGCATTTGTGCATGTTGGAACTCTAAATCCTTCATACGCATAGCGTGCTGATGCTCCAAGTCTTGAGCTTTTAATTTCATCTGTAAGTCAGCTTCATTTTGCTTTCTAGCAGAATCAACATCAACATCTGACATAGCATACGTAGCATGAGCTTTAGCTTCTTTACCTTCATCGTATGTAGGAGAATGATGACCATGAAGAATATAAGCAATTTCTGGCTCAGAATATCCTTCGTCAGTTAAAGCTTGTTTTATTTTTTCGTCAGCGTCTGGATCTCCGTCGGCTTCTCCGGCTTCGTCGTCGGCTCCGGCATCGGCTCCGTCGTCTTCATCGGACAATTCTGACATTTCATCCACGGGCATCTCTTGCACGGCTTCTTCGCCATCGTCATCTCCTGCTTCAGGATCTAAGTGGTCGTTAGCACCAGATTCTTCGGACTCTTCTTCTTCCATTTCTGGTTGAGAATTTTCATCCGATTGATCGTAATCTTCCCCTTCAAAATCATCACCTTCAGGTTGTTCTTCAGTCATTTCTGCGTCTTCTGGAGTTTCCATTTCTGAATCCCCCTCAGAAGCATCAACTTCATCACCTTGATCTTGCATCATTTGTTCTTCTGGTTGCTCTTCAGCTTGTTGAGCTGCAGCAATATCCATAATAGCTTTAGAAGAATCTAAACCTTTTTTAAGTTCATTCCACTTTTCTTTCAAAGTCTTTTTCTTTGGATCTTTTTTCAGAGGTTCTTTTCCTTCAACAATTTCTTGTTTGCCATCAGGTGTAACTTCTAACATCTTATTGTCTTTCATTATTACCCCTTAAATGTAATCTATCAAGAATCGCTTCTGATAGTACCCTTTTGCTGCATCCATTTGTTTCTCGATCATATCGTTTAGATCTTTTAAACGATTTTGCAAGAAACCAGGACCAAGCGTTGAAGTGCTTTGTGAAGTACCATCGATACTGATCGATACCCCATTATGCGGAAATAAAATTGGACCCATTATTGATAGCAACTTAAATGCTGCCATATTTTCAATAAGACCAACTAACAACGCAGGAACTTTGCCAGTCTCAAATCCTGCTCTATATTCTACTTGGATTGCTCCAGGCCAGTTGCTAACTCCTGAAGAACCCATAGCATGGAAAGCTAGACCAGAGTAAATAGAAGCAATAAACCCAGAAACAGTAACCCCAGTTGCAGGAACTATTTGCATTGTTTGTTCTTGCGGTTGCGTATGAATATACTCTAGTGGAATATCAATTAGTGGAAAAGATCCAGGGCCAATATTTCCATTGTTAAATGATAATTGAAACTTAGACACATCTAAGATTGGGCCATGATTAACTTTAATATAACCGCGACTCCAAAATTGTTGATGTGCACTATAGTCATGACGTTCTCTAAAAGTTACAGGCGTAATATATAGATCGAGTGTATGTTCAATTTCTGAAATAGCTTCATCAATATAATGCTGAATAGCTGCATCAGTAACTTCTTCACCAGTTAAGAATGAACGAAGTGGAAGACCAAATAATACAGTTGATCTCATACCAGCAGGAGTAGGAAGATTCATGTATCTGTTTGGTGTTCCTTCTTGATCAACGTTTAGATAAGGGAACGCAGCTTGTGTAGTTGTCTTACTAATAGGCATTAAATTCCTCCGCCTGTTCCGCTAGTTCCACCAGGTTTTGGTGCTGACGCTTTGCGAATCTTTACTGCGCCACGAGCTGCACCAACGCGCGCCAATCGATCATGAATCTCAGGTGCCTTTGGATGTGCTCCAATAACTTGTTTAATATCTGGTTTAGGCATTGATGCCTTAGATGCAAATTTCTTTTGAGCTTGACGAACTTCAGTTGGAATCGCATCTTGATTCTTCATTGCCGTCATTTGTAATCCACGGATTTTATTTGCAGCATGAGTAGCAAAACTTGCCTTTGAAGGGTTCTCATGGTCATAATCATTCATTGCTTGAATTAAACCATGCATTCCAGCTTCATGCAACATGCTCATATCAATATCGGGACTCTTAGGATCAAGTCCTAAACGGTTTAAAGTTTTATGAGCATTCATACCAATTAATGGATGATAGTGTTCGAAAAACTTTTCAAATTTTGGATCTTTATTTGGACCTTCACCAAGGATGCGAGCTATGTCTCGTTTAGAACCTTCGTCATAGTGGTGCATCTCATCGATGTTGCCAACTTTTTTACCCTTGTTGGCATAATCTTTTGCATACTGATTAATGAAGTCTTGATTGCCCATAGCAAAACTAGAAGCAGGATCCTGCTTCACAGTTGCTTGAGTTCCTTCTTCACCTTTGGTACCGCCAGCATGTTGCATACCCTCTTCAAGAGAATATCCTTCGCCGCCATGTCCGCCACCAGAAATAATATTCTTAATCTGTGCATCTTTAGCTGCTGCATGCAAGTCTTTTGCGCTTTTACCTTTAGTATGAGCTTCGCTATGAGCACCTAGAGCATTCTTTAAATGCTCTGGATTCTTAGCATGCCATTCTTTTTCAAAATTATCATCCATTTCCATCTGTGTGATTGGATCTGCATTTTTATATTCGTCTGAGTTTGCAAATTGACGATATGCAGAATTCCTATCACCATGAGCCTGATTTCTAGCTTCGATAATATTTCCGTGTCTAGCTAGTTCTGGGTTCTTAGTTGGATCGGCTTTTAAAGCTTGTGCTTCACGAGCACGTTGCTCCCAAGGACGAGTGTATTGGCGCAAAGACATGAGTTCATCACGGCTTGGCTGATTCCAACGACTCTTCTTGCCACTTACTTCTTGCGAGGCTTGTGGTTTTTGTAATAATGCTTTTTCTTGCGGATCTTTTTGCCCTCTGATATTGGCGTTACCTTCTCTGGCAGCTTGGGTGCTTCCGGCTTCTGGTTCAACCAATTCAGACTCTGAGTTATCATCTCCGAGATCTTCTTCAATAGATCTTTGATGTGCATCTGGATCTTCGTCATCATCGTACTCTTCATATTCGTCTCCTCCTTGAGCTTTCGCTTCTGGGTCATTTTCTTTTAACCAGTCAGCTCCTGCCGACTCTTCATCGTCTGGATCAAATTCACGAAGACCTTCTAAATCAGGGTCAACAGAATCATTATCATCCATATCATTTGGATCATATTCATCAGACATTTTTGGACGAGCTTTTTCAAGCTCTTCTTTTGCAACTTTTAATTTTTGCATTAATAAATCAATTTTAGACATTACTTACCGCCAAACTTAGCACGTAGTGCTGGAGGAAGGTTAGCAAGATGTTCTTGTGGAAGTGCTGCTGCAGGTTTTGCAGGAGCAACTTCTGGTTGAGCAGGCGCAGGTGCAGCAGTTTGTGCTGGTGCAGCCGCAGGCTTATTTCCAAATTTAGCAGCAAGCTCTGGAGGTAAAGCAGACACATCAACTCCAGCTTTTTGAGCATGAGGTTGTTGTAATAAATCAATACCTTCAAAATGATGTGGGGCTTTTGTCTTACCACGAACTTTAAATGCTTCAGGATCTTTAGCATGAAGTTCTTTCACGCTTTGCATCCATTTTGCATTATGTTCTGATCCATGCCATCCTTGCATTTTAGTCGCAAAATCTTCCATTTGCTCAGGAGTCATAGAGTCCTGTTTATGCTCTCCCACTTCATGAATTGGATGTTCATCAAATGGATGAGGTGTAAATTTATCTTGTGGTTCAACATCATGAAGATGCAAATATGCTTCTTTAGCATCAATTTTTGCTGGATTACCTAATTGAATTTCTTCAAATGGATATCCACCTTTATGAGATGACTTTTTACTATCAGCATGCTCTTCGTGAGGCGCCATTTCTAGATAACGGTAATCTGGAACGGAACGAGGATTTTTATCTCGACTTGCGCTATTTAAGCGACGACGAAGACCCTTAGTTCCTTCTTTAAGTTTACCTGTTTCTGGGCGACGCTCAGTTGATGTGTAATTTGTTTCCCATGGCTCAAGAGGAACATAGTCTAGCCCTAATTGACCATTTGAATGTGCACCAGCTCTTGCAGCTAAGTGCATCATAGGAATGATTTTATTTAGATGTTGATCTGCAACATCGCGTTTACCGCTTTTTAATGCAGCACGATAGTGATTAACGTGGTGAGCTAAAGCATCACGCATCATCTCTACGTCTTTGTTTTTCATTTGATTTCCAAACGCAGTAACACCTGCGTTTGCACTTCGACCCATAGAAGCCTGTGGGCGAGCCATTTTTTCGAGAGATTCTAAAACCTTCTCAGCAATGATCTCGTCTTTCATGACGTCAATCAATGTCTGTAATGTAGGGTCGTTAGCCGCTTTTTTAAGAAGTAACTCCCTGAAACCTTTCAGTTCCATGTTAACTCCTTAGATTCTACGGTTTGCGTCTCTTGCGACTTGAACGAATTGATTACCAGTAATTACAACAGTTACTTGTGGAGCTTGTTTAGTAACCACGCCTGTTGTACCAGCATCAGTTTGTGTTGGAAGACCGCCACCAGCATTAAAAATAAGGATTTCGCCAGAAACCATAGTTGCTGCAAGAACACCGTCAATAGTGACTGTTCCACCAGCAGCTGCTCGGACTCTGAAAGCCTGGTATGGCAATAAAACCAATGTACCAGCAGCTCCTGAGAGTTTTTCTTCCCATACCATGCCGACATCTGATTGTCTAATTGCTTCGTTTGCTAAATTACTTGTTTTCATTAAAAGTCTCCTAAGCTAGGCTATAGAAGACATTATACCTCAACCCGAAGTTGAAACTTCGGGAAGGTTACTTTTTGAATAGTTCAAACAATGATTTTTTAAGTCGATTCTTAGCTGAGATACCTAATGGGGCTAGCATGTTTTCATACTCTACTACTGTAGCCCAGGCCTCTTCTTCTGAAGCCCAATTATAAGTCTCTTTTGCTTCTACCTCAATGAATCGTTTCTTCTCATTAAGGTTCTCATCATAGACTACATAATACACAAGTACGGCTTTTTCAAGGAATGCAATCTTGCAGGTTTTGAAGATGGAGAAGTTCTTTTTATATCCCAATAGTTGGCAAAAAGCATCAATAGAGGCAGCAGATTTACCATCTGTAGGTACGTTTACCTCTACACGATTATTATTATTTGCATCTGTTGTTTTGCGCTTAATAGTGAGTTCACCCATGTGGTCGTGATATCTATACCGAATAAACTCGTCTTTTTCATTTGTGAAATAGTCGTCGTAACTGCTAACCATAATCCACTCAGGGTTGAGTGGTTGGACGAGCTTGATAAAATCATTCATATCGATGTTATCGGCATAATATTTTGTTTCAAGCTCTTTAAAGTGCATATTTTATCCTTATGATTTCGGCGTACCCATTTTAAGGGATGCGCGCTTCTCTTTCGAGAATAAGTTTTGTTTATCGCGATGCTCAGCACCACATTGTTTACATTTGTGTTTTTGGAATTTACCGGAACTAGTGTAATAGAAACCATTTTTATGAAATTCAGTACTTCCACATTTACACACGTGATCTTCCTCATCATGATAAAGATTGAAATTTATGCTATTGTCCCAAGGAATTAGGATGTGATAAAGTTCCTCAAGAGAAAGAACATCGTATTTATTATAGATTTCCATCTCTTTCCATGCTTCTAGATTTCCAGCTAGACATTGTGTCCACATTTCGTGGCCAGGGAATTTTTTATGTTTTAGTTTTTTATATTTTGTGCAGAGTTTATCAGTCATATATTCAAGCTTATTACTTGTAAATCCAAAAACTTTACCTGCAATAATCTTAGTATCAATGTGCTTGACACTGCCTGGAGGCTGAAAGCCTTGAAGGACAAAGCGTGCGTTTAATTTCTTGGTATCAAATGATTTGCCGTTCTGAGTAATAACGACATCAGCTTCATTGAGTAAATCCCATATCCCTTGTAACAGCTTTTTATCGTCTTCGATATTTTTTGCATTACGTTGATCCATATACATAACTTTATCTGGTGGATCACCAAGCCATTTAGCACTCCAACTCAAGACATGCCAATCAGACACGATTTGATTTAAAGCCACGTTGTTCTCCCATAGAGACCAAACGTGAGCAATAATTGGTGCAGTTTCAATATCAAATAGAAGAACCCTAGGACCTGCTAATTTTGATTGATTCTTCTTCTTTTGCTTAGCCATTATTTCTCCAATCCAAGACCGGCAAGAATCTCGTTGTGTACTTCTTCAATAGACTTGCCGTCAACATCTATTCTAACAGTATTAAAGCTTTCAGACATAAAATCCATATTAAAAGATACTTGTTCCATAAATGAATCGCCCTTTGATTCCATTGCATCACCAGCAGCATATTCTTGTTTTGCTGCTTTAGCTTTTGCAAGACCCTTCTTAGAGTCTCCTCGAAGATATATTACTGAATCATATATTTTTGTAGCGTATGGAGAGAAACCATTGTCGTCAGTTGATGCTGAACCAACTACTTCATCAGAAAGCTGTTTTAGGAAACCTAATTGGTTGCCGCAGCCAGTACCGTAAGCATATCCACTCAAGATACCTCTATCTTGAATAATAAAATCGTACTTATCGAGATTTGGAACAACTAATTGCTCTAAGTGAATTGAGCGAATTGCCTGAGAGATAAATTCTCTTGCTGGACGCGTCATTTGCGCGTCGTATTGATTGTCTAGCATGATCCCTCTCAAGATCATTGTTAGAGGGACAAGAGATGTGCCCGGTTCTTTTGTTTGCAATACGGTGTATCCTCGCGCTTTCAGCGTATCAACCAGTAATTGTGTTTGTGTTGTCTTACCAACACCTTCAGTTCCTTCTAAACAAATATATTTTGCCTTTTTCATAAAGGCATTATACAGATGCTATTTGAAATTACAGGTGTTTTTTAAGCTGAGAAAAGAGATCGTAAAGTGAATCAAGACTTTTTGCAACTTTTAATTTAGGCTTTGCAAGTTGTTCTGTGTGCCAATCCATGGTAACTTTTTGTTGCTCAGGGGTCATTGCGCTCCATGTTGATTTAAAAGCTTCTGGATTAACTCCATGGTGTTGTGCAAATTCTTGATGAAATTCCATCTTAGGAGATGGTACTTGTGATGAAACGGGAGATGCCGCTGCTACCGGCGTTTGCGTCGGTTGTGGTGTTTGAACAAGTTGAGTCGCTTGCTCTGCAGCAGCGGCTTTCTGTTTTTTCTGTCTTGGAGCAGCACCAACTTTAGGAAGTGGTTTATTGTATGAGATTGCTTTTACGTTAGCTTCGGCCTGTGCCTTCATCTCTGGGGTTGCTGCAGGATCTTTCATGATAGCTGCATTACGAAGAAGTGCCTTAATCGCATTACGATTAACTGTCTTACAAAGTTCTTCTATCTCGTGCATTTCCATCATAACTCTATTCTACCATGTCGACAAATAGAAATAAAAAAGGCCAAACTTGCGTTTGACCTTTATTACTTAATCATTTAAGACTAATATTTGATTATTACTTACCTACGTTTTCGAACAAGCAGTTGAATCGTGGAGTATATACGAATAAAGCTCCGTACATAACAATCGCGAACTCAAGAGCAGTCGTAACGATAGCAAAGTTGATTTTGCTTAATGGAGCCAATTGCTTGAACTTCATGCACTCAGCAGACATATCTAACAAGAATGCCTCACCAAGACCAGCTTGCTTACGTCCAGCTAACACATAAGTAGTGTTTCCAGCGTTTGCAAAGTTACCTGCGAACTTTTCAGTTCCAACAGCGCCACCAGCTGCAGATAAGAACACCTTGATGTACTTAACGTTAGCAGGCATGTTTGTTACTGTCAACTGGATGTTTTGTCCAGCAGTGATAGTAGCAGCAGCACCTTGAACTGGGATTGATTCACCAGCGTCATTAACTAAAGTTGCCTTGATTTGGTAAACACCGGCTGCGTAAGCAGAACCAGCACCAGCACCAGCTGAAGCAACAGCGAATGAACCAGGAGCAGGAGCAAGAGCGGAAACCGCAAGAGCACGAGCACCAGCGCGAGGGCGCAAGAACAAGTTAGGCTTGAAGTCTACAGTTCCAGCAGTTGTAGTCATTTTGTTCACGTCATAACCAACCGTTTGGTTAGCAAGACCTGGAGCAGAACGGAACTGAGGATAGAACTGTTTTACGAACGCTGACAAAGCAGCTGGTTCGATGTGTAGCTCAGATGGAGAACCGAAGTTTTCCAATGCGATAACTGCTAAACGCTCGATGTCGTCTTGAGCAATTACGTTACCACCAAGGTCTTGAGCGATAGATTGAGCATCGCCATAACCTTCGAAGTCACCAGAACGCATTAATACGTCTGAATCACCTTTTTTAAGTTGTTGTAACAAACCAGACATCGCGATGCTGTTCTGTGGAAGATCAGCAGGAGATCCTGAGTTTGAACCGTCAAGACGGTTAATGAAGTGAGCATGACCCCAATACATTTCACGTTCAACGTTCTTAAGAAGGTGCATAGTTCCTTCTTTAGCTTGTTGCGCAACGATGTCACCAACAGTTGTGCGAACTAAAGTCATTTGGTGAGAGACTTTACGTCGTGTACCGAAGAACACGATCTTTTGTCCGTCACGAACGTACGTCGAATCTTCTTCGATCGGCGCTCCACCCTCACCAATATATGGTGCAGAGTCTGACCCGTAGCTGATCAAGCGGTTATATTGCTCGAACAAGTTGTATGCCTTATCAACGGAGATTGCAGGCCACATTTTCAAGTTTTTCATGTCGAAGGTAACACTTTTCAATGTAGCTTCTAATGATTCCGCTTGAAGGACACCACCATAAGTGAGGTCTGTTGGTTTACCAGCTCCGCCGTAACCGGCTGTGATGGCTTTGTTAAGGTTTTCGATGTCTGCTTGAGACACGATACCTTGATCTAGCCCTGATAGAATTTGATTAACAGCGTCTGTCATCATTTTCGTTTTCTCCTTTGATTACGAAATCTCGTATTTTTTAGCAATTTGTTGTAGGTCTTGTCCCATTTCAGCTTTAGTAATATCTAAAGAATCAACGCGAGTACCTGATTTTTTCAATTCAAATAGTTTTGAAGCTACTTGAGCTTTTGACAATGGTTCAGAACCTTGATCCGCTGATTTCAACAGAGGAGTTGTTCTTGCTGTAGCACCTTTAGGAGCAACAGGAGCATCTGCAATCTTATTGACTAAGTCAAGGATTGTAGAAAGTTTGTCTTCAAGCGGCTTTACTCGCTCTTCAACGTAGCTCTTCATTAAAGACTCAGTAGATTCTAAAGACTTTTTCATTTCACCTTTGTGCATGTCAAGAAGGTCTTTTGCAATCTTCTTTTCTTTTTCTTCATGCTTAGGGTCGTCTTTGTGAGGTTCTTTGTCCTCATCTTTATCTTCTTTGTCTTCTTTTTTATCCATGTCTTCAGCTTCTTCTTCGTCAGACTTTTTATCGTCTTTCTTGTCTTCAGCTTTATCCATGTCTTTTTTGTCTTCGTCTTTTTCGTCTTTTTTGTCGTCGTCAGCTTTAGCAGCATCTAACTTTCCATCAGACGGCTTACCAGCGATACCATCGCCTGGACCTTCGATTTTGATCTCAGCAGCAGCGAATTTCGATTTACGAAGTTCGTCTAGCTCCATAAGAGTTTCATCGATTAGATCTGTAAGACTCTTTTGTAATTTGTTATCCATGTGATCTCCTTTCGTCAGTTTCCGTTAAAGATTACTGACCAAGGCCGATAATATCGCTATGTCCACGAATTACAGTTACAGTTCCATTTAACGATACTTGAAGATCGTTAGCAAGAGCTGCGCACATTGCTAATACTTTCATGCCAGTTGCAGAAAGTGCTGCATCTGTGCAAGTGATTGCAACTTTACCAGGGTTACCTACGCCAATACCAAGGTATGGGCTAACAGATGAATCAACGCCACCAACAACCGCAGGGCTGAAAGATGCGTCAACATAACTGATAGTGATATCGTTAGTGCCATTTTCGATTACGACAGCCGTTTGACTTTGTGAATTAACAGTCAATCCGAGCATCTTCGCATTGCGAGCTAGCTTTTGAAGAATTGCAGCAGAATTTGCCATGAGTATGATCTCCTTTTACAATATGAGTTGAACTCAATATTTATTAAATATACCACGTGCCTATACTTAAACACGTGATGTTGTTACTTACTTATTACCGCGCATAGCCTGGTATAACTTTTCAAAACTCATACCATGACCACACTCCCTACATTTTACCTGGTGTTTAGAGTGGACTTGCTCTTTTCCACAATTATCACACGAAATATACTTAAACCCAGGTCGACCTTGTTCTAAGGACTCACTCTGGATTACTGCGCCAGAAACTCGTGACGTAGGGGACGCCGCTCCACCATATCCAGCTGTCATAGCTTTCTTAAGTGGTTTCTTTTGCTCAACTTTTTCACTTTTTAACTTCTTATATTCAGACATTACGCCTTGTACATAAGGGTGTTGCTCTAGGGCAGCTTGGCCACCTTCTTTATACTTATTCCAAGAACCTTTTAAACCATTAAGCCAACTATAAGCCATTTGATGGTCACTCTTAGTTTTGCTCTTATTTCTCTTATATGCTGAAATTGCAAAGTCAGCTGCAGCTTCAGGATCATTATTGAATGTATCTGTAAATGTCTTATGATGTTTATCTACATCATTTGCAATTTCTGCTAACTTAGGGTACTTTTCTGCTAAATCTTTATCTTTTTTAATAGCAAATGCCGCTGAGTGTGGCATCATTCCCCATGGTCCGCCAGCTGTCATTCCATCGTGAATTCCACCTTTCATCGTTTTATGATTAAGGTTTTTTCCACCAGAAGATTCTTTCATACCAATTGCACCAAGCATTGGGTGCTCTTTTGATACTCGGCTATATACTTCCTGCATAGAAGCTTTTTGCTTTTGAGCTTCAGCAGGTACAGAAGGTGCTACTGGAGATGAATCATTCTGTGAAGTCATTGATGGGCTCATTGCTAATGCAGCGCCCATGCCAGCAGCCGCTAAAGCATTTTTAATACCAGCTTTTTCAAGCTCTTCTGCTTTTAATTCGGCCATCTTTTGTTTTATTAATTCTATATTAGTTTGAATTTTTTGCTCTAAAGCTTTATTTAGAATTTGCTGTTTAGAGGGGATTGTAATCTCTCCTTCAATTCCTAACTCTCTCATAAGATCTACAAGCTTTGTAAGGTTATTTTGAACCTTTGTAGCTGAAGCATCGCGAGCGATATGACGGAAAGAAGGTACATTTGTTTGAGCCAAATGAACTACAGATTTAATGAGAAGCATATCTGCAGCCTCATCGTATTCTGATTTCTTAAGACTGGTAGGCTCAACAAGGGTATTGTTATTAGCAGGAGTAAATGTTAACGCCACCGAATGAATTTTAGTTCTAGCAAGCAACGTACTATCAGAAACACCACGAGCAAGAACTCCACCTTCAACTGAAGCTTTCAGCTGTAGCGGTGTATCAGTTTTATGTATGTTTCTTAAAATAGCGGCAGCTGCTCTAGCATTAGGATGATCTTCATCGTCATATAGATAGCCTTTAACAAAAATAAAAGGAGCTTTTACTTTATTCCAGTAATACTCTTGTCTTTCATTTTCACAATCTTCTTTTTTAAAGATTTTTTTAGCATCGGTTACGCGACCAATAGCATTAAAGAAGCCTTTTCCATGATTATCATTAAGACGACCACGGCCAGCTTGTAATTCAGATATATCAGCGCCTTCCACGGAGAGCATTTCTCCCTGTGTGTCCCTAAGCTGGGAGCCGGCAATCATGTCAATTTCTAGAGGTTTCTTAGCCACACCATAGATTATACTACGGTTCTAAGTTAGCGATATATCTTATAGTCGGGGGAATCTGAGTCTGAGACAACTGGGCCATCACCTTTAAGGTTGGCAAAGGATTTATGTTCTCTCATTTTAACTAGGGCCTGTTTTTCTATTTTTTTAATTGTATCCACAGATACATTGAGAAGTGCAGCTAACTCTATATCAGATATAGATTTCTCTGAAGTGAATTTTGATAAATACTCAAAGAAACAGTAATGAGCCAACTGATGATCAACTGCCCAAGGACAACCTGGGAGTAGTGCTTCTTCCTCTTCAGTTAACTCACGACCAGCATTACGAATAGCTTTTAGACGCATCACTGCAAGCGGGCACCAGTCATCCGGCATTTGTTCAAGGCGTCTAGGACACCTTTTGTCCATTTTGGAGACTGGTTCATTAGCCATTTTAGTGAGATACTTCCGCCGCGGCTTGGACTGCAGTAGGATTACGTACGCTTAGTAATTCAACTTCATGATCAATTCCATTAAGCTTAACAGAAAGCTTATCTCCAGCTTTTTTGCCAGCTAATCCATTAATCAAATCTGGAACACCAGATTCAGACAGCTTAAGGCGAGAACGGAAAATACCGCGATCATTTCCTTGTTCATCTTTTGCAACAGAAGTAATAGTGATAGTGCTATCAGCTTCTACAGCTTCTCCAGCAATAAGACCATCTTTAAGATCGGCTTTCGCAGAAGCTTCTTCAAAGTCTGCAAGACGCATTTCATTACCAATCTTATTAAGTTCAACTGCATCTAGTTTAAGAAGTTTTTGAACTGCATTCAGTTTATACTGCGCTTCATAAAGTTGATTAAGAGCAGAACCTAAATCTTCTGACATTGTTTTAACAGACTGCATAAGCTGTTGAGTCATCATCTGAGAGATGCGACCTGCCATTTGCAAGTTTGCCAACTCAGTTTTAAGTGAGTTGATTTCTTCATTTTTAGATTTCTGAGGTGGTACGCGAAAACCCTTCATTAGTTAGCTCCTTTATCGTTAGCTCTTTTATACATAGTTTTGTAAAACTTAATTTCATCTTGAGTTAAAGAAAGTTCATTTGAATTTGAACCGCCACCTAAAAGCTTGCCTAATTTAGTATGAAGGAAGTGGCGCATTTCGTTTTCAATATCATCATACACGTTTCCTTTTGATTTGAGGATACGTTTTGATAAAATTTCATTAATAGCGTTTGCAACCTCTAAAGTATGCTGCTCACGTGACTTTTGTGGATACTTAGCCGATGTAGAACTAACTGGCGCAACTGGCGTTTCAACTTCAGTAGTCGTAGTTTGACCACCAGAAGAAGTTACTTGTAATGTTTTACTTTCTAGTGCAGCACCTTTTTGTGCATCTACAATCGCTTGAGCATCCGGAAATTGCTTAAGGAACGTCTGTAGTGTGACTTTTTCAAAACCATATTGGTTGGCAATTGAAGAAAACAATCCTCGTGCACGAGTAAACTGTGCCTTATCAAGAGGTTCTTTATTATCTACACAACGCTGCCAATGAGCCTTAAGGTCATCATCTGTCATCCATAGGCGTTGAACACCTACAGAATTTTCTACTTCTCTAAGAGCCTCAATTGCCTCTTCATCAAGAAGAGCTTTACGCCCATAGATTTGTGGCCACACTAATTCACCATAGTGAGTTCGATCCATTACAATATCTTTATTTGCAGCAGACGAAACAAGATCAATCATATCTTGTAGATATTGATCTGGAGTGGTTCCTTTAGCAGGAGCAGAAAGATGAATCTTTTCGAAACCAAGTGTTTCAAAATAAGCGGCAACGGTAGATTTACCTGTGCGATCTAAACCTTCAAGTAATACTAATGCCATGAAATCTCCTCATCAGAAGAGATTATACAAAGAGCGGTGTAAACTTCATAATGAGTTCCATTGCTAGGCTTTTATCTATAATCTCTAGACGAAATAGTACCTTAAGCAATTTTATATAAGCAAGACGGTAGTCCTCGTCGACTACCATATCGTTTACAATATATAACTCTTTAACTCTCATCGTCTAATTTATTGATTGGATTAGCCATAACTTTTCCACCAACGTTAGATGCACCAGAGGCACCAAACTTTTTAGCAGCATCGCGAAGAGCGTTTCCACCATGACCAACAGCATCAGCAGCAGCTTGAGCTTTTAGTTGCTCTATTTCCATTTGATGCTTTTCTTGATCTCTAGCGTGAGCAGCTTCTTTATGACCATGCTCTTGCTCTTTAAGTTTCATTTCCATAGCTTGTTGTTGAGCTTCAGATTGACCTTGAGCAGCCATTTGAGCTTCTTGCTTCTTAGCATTATCAATAGCAAGCAGTGTCTGTTGCCAACTCATAAATGCTGGATCACCAGGAATGTATTGCAGTTCTCGACGTTGAGAAGCACCTTTGTCACCAAAGAATGTTTCACGAATCTCACCTTTAGTCATATTCTTTTCAACCAAAGCCCAGAAAGCTTGATTTAATGGAAGATCTGCAGCAGGAGTTTTAATTCGTTCTTTTTGAGATTGAATTAAAAGATCATTCATTGACTTAAATACAGTCATCTCAGCTTGCATTTGGGCAATTTCAGTTTGAGGAGTCTCATCTGTATAGCCAGTAAACACAAAACGATACTTATTTGCCATATCTTTATCAATAGATGGCAAAACGTCAGAATTAATTAAGTCTTCCATGAACATTAAGATTGGATATAAACCACGCTCACGTGAATATTCAATCTTGTATTCATTATTTGATTGTTGAGCTGGAGATTTACCATTAGCAGAAACTAAGTAATCAAGACCTAATTCAACTGGATCAATTTGGAATTGTGCACAAAGGATACGCATTAAGTGGTTATTGAAGTTAATGTATTCCATTTCCTTCGCAGAACCAGACATTGGTACCCATTGAACTTCATCAAGACCAGCAACAATTGGAGTTCTCCAAGCATGTTGAGTTCCTGAGATAGTGTTATAAAACTGACGACGGAAATTCATTAATTGGGATTGTGTAACAGTCCCTTTTAAATGAAGAACTCCTCGTGCAGCATAACCATGAGTAAAGAAGTTACTATTATAGTTTTCTACATTCAAGTGATTAGTAACATTGATAATAGCAAGTTCAAGTGGAGAATAACAATAGCCCTGAGAATCAGCAAAGTTCTGTGGATTGAAATTCTTCCAAATCATATCCTCATCGCCAAAGTAATTCATTGGTTGCATATTATAAGATACTTGAACGAATTTCCAGTATTCATTATCAGCTAAATTTAATTCTTGTTTAGCTTTAGGATCATTGTTTGATAGTGGCTGTTTAAACTGTTGTTGAGCCGCTTGATCTTGTTGGATAATTTGCTCTTTTGACATACGCTGAGGAAGTAGGTATGTGTTTTCAGCAGGAAGTGGACGAATTCGGTGTAATCCACCTTTACGTGTTTTAACTTTTTCAATAGCTACGTGACCAAAAGTTAAAGCATCGCGAACAGTAAGTTTTAAAAACTCACCAAACAACATTCGATCTTCAACAGGTGTTCCTTCTTTACGACCACAATTATAGATAAAATCTTCAAGAGAAGCTATCTCTTGTAATTCTTCAGTGCTGTATTCTGCATTGTGGTCTTTCTTAACAAAGCGGAAACCCATTTCATGTCTTCTATGCTCTGGACGAGAAAAACGCAACAATGTGTCAACACGGGCTTGAATAATAGAAGAAACTAGCCAATCGCGTACAGAAACTTCTTTAAGTGATTTATTACTAAGTCTAGAAAGTTTTTGCTTAACATTGACCGTATTTGACATTTGCTCAAAATACGGATCATCAATAATGGCTTTACGGCCAATTTGCTTAGAAACATCGTTGTTTTCGGGTTGATCCGGAAGCACATCAGCGGTATAAGCTCCAGTAACCATACCAGTTGGAGCTGCAGCTTGAGCATCATTATCAACAGTGACGCCGTCAGCTTTTAACAGCTCACCAATCTCACCTTTAATTCTATTTTTTAACCAGTCATCCCAGATTGCCACAATGCACCTCTATTTAGCTATTCTACCTTAAAAGGACCATAAGAAGCCGCCCTGGCTTCCAGAGCTATCATCTGGGTCATCTAAATCAGATTTCTTACCAATTTTTCCCAGCTTTGAAGCATCCGGTTCATTTTGTTGAAACGGAATTCCTTGTGTTTGCGCAAATTCAGCAGCGGTAGGTGTTCTGCTATAAGAACCATTAGTATCTCGCAAACCTTCTGTATTATCGAAATCTAGTCCACCACCTAAAACTATGTTATTTTTACCTAATAACAAAGAAAGTGGATAACGTAAAGCATCCAACCAGTGATCGTGATCTGTGTTTGGAATATCTGTAACCATACCAGCAGCATCAAGTTTATAGTGATATAAACCAAATTCACTAATAATATGCTGACATTCCTCATTAATAAATAGTTTAGCTTCAGATCCACCAGGAACTTTAAGTAGTTTCTTAATTGTTTGAATACCAGCCATGATCTCAGGCTTCTTTGCATCATTTGCAGTAGGTAAGCCTGCTTTTTTCATTTCTTGAATCGCACCTTGATCTGCTTGATCTGGTACATATAGTTGAACTCTATACTTAAGATGATATTTAGTCTTAAGGTGATGAATCCAGGCAGGAGATGAAATCTGAGTCATACCATCAGTGCAAACTATAAAGACATTATCTCTTTTATCAATAAAGAAGAAAACAACAGTATTAGGCGATGAATATCCCCAGTCAATCCCTGCATAGCATGGAAGTTGCATTTCATGGCACTTTGCAACAAATCTATCATGAGAGCACTCACCTGGATAATCTTTACCAGTAAGTATCTTCCACATTTGATCCCAATCTTTAACGTGAATCTTTTCTTCAAACTCACGATAAATGATCCCTTCAACTGAAGGTTTCAAGTTCATTAACTGAGCAAGGGCCCAATCGGCGCCTTCTGCTTTAACTTTTTGAATCAAATCCACATCTAAATTTTTTAACATAGGAGAAGTAGATGTTTGATTTTTAGCATCTGTTAAACAAATTGAGAAGATAGGGCATTTAGCACAACCTTCAAAACCTTCATACATTGTGTATTCTTTTTGCTTAACAGGTTCCTTTTTATCAAATTCATACTGAGTTAAAGTCTCCATTTTGTCTTGGTTGACATAAAGTGGAATCTTTTTAGTACCTGATCTAGTATCATCGCAACGCTCCATGAACTCAAATGCAGTCCAGCGGCGAACAGTACGACCTTCTTCTTTAGCATTTTCAATTTGCTTATTCATTAGCCCATAACGTGACTTACGCGTAGAGATACCTACACGAAGGGCTTTCTTTCCGTTACGGGAGTCAAGCATCCCTGAGATTTCTTTGAAGGCCTTCACACCTTCACCAGAAACCGTATCGATCTCATCCACGACCACGAGGGGAACGTGAGGACCGTTACAGGCTTTTAACGTACAAGGGATAACTTCTAGTGTAATCTTTTCACCGCCAATATTAAAAAGAGATTTAGACATATTAGCTTTTTCTAAAATTCTTTGCTCTTCTGGAATATCAGGAGGTGTAACGAGTGGCTTTAATTTACGATTATATAGAAAGTTCTTTTGATAAGCATAGCAACGTTCAGCTTGGTTTTGAATAGCCCCAACATGCACAACTTCACGAGAATCATGAAACATAACCATAAGTTCAGCAATAGCCATACCTAAGGTCTTTCCTGAACCTCGACCGGCAACAAATAGTAATTCTTTAATATTCTCAGGGTTATTTTTATTAACACAAATATCATAAACTTCCCAAATAACCTGTAAGGGATTTGTATCTGAGTAACGAGATACAGTTACATCTGGTAGTTCTAGATTTAGGAAATATTTGATCCAGCCCTTAAGCTCTTGCTTAGTGCGACATGGTTTTAGCAAAAGTTTGCGCTCTTGCTCTAATGTTAATTTCGGTGCCTTCTTCTTAGCCATTATTCCTTACCAGTTGGCGTAGGCATAGCGTCAGCTAATTTAGTAATATCAAAGTCTTCATCTTCTTCTGGCTCTTGATTTTGCTTATTAGGTGAAGCTGTAAGAGCATCAAACATTGGAGATTTATCTTTGCCTTTTCCAGTGCCGCCACCAGTAGAACCAGCAACAATCTTATAAAGAGTTTCTGCAACATCTTTATATTCTTTGATATTAGTTACCCGCATTGCAGGTTTTGGATTATTAATAGGATCTTGAACGTATTTGATCATGGCTTCTAAGTGCTCTGCATTTGCTACAGCCATCATAGAAGTAAGGAAGTCAACTTGATCTAGTACAGATTTAACAACTTTTGCACGAACCCTATCTTGTAGGGTGTGTTGCATTTTGTCTCTGTCTTTGGCCCAGCCTCTAAGAGCAGCCGTTAAAGCAATTTGACCAATTGTATAGTTTGGAAAATTCTGTGCAATCTTAGCAATTGAGTCACCAAGAAGGTACATTTCATAAAGCTTGGCAGCCTCTAAATCTTGTAGAGCCCCAGCCGTCTTATTTTTACGTAAGTGTTTAGTAGCGAGTTTGATCTCTTCTTCGCTAAGACCGTATCGCTCTTCTTCTGTTAGGTTTTTCTTTAGTGCCATAAGCCTCTTCCCAACATTTATTATACCTGATAGTTGCTAGAGTCTGCTTAATACGTACCTGACTAATACCTTTTATCTCAGAAATGCGACCTGAATCAAGTCCAAGTATAAGACAGCAAATAATTGATCTTTCATAGTCAGTAAAGTTAGTTTCGATAAGTTTCGCAAGATCTTGCGAAATAGGATTATTGATTAATGTCCATATTGCTTTTTGTAACTCTGAATCTTCTTGGTGCTCAACTTTAATTCGCACTAGGCGCGCTTCAAATGATTCAACGGATGCACCGCTCAAATAATGAACCCAAAGGTCTTGCCTTACGTCTTCGTCGTTACTCAGGCAATTGATCAAGTTGCTGACTTCGTCCAGCGATCTCACTTTGTTCTCCAAGCCCATCTACGTAGGTGTTGAAGTCCAATACTGTAAGTGTGACGCTCCAAGTGGGTCCGCAATAATCCTTGACTAATTTAGTCAGGATTTGTTGGAAGTCCAATGCTCCTTCTTTTTTAAGGAAGCGCTTGAATCGCCACATATCAAACAATGATGTGGACTTAGAGAGAACGTGATACTTGCTAATCTTCTTAATGAGATCTGAGTTTACGTAGATCTTGTAATGAACCTTTTTATTTTCTGGTTCTAAATCTAACTCAACAGCTTGTACTTCCTTATGGACAATAGAACCACAAAAGAATAGCTGGTTTTTTACATCGTCAGTGATGAAGCCGTTATTTAACAGCCATCGTCTTTGATCGACGTACTCCTCCAGGTTTACTTCTTTTTTAGAGTCCATGTTGTCTCCTAGGTGTTCTCACCTGAGTTAATTATACCAGGTGGGAACCGTTGTTAAGTGACTCGAAAATATCCTTCGCAGTCAACTTAAGTAAATCTTTATCGATAGAACCGTTATATACCTTATCTATATACTCTGATACAATGTGAGATAGTGATAATGCTTCTATTCGAACTTGTCGCTTTTCTTTATCAGTAAATACGGTCTTGATTTTTACATCTCGACCTATGGTCAGACTTTTGCCTTTTTTAGATCCAAGATATCCAATTACTTCTGCTTTTGGTCCTGTAATTTCAATCACCCAATGATCTTTATCATTAAGTGTTTGCATTAATTCCTCATGCATATCTAATGCAGAAAAACTTTGATCTAATTGAAATTTGACTCCGCGCCACGTAGGAAGTGGACAGACAATAAATTCTTCCGCATACGTTTCCGTATCAAAAATACTTACACCCTTAACTTGATTAATGTCTGAAGAACTCTGAGAAAACGGGCTACCACAATATATGACCTCTGGTCCTCCGGTGGCCAAGCGCTGCTTCTTATGTATGTGTCCTGAGATGATGATCTCTGCGCCTGTAACGCTAGTCGCATCAACGCCATCTTTCGTGGTAATGTCTCCGAAATCTGCTCCTTTGAAGGTTTGGTGCGCGACACAGATCGGAAGCGTTTGTTTGGGGAAGTCTTCTGGTTTATGGACATAAGGTACGAATGTCATCCCATGTAAGTTAATTAATTCATCCACTATGGTGAACCCTTTAATCTTACCTTTAAGATGCTTAAGCGCGTGATATTTATTATCATTAGGCTTGTACATATCATGATTGCCTAGTAAATAAATATAAGGACAAGTTTTATTTGTAGATTCCACATGCTTCATAAACTCAGTAAGAACTTCAGAACGAACTACCGCATGGGTGTCAAATGTATCTCCTAAATTAACAACTAGATCTGGTTTGTGTTGTGCAATAATATCGTTGACCCAAGTCAAGAATTGCTTAGCCAAATCGAAGCGGGTTATTTTAAGATGAGGATCCCCGATGAATAGAACTTTCACGACTGATCCTTATTTAGGATAATCTTTTCAAACTCGCGATCGACATGATTTGATTCAACTACAAAAAATGAAGGTGCTCCTAAGTTGCCACCAATAGATTCATCATTGTGTTCCATAACAGCAAGTTCAACAAGGCCACCAGGAATCGCTAGGTAATTTGAATACTGTTTACCTTTTTCTAGTGTGTTTACACTAAAAGGTAAGTTGGACATTAATTCAGATAAATCTTTATAAGAAAACTTAACTGTATCTGGTATTACTCCATACCTATTATAGAATTCATTGCAAGCCTGTAATACATCACTATACATAAGCATGTGATGTGATGTTGGTTTCATCCAATTAAGTCTCATATTTGCCTTCCAAAATAACTAAATCTTCAAATGCTTTATCTATTCGTGCTCGCTCTTGATCATTCCAAAATACTGGATCAACACCGTTTGCAGTAAAAGCTTCAAAATCTTCTTTACGCCCAATTAATAAAAAATTACGCAATTTTACTACTGCTTGAACATTTAAAGATCCTGCAGATACATTTATACTCATGATTGCTTGACCAAAAGCAGGCACTCCAGGACCAGAGAATCTTACGTGCGATGACATTTGTTTTTGTAGTTCTGCATATAGATCAGAACTTATGAATACTAAAGTAGGAAAGCCACCGTTTTCAACGCATTCGTTTGCTCGGCGCTCTATTTCATTTATAGAGATGTCGGTGGTTTCACACCACTCTTTAAGACTATTTCGCATATATGATCTAATCTTTCTACATGCTCGTATGCAGTCCATGGATCACCTGCAACAGCACATACACCATGACCAACTTGACCAACTATATCAAACTCTAAATTATCAGTTGGACACATTGCAAGATATGTAGCATTACCTAATTGCTCTGTAACAGCAGGAATTTCTGGGACATTGGGTCCAACTCTTGTATATCGATAGATTTCAGCAAAAGGTTTACATAATTCTTTTAAATCCCAACCAGCATGCATTGCTGCAATAACATGAGTAGGATGAACATGGAGAACTGCGCGAGTCTTAGTGGCAGATCTTTGAAGAAGCCAATGCATGTGTAACTCACCAGATGGTTTAGTTCCTTCAGGAATCTGAAGTTCTTGTCCACCAGAAACAATCTTCATTTTAATAATATCTTCAACTCTAATGGTATTTTTGCGAATACCACTAGGCGTAATATAAACACAATTTGCACCACGAAGACGAACGCTGGCATTACCGTCTCTTGTGGTAATCCAGCCTTTATCGTAGCATCTTCTCATTACATCGCCAATAGCTGTAATCATGATTATTCCAAATCTATATTGATGTCATCAAGAGCATCATCGCCAACGACCATGCCATCTGCATCTGTTTGAACAGCTGCATCTTTATGAGCAAAGCATGATTGCATGATTTCTTCCTGAATTGCTTTAGATCCTTGAACAAAAGCCAGCATATTAGCTTCACCACGGATAGGCTGATGATTTCCAACTGCCCACATTTGAGCATTAACTTTTCCAGTTTCTGGATTAATTGGATGAAATACAACTCCTAAAGATTTTCCAAGTTCAAAGATCTCTGTAGCGGTGTCAACAATACCGTTATCATAATGATAAGTGAATTGTGCCATACGAGCAGGGGCGCCAAGACGATTCTTCTTAACTTTAATACGAACTTTATGACCTGTCTGTTGAGCTGCTCCAGAGATTGTTTCTCCAGATTCAACAATACCGTTTTTAGTATCTAATTTAACAATTTCCAACATAAGATCTGCAGCATGCTTAAGAGCACGACCTTCTGTGATTACGTATGGATTACGTAAAGCTTTCATTGGATCGATTTCCATAGTTACTTGTTGGATAAAGAAAGTTAATAGATTATATTCAGCAATAACAGGAATAATTAGCTTGAGTGCTGAAGGTAAATATGATGCACCAGTTCCGCCCATTTTCTGGTCGGTAGTTTGCTTCATGTTTGCTTCTTTAGGATATCTAATCGCTTTAATAGAATCAATAACGATACCACGGATTGGAGCTCCTTCCTGTAGTGCTTCCAACATCTCACCTCCAATATAGTCGAATATCTTAAGGGGGTCGTTGGTTTTACGTACAATAAGTCGTTCAGCATCTCCGCCAATCTTCGTGAAGAGAGGTAGATTGAATGAGAAT
Organism: Cytophagales bacterium Ga0077538; assembly: GCA_001464155.1. Taxonomy (GTDB): domain Bacteria; phylum Bacteroidota; class Bacteroidia; order Cytophagales; family Cyclobacteriaceae; genus Chryseotalea. The sequence continues at coordinate 20,785 of LNEN01000305.1, read as the reverse complement.
TCTGCATCGAACCACACAAAGATGGCTTCTTTATCTTTCTTTTGTTCATCAGCTACCGCCATCATTGCTAAAAGTGATTTACCAGAACTTTCAGGACCGTATAGAACGGCAACTTTACCTGGTTGAAATCCACCAATACCAGTTGCCCAGTTAAGTGAAGGCGATCGTGTAGGAACAACCGCTGGAAGTTTACTGTTTAGATTCTTTGCGACCACACCAAAATCTGCGGTCAATTTACTCATCCATTTAGACATATTACATCCCCTCGTATGGAGTCAAGTGCGTATCACCATATAAGATCTTTTTTAGATCATCATGTGCTTGACGCAGGACAGATAGTTTGTTCTTCATTAATGATACTAAAGCTTCTGTCTGAGCTTTCTTATCCTTAGCAGCAACAACAGTCTCGTCGATATCAACATATCGTTTACGAGCCTCAGAACTGTCTTTAATACCTTTTGATTGTAGATAAGCAGAAGCATTATCTAAATACGCAACAGCTTCAGCATGTTCTAAACGTGCTTTTGCTTTTGCATCTTCTCTAATTGCTCGTGCTAACATTGCGCCTGCAACGTCTTGACCTTCAATAAAGTCTCTTAAATAAGTTGCGCCCATCATTTTATTGATGGACGCAATCTCTTTAACTTTATTAAGATAGACTGCAAGCTGAGTAACATCTATTGATGCCACTTGCTTATCGTCACTCATCTTTACTCCTTACGAGTTTAGAAGTGCGTCAGCTTCAGCCAAGAAATCGTCTTCTACAGAAGCTGCTTGAACTTTTGTAGAGCGAGTAGTGGTAGCAACTGGCGTTTCTTCTTCTTCATCATCATCCATTTTTAGTGTCACAGTCTTTGTACCAACAGGCTTTTGCGCTTGCGCAGGAGCAGCTTTAGGTGCAGCAGACTTGACAACAGTCGTTGATGCTCCAAGATCTGCATCAGGGCAAATCTCGATAAGCGAAGCCATATTGGCTTCAAGAATTTCTGCCAATTCATCGTATGATTTAACTTGGTAAACTGCACCAAGATCATAAGCTAAATTGTCATAGTTCTCTACGACAGAATCAGGAAGTGGAGAGCGATCATCTTCAAAAGAGATCTTTCCAGTTGTAGGGTTTTTAGTTTTAATTTGCATTTTCTTAACATCGTACTCAGTATCGCGACCCATGCCAGATCGAGTGATATTGAACCACAATCCAGAATCTGTGTCTTCAGAATTTAAAGACGTTGGATCTTGGTTGTAATCTTGGATGTATTGAGCCATTTCAGCTTTCATTTTCTTTTGAGCAGTAGACTTAAGCTCTAAAAGACCAACATCACCAGATTTATCTGCTGCGTTGTAGATATAAACCGTTTTAGGGTTTAAATCAGAAATCAGCTTGTTTAAAGCTCCAAGACGCTCTTTTTGAGTTTCTTCATCAACACCGGCAGCTGCTAGTTGTGATTTAAGAGCCTCAGCTTTTTTCTTCAATTCTTGAACGTATTCCGTAACAGGGCATTTCTTTTCACTTGTCATTGAAGAAGCGAAAGGACGTGCACGTCCAGATTCTGGATCTTGTAAACCCCAGATGATCTGCCATTTTCTGTATGGATAGCCGTTAGAAGATTCGCCAAAAGGCGGGAGGATTCGGTACACGTTTGAACCGTCTTTTACTTTATGACGTTTCCATTCACGACGTGTTTTGAGACTGTCAAGATTAATCTTGATCTTCGATTGAGACATAGATACTCCTTAGTGTATACTTACTGTTTATTCATGGGCGTAATTGCCGTGAATATATTATACCACGGCTTTATACTAATTGCACAATTATTGGCTATCTGCTTGATTTTTCTTGGCTTCTGCTTCTTCTTTAGTGATTGCAGGTTTGCCAACTACTTTATCAGATTTAGGTTTTTGTGGAGCTTCAACTTTTTCTTCTCCCAAACCATTGCGATAAAATATTTCATATTGACCAGAAATATTACTGTCAACATAATACACAGTAGTTGTTCCAGCTGGACGATTGCGAACTTTAACTTCAAGATATTTAGGAAAAATGGCTGGATAATCTTGAGTTAATGCTTCAACAATGATATCATTAAACTGTTCATCAGTATCGAATTTACGTCCTTCGTATTTGTGAGCTTTAATTGAATAAGCAGTCATATTCTCAGGATCATAAGCTTGAGAAATTGAGTCTACAACCATACGAATATAGTGAGAGCCAGTTAAGCCATTGCGAGGCTTCTTCGCTTTATGTAAAGCAATTTGCTCCACAAATGAAGGTTTGTCGATAAGATATTCACCTTTTTTTAATTCTTTTGGTGCTTCTTTTACTACTACAAATTTAGCCATATATTCTCCTTTAGAGTCTTATTCTACTTTTTCAATCTCTGTGATGTTTAAGCTTAGAGCTGTTCTGAAGCCAGCTTTTAATTGACCGCGAACATAAACAATTGTGTCCTTTGACCAACCTAAAGCTTTCTTAGTATCCCATAATGATGCTTCAATGAAATTATATCCATCAGATAACATTACAGAACACAAATGCCATTGTTTACCTGTTTTCTTTGAAACACCTGTGCGATAGGAAGAACTATCAAATAAAAGAATCATAGCAACATCTTTTTCGTAGTTCTTTTTAAGAAGACCTTCGCCAACTTTAACTGAACCAAGAACATAGGTATCGTGTTCACTACCTTGTGCAGATTTCATATAGTATGGAATACCTTGACGACCAGTGGGCGTAAGTGCAGACCATTTTGACTCTAAAATCTTACCAATAGCAGGATCAGCCATGAGATGACGATTAAATGAGCTATTGTATTCTTTCTCTTGTAAGAAGATTTTGATTGCGTCCAAGTCATACATATCTTCTTTAAATTCAGTTTTAGATTTACGAAGACCAAGATATTTCTTCATTAAATCTAAGCGACGCTCAACATAATCAGGAATAGATTGATCCATTAAGTCGTCTGCAGCTCTTGCTTTAATTAAGGCTGAGAATGAGCCAATATTGACACGAGAATGGTTGACCCGCAATACGTAGTCTTCCAATGAAGTAAATGGTCCTTTTGAGACCAACTCGTTGACGACAGCAGGCCCAACCGACTTAATAGCACTAATAGGGGCAACGATTTTTCCATTTTTGATAGCAAAGATTTGCGTTGGCTGTGAGAGAGAGGGTGCAACCACCGTATCTCCGAGATACGCGATATACTTTTTGATTTTATCACCATTGTCCTCATTATTTAAAACTGCAGTCCACCACTCTAACTTATAATGATGTTTTAGATATAGAGTGATATATCCTAATTCAGCATAAGCCCAAGAATGAGATCTATTAAATGAATATCGAGAGAAAGCCATAATAGTGTTGCAAAGCGCATCTGCTTGCTCAGGAGTCCAGCCACGAGATGCTGTAACCTCACGGATACGACCAAACGTAGCCATAATTACTTCATGTTTTTTCTTTGCAATCGCAGAACGAATAATATCTGTTTCTTCTAAAGTATATCCACAAAGACCTACTAGAATTGCCATTACTTGCTCTTGATAAACGATAATTCCAAGAGTATCGCTAACATAAGGTTTTAGATCTTCATGGATGTAATCCTCATGGATGTTTCCATTTCTAATACCTACATATTTATTAGTAGCTGCCATTGTTTCTGGACGACCTTCTTTTCCAAGCTTTTTAGAATTACTTCCAGCAAGAACAAATTCTGTTTGAGCATCCATTGCACCTGGACGATAAAGTGCTGTCATTAAAGATAGATCTTCTCGACATAAAGGTGCAAACTCTTGAGCTGCACCTTTAATAACATCAGAGTTGAATTGAAATGTAGAGTCAGTATCTCTTTTATAGAAATCGCTAAATACGCCTTTATCACGATCAGGAAGACGATATATTGCTGGAACACCTTTCTCTTCTTCACGGAAATCAATGCCATGTCTTTCTTTAATAAGATCAAGAGCATCAGAAACCATATTAAGAGTGTTAATTCCTAAGATATCGGCTTTAACCATTCCGCATTTTTCAACCATTGGGGCATCAAATTGAGTCACCATGATTTCGCCTAATTCTTTATCAGACATTATCATAGTAGGAACACGACCATCAGAAAGATCTAAAGTTGAAATAACAAACGCTGAAGCATGACGAGACCATCCTGCAATAGCGCCAATAAGCTTATCAACCATTTCTTTTACTTCTGGGCGCTGCTCAAAGAAATTTTTTAATAGAGGCTTTTTATCAACTTCACCTTTATGCTCTTCACCCTCTTTATCTGTGTAACCATATAAGAAATCATATTCATCAACGCCCTGTGGAGAGTCATCAATTTCATTACATACAGCTACAATTTCAGGGTCTTTACCACCACGACCATAGAGCGAATACATTGCATCTTTAATGGCTTTTTTAGTTTTCATTTTAGAAAATGTAGCCATTTGAGCAAATCCAAGACCATATTTATCTTGAAGATACTTCATAACTAAAGGTCTAGCGCGACGTGCAATATCTAGATCGATATCTGGGAATGATCCAGCACGGATACGAGCATGACTTAAGAAACGCTCAAAAGGTAGATTTTGTGCCACAGGATCAACATGGATAATTTTAAGATAATAACTTAGAAGAGATCCACCGGCAGATCCGCGCGCAATACCTTGAGGTAAACCAGACGATCTAGCATAAGAGCAAATATCTTCATAAACTAGAAAGTATGGAAGAAAGTTAAGAGTTTCATTCTTCATGATGACATCAACTTCGCGCTTAAAACGATCTACATAAACTGGGTCATTATTCCAACGACCATGTTCTTTGATCTTTTGCATCATATAATAATATGTCTGCATATTATAGTCATCAGTCTTAACTCTTAAAGAGTCTGGTATTTGTATTTTAGGCAAGTGGAACTCATGTTTAATCTTAATAGATGCAGCATGATTCATGATGTCATAGGTATTATTTATCATTACTTCAAAGTCATCATAAGATAAAGCGTCACCTAGATGAGCTTTTAAAACAGAATACATCTCTTGAGCACGTGTTACGTGGCGAGATTCAAAGAAATAACGACCATCTTTGTATGAGTTTCTAGATACGCAGTCTTGAACAATCTTATCTTCCTGACTAATAAAATGAGCATCTGAGACAGGAATAGCTTTAATATTAAATTGCTTTGCTATTGAATTATAAAATATATTGATATGCTTTTGAATGTTTCCGCCATCAATATTGTAAGAACGGAAACCAATAGCAGAATCATAGTATTTATAAGCATCAAGAGATGCCAATTCTAAACGAATATCTAGATTATCATTTAAGTATTGAATAAGAGTAGATGCCTCAGTCAATTGACGAGACATAATCATTTGAGTTACAGGACCATTGATACCTGGAACACCAAATACAATTCCTTCTTGTTTAGAAATTACATCTTCTAGTGAAACAACAGGAAATTCGATGTCTGAGATGTCGATTCTATTAGCCCAGCCAATAGATGCCAATTTAACTAAGTTGTTGTATCCTTGATTTGATTGAGCCCAAGCGGAAAGATAAAACATTTGATCACCATGCTTAACATGAAGACCGGAACCAGGAATTCCTATGACTTTTTCTTTTAAATGAGTCATATCAAATAAAGAAGCCGCATTACCATGATCTACAATCGAGAAACCTGGAACTTTATTATCAACACACCATTTAGCCCATTCAGCGACAGAATTTAAAGAATCTGTATGCGAAAACATAGAATGAAGATGTAATTGTGCAGGCTCAGGGAATGAGACGTCGAGAAGATCATGCTCTTCTGCAACGAACACTTCTGTTTCACCAAGCATATCAGAAAGTATTTTATCAACCTTCATTGTTGCTTGAATATCAGAAAGAGCATCGTGAGCATTAATTGGAATACCAAAATGTGCCGCAAGGGTGGCTAATTTAATGTTAGGCGTAGGCAATTGAGACTTTAGGGTCTTTGCTCGCTTCATTGTGTCGCGAATATCGCCTGTAAACAATGCAAGGAAATCAGCTTCTCTGCCAACTTTTTTAAATAAAGAAGCAATAAAGTCTTTATCAAAACCTACGTTATAGCCTGCAATAATGAATTTACAATTAAACTGTTTAGCAAACAAGACTAGGTTATTAACCATTGCTTGAGGTGTTTGTTGCTTTTTTAGAAAATCAATTGTGAGACCGTTAACTGCTAGAGCTCCAGGGTCAATCTCTTTCCAATCGATTGGTTGACAGTATTGATTGAATGTAACAGCTTGCTCAACACCGCCAACAACTGCAATACAAGCCAGTTGTACGATGTCATTTCTAAGAGAATCAAGACCAGTAGTCTCACCATCAAGCCACAAATAATTTACGGTATTGCGTCCAAATTTCATAGACGCATTATACAAAAAGAAAAAACCAGGCTTTTGGCCTGGTTTTTCAATATGTTTGTCTAGATGTTATTAAGTCGTTTGGAAATTAAAGTTCAAATCAATTTTTGTGTCAACAGAATCAGAGACATTTAATGATGGCGTACATTCGTAGTTATAGATCTCCTGATCGGCCAAGCCTTGCTGAATTCCAGCCAAGTAAGCTTTCAAGATCAAGTTATTACCTTTATTTCCACGCAGAATTGAAGGATTATAAGTTGTCATCAGAGTAGTAGTGAATTTTGTATTACCAGCTGCAGCAGAACTGATTAAAGCCGAACTAATAGCCGATAAATTGGTTACAGTTACAAAAGTAACACCAGCATCAAAAGCGTCATTACATTTAGCCTGTAGGCCCGTGGCCCCATCAAAATAATCTGTTTTTAAACTCATAAAACCTCCAAATTATAGAGATATTCTATCAGGAGTTGGCACCTGAGCTAGGATTGACTTCTCCGTTTTGGATTTCTTCAATCTTTTCTAATAGAAAGTTAATTTTAGCTCTTTCATATTTAATAGATGAGCTATAGGCACTAGAGATGTCTTTTACGATCTGTCTGGCTGCTGTTAATTTTTCATCAGCATCACGCTCAGCTTCAATCTCTTTGATCTTCTGGGTAGAAGCCACGATAAGTTCACCAGCGACATCTTCACTAATGTTCTCAGCGTTATCTACAAACGATTCATTCAAAACTTTACTTCCGGCCATTGTATTCTCCTTATTTGTCGAAACTGGATTTTAATTCCAAGATTTCTTGTTTTAATCTCAAGGCTCTTTCTACAATTTCTTCTAAACCTGAAGTCTTTTTCTTGGCAAGATACTTATTAATATATTTAATCCAATTTTTATAACCATCTGAGGCTGCGCCATGACGCTTAATATCTTTTTTAGCAAATTGTATTTGCTGCTCTAATGTATCTAGTTCTTGAGTGTATTTAATCTTTAAGCGTTCAATTCGCTCAGCATTGGTTTTCTTATCATGACAGTCATCACATATCCGCTGCAAATTAGATTTATCGCACCACAATCTTTTTAAGAACATTGTGATTCGATCCCACATATCAAAGCTAGCAGGAAAGCCGTTTGGTGGAACTACAGGATCTATGTGATCAATAGCTATCTTAGTGCTACCGACCCAAGCGCTACAGACTTCACATTGACGTTTTACCCATGGTTTTTTAGCCAATGTTCCATCTTTTTTATATCGAGGAAATTCTTGACGAGACTCTTCTAATTTTTCCACCACAAATGGCGAGCGAGCAAATAACCTTCGGTTAGCGCCACGAATAGCCATTTCTTGATTAAATGGTGGTTTCTTCTTTGCCATGCAAAGAGATTATACTTAAATACTAGAAGGGTCAGTTGGCTCTAAATACCATTGACCAGTAACAGAATCCGCTTTCAACATAACCTTTTGTGTCTTTGTAGACATAGATCCATCTTTGATCTGTTGAGCAACTTTACGAGGGTCTTTTTTAGAATTTGGACCTTGGCCTGAGCTTATCTTTGGGGCACCAGCAGACTTTGGAGTCATCGAAGGGGCTGAAGGGGTTTGGTGGGCCGGAATCTGAGGAATTGATGGAAGAGAAGTTTGCTGCTTAGTTTGGCGAATGGCCTTAATAAGCTCTTTGATAGTTTCAAGTTTTTTAACAAGTTCTTCCATAGCTTAGATTCTATCAGGCTTGGGTGCTAATCGTTGATATCTCGTTTCTTAGTTCTACCCTAACAGCCTTAGTGAATAGGGCTTTTGCTTCAGAAGCATGATCTACAACAAAGATTTGACGATTGCGAGCTAGATTCTCTAATAAATCGATTACTATTTCACGTCCTGCGGCATCTAGGCCATCAAATGGTTCATCAAGGATGATAGGGTTAAGGCTCATTCCAAACTGCGTCTCAAGCACTTCTAGGAGTGCAAAGTCGACACATAATGATAGGCCTTTTTCTTCACCACCAGATAAAGATCCAACCGATACTTCTGTGCCAGCCTTAGTAAGGGTTTCTGAGAACTTTGCCACTACATCCCCTTTAGCATTCTCTTTGAATGAATTAAGGACGTAGCTCATATTTGGACTCATAATATCGATATATTTTTGAATTACTTCATTAAATGAATCTACAACAGAATCAAGCACATAAGCTTGGGCCCCAGTAGGTGAATAGACAGCAGATAGGGTTTTATAAAGTTCTAAATCCCGTTTATTGCTAGATATAGTTTGTAATGATATATCAACGCTATCCTGTAACACTTTAATCTTATTAGATAATTCTGAAGAATTTTTTAGTTTTAAAAGCGCAGCATCTATTTGAATCTGTTTGGTTCTTGTAAAAGAACGCAATTCACTCAATCGCAATTGAGCAGCCTGATAATCCGCAGACTCTTGCTGTTTTTTATCTCTGAGCTTTTTAGCTAAATCTGTTACAGTTTGCTCTTTAGCAAGGATTAAATCTGTGTCATCGATCTGCTTCTTGATATCTAATGCTTTTTGCTTTGCTTTAATTTGATGATCTACATGAGCAGTTCTAGCCTCTGGAGTATCAAGAGAAGCTCCACACTCATTGCAAGCATTGTCCGCATCATACTCAGTAATAGTGGAATTTAGTTCACGATAACGATCGTGTAGCAGTGTCTGTTTAGCTTTAGCTTGTGCAATTTCAGATTGTTTATTTCTAATATCCTCTTCAATTTTCACATACTTAGATAGATCTGGTTTAGGAACTTGAGCAAGGGTGATTTCTTCATCTGCAATAGATAAAAGCGAATCTTGCATATCATTGATGGATTTAGTTAAGGCTGTTTCATCTATCAGCGACTCTTCATAAGTTTCAATACGGGCACGAGCATTTGTAATCTTATTAGATTCAAGATCTATCGCGGCTTGCTTTTGCTTGATAAGCTCATCGGCAGCTTTTTTAGCCCCGCTGAACTGGTCGAGATTAAGAAGTTGAAGGAGGAATTCTTTCTTTGAGGTATCAGGTGAACTAAGAAATCGGACAAGCCATCCACTGTTTGCTTGTGGCGTGTAGATTGTAAGAAGGAATTGTTGGTAGTTGAGCCGGATAAATGATTCAAATTCATCTTGGGTAATGTTCTGTTCAACATCATTTTTGAAGAATTTAACGCCTTTTGGTCTAGATCTTTGAACTGTCCAGACATCCTCACCACATAAGACGCGAGTTTTAACGAAGCCTGTTTTACATCCTCGTCTAAGAATTTCTGATGCAGTAATTTTTCTAGGAAGCTTATCATAAAGACCGAATGCAAGGCAGTTGAAAATAGCTGTTTTTCCTGCGCCGTTCGCTCTTTGAGTATCATAGTTCCAGCCTTCTACTAATACAAGGCCATTGTCTTCGAACGACATCTTTGCATTTTGAACTGATAAAATGTCTTGAATTTCTATATCTAATACGCGCATTCATGAATTATACTTAACGCTTGGATGGTGGCTTATTGATTACCAGCTCACCTTTGTCGTTATAAACAAGCCAACCTTGTTCTATGCAAGTCTCAGTGGAATATGTTTGTACAAGTCTAGGAACTTCTACTTCCCAATAATGATCTTCTTTTCTTTTCTTTAAAACGGCTTCATGATCTTTACCCCATTTGCGATTAGTGTAAGGATCAACTACTTCACGAACTTCAGTTGGACTATTAGTATTTGGCAACTCACGATCCATCTGTTCACCGCAAACACATGGAACATGCTCAACAGTTGTTGGCACATACTTGTGTGTCTTTGTTTGACATTTAGGGCATAAGAAGTTATATTTTGGCATTACTTGTACTTAGTCTCTTGTTTAATTTTTCGGATAGCATCTGGAATATACGCACTCATTCTATCATTTTCGTATGAAGAAGCATGGCTCTCTTGACTAAAGAAAGAATTCATTGCTTCTGGAAGAGGGCCAATTTCTTTACCCATCATCGCATTAAATAAATCATTTTCATGAGTTGTAATCTTATCATTGATAAACTTCATTGGCTTAGTAATCCACCAACGAGGACCAAATGTTTGCAGTTGAATATATAAAGCTTTCATCGTGATATCTCTTACATACCATAGAGATTCTTGGTCAGGATAAATAACAGGTGCAAATGCCCAATACCAACCTCCCATAACAATCCAATGAGCCCAAAATAAAGCTTTATATTTAAAACCTTTGTTATAAGCCCCAGCAAGAACTGCTGCAGTAGTGTAATACTGTGGACCGGCTGCTGGTTGAGATAGCTTTAAAAAGTCAGAATCAAGAGCAATATTAACACCAAAGTTAGAGCAGCGAGCGGATACATAGCCTTGCGCGACGTCATCATAAGATAAAGTTCCTAAGTTTTTAATATAAGTATCTGTAACCTTTTTTACAGTTTCATCGGAAGCTTTGCTAACAGCTAGTTCGTTAGCAAAAAACCAAGCTACCACAACATCACCTGATACTCTTCTGCGATTAAGAGTACCATCTGCATTGCGCTTTCTAATTAAAGATCCATCTTCAACTAATAGCTCTAAACCTTCTTTTTGAATAAAACCATACATTGAAAATGCACCGTGATCATCTGTATTATCTAATAGCGCACCATTATATATAGTTGCTTTGCCAATTCCAGGGGTTATATTGAATTGGTGTTGCGGTTGCTGTTTCTTATCAACAGGTTTATAAACAAAAAGCATCCAAGCTAGATAAACAACCGGATAAAAGAAGAAGACTATTCCTTGAAAGAATAGTCCAAAAGTAAGGAATATTAACCAATTTAAAATCATTAGAACCTCAAACCAAGACCAATTCCCAGGTTATTAGAGTTATTGTTAGGGCTAATTTCACCATGAACACCAATGAATGTTGGACCCCATACATCCATTGTAGCATGTCCATAATAATTTTTCTCATTAGTAATTCCAGCCTCTATGCCGAATTTTTTCTCATTAACTGAAACCGTCTTAGACTTTTGTAGCTCATCAATAGTTTTCTTGTATTGAGATTCTTTAGAGTCAAATTCTTTTTTAATTGCAACTACACGCTCACTGTGGATTTGAGCATATCGATTTTCAATAGATTCAACTTTCTGTTTAAACTCTTCTTGAATAGAAGTAACGACTCTACTAGATTCATCTATCTCAGATTCAGAGTATGTCTTTTCTTCAATTGTGCCATCAGGCTTAACTAGCTTATAAGTGCTAACTTTAGTCTTAGACTTAAGGCTTTTAACCTCATCACTGAGTTTAGAAATCTTGCGCTCAGATTCTTCTTTAATTTGTTTAGATTCTTTTAAAGAAGAATTGTATTGCTCGGTTAGTTGACTCTGCTCCTTGGAATGAACTTCTTTAAGAGAGATAATTTCTTCTTGATGCTTCTGTGTAAGCTTTTCTTCAATACGCTTTGAAGGATAAAAGATGACGCCGATTGTGATACCAATCAACAGCACGCCAACAAGACGAACCCATTCTTTTGAAAATAAACCTTTAAAATCTATCATAGATCCTCATATTTATCTAGGCATTGATTGCTGTTTTTTAGTTGAGCTCTTGCGCACTCATTAACTTTATCTAAAAAGTATTTTTCAACTGCACTTCTATCAGATTCTTGAAATTCACATTCTTCTACTTTATAAAGCTTATTGCATATTTCTGCTCTAACAGTGACTACATCTAAACTTTGAGCACAAAATAATTGAGTCATAGCAATTGTAACGTCATCTGGTTGCTGGCATGGCTCATAAAAGAAAAAGTAATGTATTGCAGCTACTGCAGCAATCAACAAAAACGCAATTCCATATTTATTTTTAACAAAATCCATATTTACTCCTGACCTACGTGTCCGGTACTAGCGGACATCATTTCTTTGAATGCCCCTTTGGACAATTCAAGTTGTTGCTCTAAGCCTGCATTGCGTGGAGAAACCACGATACCGCCAAGAGTGGTTAATAAAGAAGCTACAGATAAAGCATTACCTATAGTTACCCGACAAACTTTAGCAGGCTCAATGATTCCAACATCGAGCGCATTAACGATAACGTGCTGGTTAGCGTCAAATACATTGGTTGGTAATTTGTTGCCTGTTGCACTATCAATAACGTGTTGACCAATAACAGGCCATACTTCTTCAACATTCTCTCCACAGTTTGTAAGGAGAAGATTGAATGGTTCACTTAAAGATTGAGCCATAATATCCCAAGAAGGTTTCTTATTGGGATGACTTGAAATAATATGAGAAAGAACAAGCTGAACAGCACAACCGCCTGGAACGATTCCTTCGGCGATAGCGCTCTTTACTGCTTCAACAGCATCTTCAACACGATCTCGTTTTTCACGAGCTTCTAATTCAGATCCACCGCCAACCCAGATAGTTGAGATACCGCCAGTTAATTTACCAATGGCAGCTTTAATATGCATCTTATCAAAATCAGATGGACTAACATCCATTAAGTGTTTCAACTCAGCTAAGCGTGCATCAATTTTTTCAGAGTCAGGGATTGCTTGAACAACAGATTCATACATGCCGACTTTAGCGCTATCAAAAGCACCAAAACCTGCAGTACCGTCTGTTGTAATAAAAGTATCTAATGTTCCAGGATCATAAACAGTTGCACCGGTATAAGCTGCCATGTCATGTAGAAAGCTAGAACGAGAGTTGGCTACACCAGACATAGGTGTCTTTACTGGAACAACAGTATATCCGCCTTTAGTAGTTTTAGCAAAAGCATCAATTACTGTATCCGCAAAATTATGAGCAAACACTGCTACGGGTAAACCAAATAGCTCAGTACCTTCAATCGCTTGTTGAATTGCTGCCGGTACTTTTAAATCATTAAGAGTTCCGTCAAATAGGAAAACTAGTCCACGATCCATTTTAGTTTGTTGTAATCCGCGGTCATTGAAGAATAATCGACCTGCAGCTCCAATGTCTTTAAGACCAGAAGTAACGATGAATCCATCCATTGTTTCAACTTTAAGTTGATTTCCTTGTGCTTCTTCAATTAGAACGTGGCCGTCTTCTCCCGCAGCCATAACAGCAGTGACAGCTGCTTCAGCGATAGCTTTATCACCATTAGCTGAAATTGTTGCAACGTGGACAAGTGAATCCCTGTCTTTAATTGCAATAGCATTGTTCTTAAGGAACGGGATAATGATGGAACTGTATACGTCTTGTAGTTCGTTAACCATGCGTTGAGGATTGTATTTAGGATTCGCATCAAGAAAGTTAAGACCATTTTTAGTGATTGCATTTGCTAACACGATGGCAGTAGTAGTACCGTCACCAGCCTCCTTAGCAGTTTTCAAACAGATTTCTTTTGCAGCATCAATAATAACATTTGCCTCAGCGTTTTCAACACCAAGTGATTTAGCAACAGTAACTCCGTCTTTAGTAATCAGTGGAGAAAGAGAATCGCGCTCAATAAGAACTGGTCGTCCACCAGGACCAAGTGTAGCTCCCACGATTGTAGCCATTTTGTCAATTGTTCCGTGAACTACTTGTTTAATAGTTTGCTTATCAGCGGTTATATTCTTTGCTTTAGATTTTTCGTATAGTGACATTAAAAATCATCCCCTTCTTCAACTATCTTCTTTGCAGGCTTCTTAGATTCTGGCTGATCAAGCTTGCCATCATTATAGTCAGATACTACCTTCTCGTACTTCTTTAACTGTTTCTTATCAGTTTCAAAACCAAAGAAACTATGTCCCAGTTTTAGTGCAGCTTTTAGTGAACCTGTTCCACCACAATGTGGATCAAACACAACAGAACCTGGAAGGCAATTAGTCATTCTGATTAGCAGCTCTGCTAAATCTACCGGATAACTCTCATCTAGGGAGCCGGTCTCAATTTCCCAAGTATTTCCTGGGCAACTTAAATCATCGTGAACTTTCATGTATTGTCTAAGAGGAAGGCGATCTAATTTCCATACATCTCCATTGCAGAAATGTAATACGTATTCATGTGAGTTAACTAAGTTAGTTTCTGAGCGTTTGCCTGGGAACCAGGTCTTCTTAATAACAATATTATCTACATGATTAAATCCAGCGTCAGTCATTAACTTGGCAACCTCAAAAGGTCTTGACTTAGCCTCAATAGGAGCATAACAGATTAGAAATACGATTCCATTTGGAACCATATTGGCTTTTAATCGTTTTGCAAATTCTTCAAATTTTTTGACATCCCAGCCATCGCGTTTTCGAATAGGGATACGAGTGATACATATTTCTGTATTAGCTGGCCAAACAGCATCAGCTGACATCGCATCAGTTTCCTGTATGCGCACAGATGTTTTAAATAGGCTTGAAAAGTTGTCTAGCTTCATGCCAGACATTATACTCAGGATTCTGAGAGCTTCGCTTCTAAAGCTTTAGTGAATTGTTCGTTATATCTTCGTCGACCTATTTCTTCTAGTCCAGAAAGAAAGACATCATAGTCTTTAACTTGAAGTTTATAAGTAACTGATTTTAGTCCAATTTCACTTTGCTCAAATTGACGAGAAAGAAACACTGTACTTATTTGATGGCAAACTATAGACATGTGCTTTTCTAACTCACCTAGCATAATTGCATTAGGTCTTTGGTCCATCTGATCAATCAGATACACTAAAGTGAGTTCAGTTTTAGGTCTTTCTATGTAGAAGTGATTTTCTTGATCTATGTTAAAAGACTTAATCTTTGCAAATGGCAACTCAAGAGCGTAATATAAATCTGTTTTAATATTATTTTCCAGTTGATCCAAAGCCACCCTCACCACGAGATGTATTCATATCAAGCTCTTGAACCTCTTCAATGAAGTAAGCGTTGTTGTAAGGATGCATAATAAGTTGGGCGAGCTTTTCGCCTTTCTTAATAACTAATGGAGCTGTAAACATTAATGGTAGACCATCTTGATCTAATCCTTCAATAAGCGCTACATTTGAATGAATTACATTAATAATGCCACGATACTCTTCGTCGATAATACCAGCACGAACCGAATGACCCTTGCTGCCTAATCCAGACTTTGTAGTGATTTCTGCGTAAGTGTTTTGTGGAAGTTTAAGTCGAATATTAAGTGGAGTTTTGCCAGATTGCCCTGGGTAAAGCGTAATATCTTCAGTTGCAAATAAATCGAAGCCAGCGTCGGTGTAACGAACTTTGTGAGGTAATTTTCCACCCTCTTCAACTTTAACTTCAATTTTAAATGCGTCGTCAAAAATCTTTTTCATGTTTTCTTTATTATTCATGGCGTGATTATACTGTTTTGGGGTTTCTTGGTGGTGAAAATTTATTTTCTGAACTGAGTTAAAAATGCCATTGTCGCGGGTATAAATTTCTCTAGATTCCCCCTGGCTAACCTAGCTAACCAGAACAAATCAGATTTTACACCAGCCCCGCAACGAAGACCAAAGGTCTTCGTTTCGAACTCTTACTTACTCTACGTGCGTGCAGAGCACGCACTCGCGAGCGAGAGCCGCGCGCGGCAAGTAAGAAAAACCCTTTAAGGAAGAGTAGACCTGGGCCCTTCCCGGTTTTCTAAAGGGTTTTATTTGATATCTAGTAGGCGAACAGCAAGATTAAGCAGAATTAATCGATCAATACGCATTTGGTATCGATAAGAAATTAATGGGTTGGTTGGAAATGAATTGTGACAAAATATACGAACATCTACCGATCGCACATCTTGCCCAACTATAACATCGTATTCATTTTTAAGTTCGCGCATCATACTTTGAAACATGTGATGTATAGTGACATTGCCGCCAGTATCGGTGACGTATTGAATTTCCATCTGGTAAATACCACGAGGAAGAGAAATACCTGGAAGTAGGTTTAATTTTAATTGTTTTGTAAAGTTTTCGCCGAGTTTATTAACCATAAGATTGGAGCTCCGTAAGGGATTCGAACCCCTGACCGTACGTTTTAGAGACGACTGCTCTGACCACTGAGCTAACGGAGCTTATGATTAGAATTCCAATTCTCGTTCAGAGATATTAGACCAAATTTTATCTTCGCCATCGATCTTAAAGAGAATGTCGTAGCAAACAACATCTGATTCGTATGTTCCTTGGCCATCCGCTTTACATCGATTGCAATTAATTATCTTGCCGGTTTGACCTTTTAGAAAACCTTTGTGAACAGTCACTTCTTGATTTAACGTAAATTTAGGTTCAAACAGTACTTCTTGTTTGACTTCTTTCTTATCAGTGCATCCAGATAAGATAACAGTCCCAATTAGAGCTGTTAAAACTAGCAACTTCTTCATATTTTCTCCTTAAGTTAGAGCCCGAGGATGGATTCGAACCACCGTCCTCTCAAGCTATTTAGTACTTATACTAACTCCCACCGTCATGTGAGCTTTTTAAGCTGAACAAATTATATTGCAGTTGATCACTTCTGACGACTATAATTTATTCCAAGTTGAGCACTCTACCACTGAGCATACTCGGGCATAGAAGAAAAGGTGCACGGGCTAGATTATTGTCACACTTTGTAACCACCGTCTCTTGCGAGATGAGGCTGTGACACCAACGACTCCGGCATAGGTACTAGCAGGTGGGCAACAAATCAAGGGAAGAACGTCGTAAAACTCTTTACAACCCTCTATCCGGAATCACCCTCCGTTTACGCGGCCGTGCACTTACATTATACTATTAAATCAAGGATAACTCCTTTAACATTTCGTCTGCTCCGTGTACGGCGACCGCAGTGATGCGGTTATTCCAATACGTTTCAGAAAACGTTGTAAACGATAAGCCCGCAAAAAGGAATTCAGCGGCCTTATCGATGAGCTCCATCTCTCCGTCGCACCCGAGTATGACAACCGACTGGTGTTTCCACTCTGGATACTTCTTTGCGAACTCAATTCCAACATGGCATGCTTGAACAGCTCGCTGCGATGGGTTGAGTCTTTTATCAACGAGGATGTAGAGTTTATGGCTGGGCTGCATTCTCTACCTCCAGTGCAGCAGCAACAATCTTTGCAGCTTGTTTGCGAATGTATGCATGATGATAGCTGTTTGGATCGCGAAGCTTTGGCTCTATCTGCTCTAGTGTTCTTCCGCGAAGAAGGCAACGAGCAATATGTTTAATGCGAAACTGTTCTTGAGCAGAGCTCAATCCAGGTACGTATCCACGCATCTCTTTGCGTTTTGATTTTAATGTTCTGATTTCGATTGCAAGAACTTTTAGTTCTGCTTTAAGTGTAGCTAAATGAATTTTCATTTTTATTCTCCGTAATTAAGTTAGTGTTGGGAAACATCAGGTGGACTTAATGGAGAATTTAAGGTGGCTTTTTAGCGATCTATTTCTTCATAATCTCGTCCTCCAGCTTTTTAAGCTTTGCGTTAATGTCGTCATCCGAGGGGCCGGATGGCAAGTGTTCTGCTTTAGATTCTACAACAGGTTGCAAGAAAAGTGAGCGCTCAGCTTGACGTCTGCGTGTCAATCCTGCAAGTTCTTTGCCGCCAGCCTTATTCCATCTCAAGAACTGATCAGCAACTGCACCACGGTCACTCCCTGCATTCAGGAGCTTCATTAAAGTTGACTTCTCAAGTGCAGGCCAACCAACATTATAAGCGAAGCTTACAAGAGCTGCATACTCATTGTCATTAAGTTTTACTTTTGTCATGCGCTCAACATTATGAGCTTTCTCTTCAACTTCGTGCATTAAGTATTCAGTAGCTTCAGCTTCAGTAATAGCACGATCTTGCATCGTAACTTTTTTACCATTAGGATAAACAATGGTTCCATAACCAATAGTTGGGATCTTAATAGGATCTAAATATGGTTTTAGGAATAGACCTTCAAATGATTTGATTAAGTCAATTCCAGCTTTATTTACTGGTCTCATGACTTATATTATACACTAAACTCGCTTTATAATGCCAGACTTAGCTGCCTTAGTGAATTCTTTTGGCACTGTAATGCTTAAAACTACAGAAGTGCCAGAAATACTAGAAATGGTGCATTCTGTAGAGGGCAAGTCTTTTCCGCAAAGTAATACAGCATCGCCTGGAGCAAATTGAGAGGCCCCATCTACAGTAATAGTATTTCCAACTGGATCCTTAGTTAACCCAGCATAGCGGACTAAGTTAGAGAAAGTTGCTAACTTATCGGCATTATTAATAACCTTTTGTTCAAAATTACCTTTAGCCGCCGTTAAACTAAAAGCCTGTTGAAGAGGCCCATTTGCGGTATTGATAAGAAAATTTAAACACTTGAATCTTTGAAGATAATTACCGTTCCCAGAATAATTACCCTCAGCATCTTGAGATACTGATCCAAGAGCGGTCGTAATCTGACCCACTCGCGCAGCAATCCCAGAGTTTCTGGAATTATAGCTAGTTGTGAAGTTTCCAAGAACTGTATCTGTCCATCGACCGCCAACGCCTGTTGCAGGTGCAGTACTCCAAGTAGTATAGGCAGTTTTAGCTGTACTGATAGAAGTCTTTGCAGCTGTAATTTGTGTAGGCGCATCAATATTGATATTGAGTTGAGCTAATTGATTTGTTAAAGCCGTATTGTATAGACCTGCTGCTGTAGAAATTCTGTTAGTTAGTTCTGTTAGAATTCTCTGATATAAAGCAGATGTCAAATTTTGACGTTCTGTATTAGTAAATCCTGCAACATTCGATGCCGCTGTTCCACCTATTGAAATAGTAGAAGCAGGAGCAATAATCTCCGTAATATCAACTGTTAAAGATGTTGTTGCCGTAACTCGAACCAAAGCTGATGTTCCTGAACCTGATACCCAAAGCAAATTACCAATAGCAAAACTATGACTAGTTGTAAATGTTAATGTTGGCGAACCAGGACTGTATGCTAAATCTAAAGTTCTCGATGGCGCTCCAGTACTTTGACCATTAAGGAGAAGTAATACTGAGGCAATTAAGCCATTATTATCTAATGTCGCTTGTAAAACTGCTTGTTCAGAATTAGAGCTAGATGTCTGAGGGTTTCCATTGCCGTTTGGTTGAAGCTGTGCGCTTGACTTAGTCCAACTTACAGGATAAAAGTACGTAGCCTTTCCTGTATCTGGTGCAAATGTCTCAATCTGAGGTTTAGTTATAGTTGTATATGTAGTGCCATCAAGCCATCGACGCTCAGTTTCATATGGAGTTACGCGCTCAATATGGGCATCATTATAAAGAATATATAAACGAGCAGCTTGCTCATTCTTCTTATCTACCTGCTCTTGAACATTAGGAATAGCAGCTTTATCATCTACCTGTTCACCCTTAGATGTGGCGAATTCGTTTGCTATATCAGATAGATCTTTTTTACTAAGTGGCATTTAGTTATTATACTAGGGTTTAAGTCCAATATCGTGCTCAAAATCTTCATCTGTGTACTGACTAGCGATAAGTCGTTCCATAGCTGCAGAAACACCAACTGCTACAGCCTTTGATATCATTTCATTAAAGTTAAAAGATACCTGTTCGCCATAATAGCTTGGAGCGTTAACTATAAAAGATTGCTGAACAGCGTGTTTGACATCAGCTTCAACATTACCTAAAAACTCATTTAGATCGCCTTTTATTCTCACAGTTTAATCACCTTTACCTTGTCGCTGATCTCTTCATAAAAGCCAATACGATTATTAGCATGTCTAGTCAACATAGTGGATCCATTAGGAATATAGTCTAGGATTAAGCATTTAGTCTTTGTACCCTGTTTACGAAGTCCACGACCAATGGCCTGTGTAACAGGGCCTTTTGAGGCTACAAAGTTGGCAAGAATAAGAACATCAACATTCTTTGTATCTGTTCCTTCACCCACTTTACCATCTGTCCCAACCAATCCAGGGATCTTGCCAGCATTCAATTGGTCAACATAATCTTGTGATTTCTTATCTAGACCTGTAGCAAAAGGAATACCTAGATTTTTAGCTAGTTCTTCTCCATGTGCAACTTCATCTACAAGAATCAAAACCGCCTTACCGGCAGCCATCATAGAACGAGCATCTGATTCAATGCGAGTTTTCATTGGCTGATTATTAAGAATATGTTCTTTATAAGCTTTCAATTTATCATCTTTAAAGTCTTTGCCGCCAGTAGCAACTTCACGAATAATGAAATAAGGCTCTGCTAAGAATCCGTTTTCGACTCCCCACTTAATGTCGCGTCGGATAAGGACTGGTCCACATCCTGCAGTAATGAGGATGTCTTTTCCGTCAGATCTGTAGTCCGTTGCAGTAAGACCAAAAATTTTACCAACGTTTGCAAGTCCTTCAGCGATGTCAAAAAAGGTGGAGGCTGGGGTGTGATGTGTCTCGTCAAAAACAACCATTCCCAAATCTGCTCCTCTGAACTCTTCAATATATTTAGAGACTGAAGCATCCCGCCTCGCACAACATCGTGTCCACCTCTTCCACGCGGCGGCGCGACTGGCAGTACACGATGCCGGCGTCGTGCTC